>CAXTHU010000082.1:0-11195 GCA_964244125.1 uncultured Sphingomonadaceae bacterium
GACCAGCTCGTCGGTGCAGAGCTGGCCGCCGTCCCGCCCGATCATCCGCCCGGCGATGAGCGGCCGGCGGCCCTCGTCGCGCAGCTTGGCGAAGGAGCGGGCGGTGTAGAGGCAGCCGTCGGCGATCACCGCATCGGACAAGCGACAGGCCAGCGTCGGCGGATGCCGCGCCTCGCGCTCCGCCATGTCGGCGCGCACCGCCGCCGGCTCCAGCCCCTCGCAGAAGGCGACCACGCGGTCGATCTCGCCGGGCAGCGACAGCGCGGCGGGCTCGACCCTGACCGTCGCCGGCGCCAGCTCCTCGATCCGGGTCGCGTCCCGCCACACGGTGCGGCCGGTCAGCCTGCGGCGCAGGCGGGTCGTGATCGGGCGCAGGCGCTGCATCGCCGTCCGGTAAAGCAATCCGCCGGTCGCTGGAAAGGCGCCGGGGATAATGACGCGGCAATCTTTGCCCGCTATGGAGCGATCGGATCGCAGCCCGCCCATGCGAAGGTGCCGCCGATGAGCCTGCTTACCCTCCACCGCACCGACGACTATCTCCATTTCGACGAGGCCGAATGCCGCGCCGCCGGGCGCGCGCTCGGCGAGGCCTATCGCGCGGCCGAGCCGTTTCCCCATGTCGTGATCGACGACTTCCTCGACGCCGGGCTGCTGCGCGACGTCGCCGCCCACTACCCCTCGACCGAGGGCAAGCATCATTTCGATCGCGAGCAGGAGCGGCTGAAGTTCCAGTTCCACGCCCAGGAGGTGCCGCGCGGGCGGACCCGCAACCTGCTGGCCGAGCTGAACGGCCAGGCCTTTCTCGGCTTCCTGGAGGAGCTGACCGGGATCGAGGGGCTGATCGGCGATCCCTATCTGGACGGCGGCGGGCTGCATCTGACGCGGGCCGGCGGCCATCTCGGCGTCCATGCCGACTTCAATATCCACGGCCGGATGAAGACCGAGCGCCGGCTGAACCTGCTGGTCTATCTCAACGAGGACTGGAGCCCCGATTACGGCGGCGCGCTGGAATTGTGGGACCGCCGGATGAAGCGCAAGGAGAAGAGCGTCGCGCCGACGATCGGCCGCGCGCTGATCTTCAACACCGCGCTCGACAGCTATCACGGCCATCCCGACCCGCTGGCCTGCCCGCCGGAACGCGACCGCCGCTCGATCGCGACCTACTACTATACCGCGCTGGACCGGGGCGCCGTCGCGCTCCCGTCGCGCAGCACCAATTTCCAGCCGCGCCCGGCCAGCGGCGACCGGCGCGACTGGCCGACCGCCTATTATCACTGGGTGCAGGACTGGGTGCCGCCACGGATGCAGCAGGCCGCGCTCCGCATCGGCGACCGCCTGCGCGGGGCGGCGGGGAAGTCGTAAGCGCCTGGGCCGCGTAGTATGAGGCGGTGTTCCGCTGGCAAATTGGAGGCCGGACATGGCGACCGTGCGCAAGACCATCACCCTTACCGAACAGCAGGATGCGTGGATCGCCGCCCAGATCGAAGCGGGCAGCTACACCGATGACAGCGAGGCAATCGGCGATCTTATCCGGCGCGAGCAGGAGCGGGGCTTCGAAGTCGAGAG
Source organism: uncultured Sphingomonadaceae bacterium (assembly GCA_964244125.1). Lineage (GTDB taxonomy): Bacteria > Pseudomonadota > Alphaproteobacteria > Sphingomonadales > Sphingomonadaceae > Solisphingomonas. The sequence continues at coordinate 1,567 of CAXTHU010000082.1, forward strand.
TATCCGTCAGGCGCTGATCGAGGGCGAACGGAGCGGCGAGCCGGAGCGGTTCGACTTTGCCGCCTTCAAGCAGCGCAAAATCACCCGGCATGGCTGAATACCGGCTCAGTCCGAGAGCGCGAAGCGACCTTGACGGAGTGTTCGACTATACGGTGGCCCAGTGGGGCCTGCTCCAAGCCATGCGCTACACCGATTTTGTCGAGGCCGCCTGCGCCGATCTGGCCGAAGCGCCACAGCAGGCGCAAGGTTGCGGCGACATTCGGCCGGGTTATCGGCGGCGCAACGTCGAGCGGCACGTCATCTACTTTCGGCCGACGAGCTATGGCATCGCCGTCATCCGAATCCCGCATCAACGCATGGATGCCGCCCGGCACCTGTAACGGCCTATGCCACGTCGCGGTTCGATGTCGCCATCGCCGGCATTGCGGCCCCGCGATCATCGCACTATCGCTTTCGGGCGACGGCATTTCCCGGCACGAAAGGCAGTTGCGTGGCAGGTTTGAAGCGGCGGATCGCGGATGCCGTCGGCGATGCGGTCGGCGTCCACATCATCCAGAAGAGCGGCGGCGGCCTGTGGCCGGAGGAGCAGTTCGCCGGTAAGCTGTTCGCGGCGCTGGCGCCGGACTGCATCTTCGATGTCGGCGCGAATATCGGCCAGTATGGCCAGTCGCTGCGCAAGGCCGGCTTCGGCGGCAGGATCCTGTCGTTCGAGCCGGCGCCCCGGGCCTTCGCGCAGCTACAGCAGGCATCCTCCAGCGATCCGCACTGGCATGTCTACAATTACGCGCTCGGCGCCGAAGAGGCGGTGCTGCCGTTCAACGTCATGAAGTGGGACGTCTTCTCCTCCTTCCGCTCGCCGACCGCCGAGGAAGAGCTGGCCTATAGCGACGCCAATATCGTCGAGCGGGTGATCGACGTGCCGGTGAAGACGATCGCGGGCACGATCGACGCGCTGGCGGCGGAGCATGGCTTCACCCGGCCGTTCCTGAAGATGGACACGCAAGGCTTCGACCTTCAGGTCATCGGGGGCGCGGGGGAGGCGATCCGGCGCTTCGTCGGCATGATGAGCGAGGTCGCCATGCGCCGGCTCTATGAGGACAGCCCCGGGATGATCGAGAGCCTGGAGACGTTCTTCGCGGCCGGGTTCGATCTCGTCGGCATGTATCCGGTCCATCCGGAGACCATCCTGAACCCGCTGGAGTTCAACTGCTACGTCGTGCGGCGCGATCTCGCCAAGTGATCTGGAAGGCCGCCTGGCTCGCCGCCGCTTTGCTCGCGCTCGCGCCGCTCTCCGCGGCGCCGGCGGCACCCGTTCCGGTCGCCGAGCTCGTCGCCCAGGTCGCCATTCCCTGGTCGGCCTTCACCCTGCCCAACGGCCTGCGCGTCATCGTCCATACCGATCGCAAGGCGCCGATCGTCGCCGTCTCGGTCTGGTATCACGTCGGCTCGAAGGACGAGCCGGCGGGCGAGCAGGGGTTCGCCCATCTGTTCGAGCATCTGATGTTCGGCGGATCGGAGAACGCGCCCGAGGGGATGGACGCGGTGCTGACCGCGGCCGGCGCGACGTCGCCCAACGGCTCGACCTCGTTCGACCGGACGAATTACTTCGAGACGGTGCCGACGCCGGCGCTGCCGCTGGCGCTGTTCCTCGAAAGCGACCGCATGGGGCATCTGCTCGGCGCCGTGACGCAGGCCAAGCTCGACGCGCAGCGCGGCGTGGTCGAGAACGAGAAGCGCCAAGGCGACAACGAGCCGTTCGGCCTGACCGACTATATCCGGCTCGCGACGCTGTTCCCGGACGGCCATCCCTATCGTCATTCCACGATCGGCTCGATCGCCGATCTCGACGCCGCGACGCTGGCCACGGTGCGCGCCTGGTTCCGCGCCAAATACGGGCCGAACAACGCCGTGATGGTGCTGGCCGGCGATATCGACGAGACCACCGCGAAGCCGCTGGTGGCGCGCTATTTCGGCGACATCCCGCGCGGGCCGGACGCGGCCCCGGCCGCCGCCACGGTGCCGAGCCTGCCGGCGCGGGTCGACCAGCGGCTGGTCGACCGGGTGGCGACGACGCGGCTCTATCGCAACTGGGCGGTGCCGGGCTTGTCCGATCCCGACGCGGTGCCGCTGGACGTCGGCGCGACGGTGCTGGGCGGCCTCGCCAGCTCGCGGCTGGACAACATCCTGGTCCGGCGGGAGAAGCTCGCCGTCGCGGTCTCGGCCGATACCGACGCGCTGGAGCGGGTCGGCTTCTACCAGGTGGTGGTGGACGTGGCGCCGGGCAAGGACCCGGTCGCGGTCGGCCGGCGGCTGGACGAGATCGTCGCCGACTTCATCCGCACCGGGCCGACCGCCGACGAGGTGCGGCGCGTCGCCACGCGCGAGGTGGCCGGCCGGCTGGCCGGGCTGGAGCAGGTCGGCGGCTTCGGCGGCAAGGCGGTAACGCTGGCCGAGGGCGCGCTCTACGCGAACGACCCCGACTTCTACAGGAAGCAGCTCGCCGCCTATGCCGCCGCCACCCCGGCGCAGGTGAAGGCGGCGATGGCGCGCTGGCTGTCGCGCCCGGTGAACGCCGTCACCGTCACGCCGGGCGATCGCGCCCCGCAGGAGGAACCGGCCCCGCCGCCCGCCGCCCCTGCCGCCGCCGCCCCGCCGCAGGACCCGGCCAGGCCCGCCCGCGCCGCGCCCACGGTGGGCGAGATCGCCGACCTCGCCTTTCCGGGCGTGGAGCGGGCGCGGCTCTCGAACGGGATCGAGATCGTCTATGCCAGGCGCACGGCGGTGCCGCTGACCCGGCTCGCCCTGTCCTTCGACGCCGGCCACGCCGCCGATCCGCATGAACGCCTGGGCACCCAGTCGCTGATGCTGGCGCTGCTCGACGAGGGCACGGCGACGCGCGATTCGACGCAGATCGCCGAGGAGGAGGAGCGGCTGGGCGCATCGATCGGCGCGGGGGCGTCGATGGACCGAACCGCGCTGTGGCTCTCGGCGCTGTCGGCCAACCTGCAGCCGTCGCTCGACCTGTTCGCCGACATCGTCCGCAATCCCGCCTTCGCGCCGGCCGAGGTGGAGCGGCTGCGCACTGCCCAGCTGACCCGCATCAGGGGCGAGCTGGCCGAGGCGCAGGGGATCGCGTCGCGCGTCATCCCGCCGATCCTGTTCGGCGCCGGCCATCCCTATGGCGTGCCGTTCAGCGGCACCGGCGATCCGAAGGCGGTCGCCGCCGTCACCCCGGCCGAGCTGCGCGCCTTCCACGACGCCTGGCTGCGCCCCGACGACGCGAAGCTGTTCGTCGTCAGCGACCGCCCGCTGGCCGAGCTGCGCCCCGCGCTGGAGCGGAGTCTGGGCGACTGGCGACCCGTGCCGGGGGTGGCGAAGGGGGTGAAGCGCTTCGCCGCCGCGCCGCCCGCGCCGCGCCCGCGCATCCTGCTGGTCGACCGGCCCGGATCGCCGCAATCCTTCATCCTGGCCGGCGCGCTGCTGCCGGGCCGGGGGCCGGACCGGCTCGAAGACCTGCTGTCGGCCGACGACGTGCTGGGCGAGAGCTTCCTGTCGCGGCTGAACAGCGACCTGCGCGAGACCAAGGGCTGGGCCTATGGCGTGCGCTCCAGCGTCAACCGGCTGGCGCAGGCGCTGCCGTTCCTGATCTACGCGCCGGTGCAGACCGACCGCACCGGCGATTCGATCCGGGCGATCCGCCAGGACATTACCGCCTTCCTGACGACCGACGGCGTCACCCCGGCGGAGCTTCGCCGCACCGTCGACGGCGCGATCCGCTCGCTGCCGGGCGATTACGAGACCGGCGACGCGGTGCTGGGGGCGATCCGGCTGAACGAGCTGCTCGGCCGGCCGGACGATTACCAGGCGCGGCTGCCGGCGCTGTACCGCGCGCAGACCGCGGCGCGGCTGGACGCGGCGGCGCGCGCCGCGATCGATCCGGCGCGGCTGACGTGGATCGTCGTCGGCGATGCCGCCAAGGTGCGCGGGCAGTTGAAGGATCTCGGCTTGCCGGTCGAGGAATCCGCCGCCATGCCGGCCGAATGAGGAGACGTGAAGATGGCGACCGTTGATGGCGCGTGGAACTGTACCGTATCGAGCCCGATGGGCCCGCAATCGCTGCTCATGACGATCCGGTCCGCCGGCGACGGCGGCTTCACCGGCACCGCCTCGGGCCAGCTCGGCTCGCTCGACCTGGAGGACGGGCGGGTCGACGGCGACGCGATCAGCTTCAAGATGCAGCTGAAGGTGCCGATGCCGATGTCGCTCGCCGGCAAGGCGACCGTCGACGGCGACACGCTGACCGGCACGGTCGCGGCCGGCGCCTTCGGCAGCTGGCCGCTGACGGGCACGCGGGCGTAGCGTCGTCTGGGTGTTCCCGGCGTAGGCCGGGGTCCAGTTGGGAAGGCTCCTCGATTCGGGCGTCTCGCTCATCATGGTCGTCCCCCGACCGGGCCCCGGCCTGCGCCGGGGAACTGGGTGTCCTGTCCATGGGCCTCACCCCAAGCGCGTGACGTGCCCCATCTTCCGGCCCGGCCGCGCTTCCTTCTTGCCGTAGAGGTGGAGGCGGGCGGCGGGGTGGCCGAGGATGACGGGCCAGTCGTCCGCCTCGTCGCCGATCAGGTTGCGCATCTCCACCCGCGCCGCCGTCCGCGCGGGCGAGCCGAGCGGCAGGCCGCAGATGGCGCGGATGTGGTTCTCGAATTGCGAGGTCGTCGCCCCCTCGATGGTCCAGTGGCCGCTATTGTGGACGCGCGGCGCCATCTCGTTGAACAGCGGGCCTTGCGGCGTGGCGAAGAACTCGCAGGTCAGCACGCCGACATGGTCGAGCCGGCCGGCGACGGCGCGGGCGATCGCGGCCGCCGCCTCCGCCTGGTCCAGGACGGCGGGCGGGGCGGGGAGGATCGAGCGATCGAGGATACCGTCGCGGTGGATATTGTGGGCCACGTCCCACACCACCGTCGCGCCGTCCGCGCCGCGCGCCAGGATGACGGAAAACTCGGCGAGGAAGTCGACCCGCCGCTCGACGATCGCCGGCACGCCCGCCTCCGGCCGCTCCGGACCGCCGATCGCTTCCCATGCGGCGCGCGCGTCCTCCGGCCGGTCGATCCGCGCCTGGCCCTTGCCGTCATAGCCGAGCGACGTGGTCTTAAGGATCGCCGGCGTGCCGATCTCGGCCAGCGCCGCCGCCAGCGCGGGCAGGTCCCCGACCGGGCGCCAGGCGGCGGTGGCGCCGCCCAGCTCGGCGACCAGCGCCTTCTCGTTGGGCCGGTAGCGGGCGACGTCGAGCGAACGTGTCGCCGGCCGCACCGGCACCCGGCCGGACAGGCCGGCGACGGCGCGCGGATCGACATTCTCGAACTCGTAGGTGACGATGTCGACCGCGTCGGCGAACGCCCGCATCGCCGCGCCATCTTCGTAGGAGCCTTGCGTCCAGGCCGCCGCCACCTCGGTCGCCGGCCCGCTCGCCTCGGGCGAATAGATGTGGGCGCGATAGCCGAGCTGGGCGGCCGCCATCGCCAGCATCCGGCCGAGCTGCCCGCCGCCAAGGATGCCGATCGTCGCGCCGGGCGCGATCACCTCATTCCGGGTCAAGCCCGACCGCCTCGGTCTGCGCCGCGCGCCATGCCTCCAGCCGCGCCGCCAGCGCCTCGTCCGTCGTCGCCAGCATCGCGGCGGCCAGCAGCGCGGCGTTGACCGCCCCCGCCTCGCCGATGGCGAGCGTGCCGACGGGGACGCCGGCGGGCATCTGGACGATGGCGAGGAGGCTGTCGAGACCGCTCAGCGCCCGCGACCGCACCGGCACGCCCAGCACCGGCAGCCGCGTCATCGCCGCCGTCATCCCCGGCAGATGCGCCGCCCCGCCCGCGCCGGCGATGATGGCGCGCAGGCCGCGTCCCGCCGCGCCCTTGGCATAATCGTAGAGGCGGTCGGGGGTGCGATGGGCGGAGACGACCCGCACCTCGTGGCCGACCGCCAGCGCATCCAGCGTTTCGGCGGCGCGGCGCATCGTCTCCCAGTCGGACCGGCTGCCCATGATGACGCCGACCAGGGGAGCCGTCTCGGTCATCATCCCCGCTCGGACAGGTAATAGCGATCCGTCGCCGCCAGATCGTCGTCCAGTTCATAGACGATCGGCTGGCCGGTCGGGATCTCCAGCCCGGTGATCTCGTCGTCGGGGATGTGGGAGAGATGCTTGACCAGCGCGCGCAGCGAATTGCCGTGGGCCGAGATGACGACCCGCTGCCCCTCGCGCAGGGCCGGCGCGACCCGCGCCTCCCAACAGGGCAGCACACGCGCGATGGTGTCCTTCAGGCTCTCGGTCGCGGGCACCGCGATGCCGGCGTAGCGGCGGTCGCCCGACAGATCCCACTCGCCGCCCGGCGCCAGCGGCGGGGGGGGCGTGTCGAAGCTGCGCCGCCAGACCTTCACCTGCGCCTCGCCGTGGCGCGCCGTGGTCTCGGCCTTGTCGAGGCCGGTCAGGCCGCCATAATGGCGCTCGTTCAGCCGCCAGTCCTTCTCGACCGGCAGCCACAGCCGGTCCATCGCCTCCAGCGCCAGGTTCAGCGTCTTGATCGCGCGGGTCTGGAGGCTGGTGAAGCAGAGGTCGAAGTCGAGGCCGCGCGCCGCCATCAGCTCCCCCGCCGCGATCGCCTCGCCGACGCCCCGCTCGGTCAGGGCGACGTCCCACCAGCCGGTGAAGCGGTTCTCCAGGTTCCAGGCGGACTGGCCGTGGCGGATCAGGACGAGGCGGGGCAAGGCGGGCTCCGGCGCGGGGGACGGGGGATGATCGCCGTCCCTTATCGGCGGCTCGGCCCGCCGTCACCCTCCAAGGCGAGGGATCGGCGCGCCGGCGGGAAGCGGACCCTTCACGAACGGCCCCGGATGGCTTAAATAAGCCTTTCGGGACTCACTCCCGTGGAGATGTCGCCATACCCCCAATGATGCCCCGCCGCGGTTTCGCGCCCGTTCCCGCCGCGTTGAACGGCCCGCGCTACAACGAGTTCATCCAGTCGCCCAAGGTCCGCGTGATCGACGAGAACGGCGAGAATCTGGGTATCCTCTACACGCGCGAGGCGATGGAGCAGGCCGCCGAGGTCGGGCTGGATTTGGTCGAGGTGTCGCCCAACGCCGATCCGCCGGTGGCGAAGTTCCTCGACATCGGCAAGTTCAAATACGAGACGCAGAAGAAGGCGAACCTCGCGCGCAAGACGCAGCACACGCAGGAGATCAAAGAGATCAAGATGCGGCCGAACATCGACGATCACGACTACCAGACCAAGATGAAGAAGATCTTCGAGTTCATCGGCGAGGGCGACAAGGTGAAATGCACGCTCCGTTTCCGCGGCCGCGAGTTGGCCCACGGCCAGCTCGGGATGCAGGTGCTCCAGCGCGTGCAGACCGACACCGCCGAGGTCGCCAAGGTCGAGCAGTTCCCGCGCATGGAAGGCCGCCAGATGCTGATGGTCATCGCCCCGAAGTGAGCGCCAACGCCCTATCCCCGCGGGGATAGGGTCGGGAGAGGGACCGCGCGAGCCGCACGAACCTCGCTCTCGATCCCCGCGACTGACCCTCTCTCCGGAGGAGGGAGGTGCCCTTTCGTTCGCGCCCGCACCTCGCTATAGGCCCCGCCATGGCTTCCCGATCCTTCGTCCTGCCGCCCGCCGGCTCCGCCGCCGCCACCGGCATGCTGCCGGCCGACTGGCGCGATCTGTTCGCGCTGACCAAGCCGCGCGTCATGCGTTCGGTGGTGTTCACCGCGCTGTGCGGGATGCTGGCCGCCCCCGTGGCGCTGCCGCCGGCGCTGGCGGTGACGACGATCCTGTGCATCGCGCTCGCCGCCGGGTCCGCCGGGGCGCTCAACCAGTGGTACGAGGCCGATATCGACGCGCTGATGACGCGCACCGCGCGCCGGCCGCTGCCGGCCGGGCGGATGGAGGCGTCGACCGCGCTGCATTTCGGCGTCGGGTTGGGCGTGTTCTCCGTGCTGCTCATGGCGCTGGCGGTGAACGTGCCCGCCGCGCTGCTGCTGGCGGTGTCGATCCTGTTCTACGTGCTGGTCTATACCGTCGGGCTGAAGCGGCGGACGCCGCAGAACATCGTCATCGGCGGGGCGGCCGGCGCCTTTCCGCCGCTGGTCGGCTGGGTCGCGGCGACGGGGCATGTCGCGCTGCTGCCGCTCCTGATGTTCGGCCTGATCTTTCTCTGGACGCCGCCGCACAGCTGGGCGCTGGCGCTGCTCATCCGCGAGGATTACGCCAGGGGCGGCGTGCCGATGCTGCCGGTGGTGGCGGGCGCGGCCCGCACGCGGCGGCGGATGCTCGGCTATTCCGTCGCCATGGCGGCGATGGCGCTCGCGCCCTGGGCGCTGGGGCTGGCAGGGCCGGCCTATGGCGCGGTCGCGGGCGTCGCGTCGGCCGTCTTCCTGGGTCTGGCCGGCTGGGTAGTCGCGGCGGCCGCGCCGACCCCGGCGGCGATGAAGGCGGAACGCTGGCTGTTCGGCTATTCGATCGGCTATATCCTCGTCCTGTTCGCGACGCTGGCGGCCGACCGGCTGTGGCCGGCATGACCGGCTTGCCCGATCCCATGCCGCTGTCCGACGAGGAGATCCGCCGCCGCCAGCGCGGCCGCGCGATCGTCACGGCGCTGGCGCTGGGGCTGCTGGTGATCCTGTTCTACGCCATCAGCATCGCGAAGATGACCAAATGAGCTTCGCCCCGGCACAGCGCCTGGACCGCAACGCCCGCACCGGGCTGATGTTCGCCGCGCTCGTGGCGGCGATGGTCGGCCTGGCCTATGCCAGCGTACCCTTCTACCGCTTCTTCTGCCAGGCGACGGGCTTCAACGGCACCACCCGCCGCGCCGAGCAGGCGGTGGCGCCGGGCGCCACCGGCAAGCTGGTCAACGTCCGCTTCGACGCCAACGTCAGCCCGAAGCTGAAATGGCTGTTCCGTCCGGAAGTCGCGGTGCGGCGGATCGGCGTCGGCGCGCGGCAGATGGCGTTCTTCACCGCCACGAACCTCAGCGACAAGCCGATCACCGGCACCGCCGCCTTCAACGTCACGCCGGACCAGGCCGGGCAGTATTTCGTCAAGATCCAGTGTTTCTGCTTCACCCGGCAGACGCTGAAGCCGCATGAGACGGTGCGGATGCCGGTCACCTTCTACGTCGATCCGGCGATGCTGAAGGATCACGACGCCGACGCCATCAGCGAGATCACCCTGTCCTACACCTTCTTCCCGGTGGACCCCGCCGAAGCCGCCGGTTAAGGCGGGGCCGAACGAGACCGCTTTTCAGGGGCTGACGCATGGCAGGCGCCAAGAACCACGACTATCATATCCTGGCACCCGACCCGTGGCCGATCCTGGGTGCCTTCGCGGCGCTCGTCATGGCGTCGGGCGCGCTCATGTGGATGCACACGGTGCCGCATGGCGGGGTGGTGTTCTTCCTGGGCGTCGCCTGCGTGCTTGGCGTGATGGCCGGCTGGTGGGGCAAGGTGATCCGCGAATCCCATGCCGGCGACCATACGCCGGTGGTGCAACTGCACCTGCGCTACGGCATGATCCTGTTCATCGCCTCGGAGGTGATGTTCTTCGTCGGCTGGTTCTGGGCGTTCTTCGATTTCTCGCTGT
>CAXTHU010000083.1:0-11122 GCA_964244125.1 uncultured Sphingomonadaceae bacterium
CGAGCCGGAATTGTCGATCAGCATCGTCACCACCGTGTCGCGGAACGCGGTTTCGCGCTCGATCTTGTAGGACAGCGAATGGGCCGGGTTGATGACGACGCGGGCCAGCCGCGCGGCGTCCAGTATCCCTTCCTCCTGGTCGAAATCCCACGAGCGGGACTGTTGCGCCATCAGCCGCCGCTGGAGCCGGTTGGCGAGCTTCGTGACGGCGCCCTGGAGGTGGACGAGCTGCTGGTCGAGATAGGCGCGGAGCCGGTTCAGCTCCTCCTCGTCGCACAGTTCCGGCGCCTCGACCACCTCGTCGAAGCGGGTGGCGTAGGCCTTGTAGTCGACCGCCGGGCCGAGATCGGCGAGCGGGCGGTTGGGGCGGACCGGCATCATGCCGTCCTCGTCTTCTTCGCCCTGCTCGCCCTCGGCTTCCGAACCCATGTCGTCGTCGGACTGCCCCGTCTCGCCCTCGTCGCCCTCGGCCTCGGCGGTCTCGCCGCGCACCTCCATCTCGGCGTCGGCGGAGCCGGCGGCGTCGTTCTCGTCGTCGCCCTCCTCGCCCGCGGCATCGTCCTCGCCGTCGTCGGCGTCGCCCTCGTCGGGATCGGTCGCCGGCGCCGTCTCGCTCTCGACGAGCTGGAGGTCGGCGAGGAGCTTCATGGCGAGGCCGGCGAACGCCCGCTGGTCGTCGAGCGCGAGGCCGAGCGCATCGAGATCGGCGCCGGCCTTCTCCTCGATCCAGTCGCGCACCAGCGCCAGGCCGGGTCGGGCCGGCGCCGGCGTTTCCTGCCCGGTCAGCCGTTCGCGCACGATCAGCCCGACGGCCGAGGCCAGCGGCACCTCGTCGCGCGTTCGCGCCCGCGTCAGCGGATCGGACCGCAGCCGCACCTCCAGCGCGGTGGCGAGATTCGCCGTGACCCCCGCCATGCCCCGCGCGCCGAGCGCCTCGACCCGCGCCTGTTCGGCCGCGTCGAACACGCCGCGCGCGGTCGCGTCGGCCGGCGCGCCGCGGGCGTGGAGCGCGGCATCGTGATGGCGCAGCCGCAGCGCGAAGCCGTCCGCCTGCCCCCGCGCCTCCGCCACCTGCGCGGCAGGGAGCGTGCGGCCGGGCATCGCCACCTTCAACGACTTGCCGCTGGCGAACGGCGCATCGGCGGTGAACGCCAGCTCCACCTCCGGCTCATGCGCCAGCGCGCGCGCCGCCCCGCCGAGGACGGCGCGGAAACGATCGAGTGGGGAGTCGGCGGCCATTACCAGAGCGTCTTGCAGCCGAAGGCGGCGAACGCCTTGTCGCGCGTGACGACGGTCAGGTCCTCGATCAACCCCTGCGCCGCGATCAGCCGATCGAACGGGTCGCCATGATCGCCGGCGAGCAAGCCGGCCTGAACGCAGTGCCGAGGCGAGGCCGCCAGGTGCAGAAAACCTTCCGCATTCACGTCCGTCTCGAACGCCGCGATGTTGTTCGCCATCGATGGCATACGGCCCCTGCGCACCTTGGTCACGATTTCCCAACCCGCCGCGACGCTTACATGGACGCTGTTTGCGGGATCGCGGATCGCTGTCGCAGCGGTTGTCGACAGTTTGACGTCACTCAGCAACCACCAGAGAATCGCATGCGTGTCGAGCAACAGTCGCATCAGCGCCGGTCAGGATCGATGTCTTCGCTGTAGAAGCGATCGAGTTCCTCTTCGGTATAGCAGGGCGACATCACGTCCTCTTCCGATACGCTCCCCAGAAGATGCTTCCATCGTCCCGGCTGGCGCGGGGAGAGCGGTTCATGTTTTGCGTAGGCGACGATCTTGGCGCAAGGCTTGCCGGCTTTGGCGAGCACGATCTCCTCGCCGGCCTGCACCCGCTCGATCAGCCGCGACAGGTGGGTCTTGGCGTCGTGGACGTTGAATGTCATCTGCGGATCGGCTTCGGCCATCGCCCGTCTCCTGTGGACCCCGTCTCCTGTGGACTAAGTCCACTTAGTCCACCCTGCGCGCCGCTTCAACCCTTCGCCACGCTCTCCGGCAGGTCCTTCCCGAACACGCGCTGGTAGTATTCCGCCACCAGCCCGCGCTCCGCCTCGTCGCATTTGTTGAGGAAGGACAGGCGGAAGGCGAAGCCGACGTCGCCCAGGATCAGCGCGTTCTGCGCCCAGGAGATCACCGTGCGCGGGCTCATCACGGTCGAGATGTCGCCGGCGACGAAGCCGGCGCGGGTGAGGTCGGCGACCTTGACCATGTTGTCGACCAGCTTCTTGCCGTCCGGCTTGTCGTATTCGCCGGACTTGGCCAGCACGATCCGCGCCTCGACCGCCGCCGGCAGGTAGTTGAGCGTGACGACGATGTTCCAGCGGTCCATCTGGCCCTGGTTGATCTGCTGCGTGCCGTGATAGAGCCCGGTGGTATCGCCCAGGCCGACGGTATTGGCGGTAGCGAACAGGCGGAACCAGGGGTTCGGCCGGATCACCCGGTTCTGGTCCAGCAGGGTCAGCTTGCCCTCCGCCTCCAGCACCCGCTGGATGACGAACATCACGTCGGGGCGGCCGGCGTCATATTCGTCGAACACGATCGCGGTCGGCGTCTGCAACGCCCAGGGCAGCAGCCCTTCCTTGAACTCGGTCACCTGCCGCCCGTCGCGCAGGACGATGGCGTCGCGGCCGATCAGGTCGATGCGGCTGATATGCGCGTCCAGGTTGATGCGGATGCACGGCCAGTTGAGGCGGGCGGCGACCTGCTCGATATGAGTCGACTTGCCGGTGCCGTGATAGCCCTGCACCATCACCCGCCGGTTGTGGGCGAAGCCGGCGCAGATGGCGACCGTCGTGTCGGCGTCGAACACATAGGCGGGATCGAGATCCGGCACCCGCTCGTCGGCTTCGGAAAAGGCCGGCACCCGCATGTCGCTGTCGATCCCGAACAGCTCGCGGACGCTCACGCTCCGGTCGGGTGCGGCCATCGCGGTCTCGCCACGGGCGTCGGGCTGGATATTGGGCAGGTCGGCCATGGCTTCCTCGAAAATCGCCGCGCCCCGGATCACGCGAAGGCGGGCGCGGACTTCAGCGCCGTATAGGCCGCGATGACGTCCTGCAAAGCCTGTTCGTGGCCGCGGTCGCCGCCGTTGCGGTCGGGATGGTAGCGGCGGACCAGATCGGCGTAGCGCTGGCGCAGCGCCCGCCGGTCGGCGTCGGCGCCCAGGCCCAGCGTGCGGAGATTGCGGCGATCGGCCTCGCTCAACGGGCGGCCATCGGCGCGCGGGCCGTCGGGGCGACGAAACCGCGCGCCGATCGCGTCGAGCGGATCGGTGAAGTCGGCCCAGCGCGGCCCTTGTGATCCGCCGGCGGTGGCGAAGGCGCGGGTCTCGCGCGCCCAGCCGGCATAGGGCCGCTGCTCGTCCTCGATCTCGTCGCTGCTCATGCCGGCGAAATAGTTGTAGCGGGCGTTGAACACGCGGACATGCTCCAGGCACAGCCACCGCCAGTCGCCCGGCCCGTCGCCACGGGCACGGCCCTGATGCGCCGGCGCGCGGAACTCGCCCGGCTCCGGGCAGCCGGGCTGGTCGCAGGGCGCCCCGCGCCCGACCCGCCCGTGGAAGCGCGGCCCTCTCGTCGTTTCCCGGTCGGCCACCCTTGCCTCTCGTCCCGCCAAAGCGGCTATATAGGGGCCATGACCCAGCCATCCAAAGGCCCCGTCGCGGCCGAGATCGAGGCGCGGCTGCGCGCCGCCCTGTCGCCGACACGGCTCGCCGTGATCGACGACAGCGAGACGCATCGCGGCCATTCGGGCCACGACGCGCGGGGCGAAAGCCACTTCACCGTCGAGGTGGTGAGCGCGGGCTTCGCCGGGCAGAGCCGCGTCGCCCGCCAGCGCGCGGTGAACGCGGCCTTGCGCGACCTGCTGGCCGAACGGGTCCACGCGCTCGCCATCGTCGCGCGGACGCCGGAGGAGGATGGGCGATGAGCGGCGACCCGTTCCTCCAGACGATCGCGCCGGTCACCCACGATCTCGGCGGCTTCAAGGTCCACCGCACGCTGCCGGCGCGCGAGCGGACGATGGTCGGGCCGTTCGTGTTCTTCGACCAGATGGGGCCGGCGACGTTCGGGGCGGGGCAGGGGATCGACGTGCGGCCGCATCCGCATATCGGCCTGTCGACCGTCACCTATCTCTTTTCCGGCGGCATGGATCATCGCGACACGCTCGGCAGCTTCCGCACGATCGCGCCGGGGGCGGTGAACCTGATGACCGCCGGCCGCGGCATCGCCCATTCGGAACGCAGCGGGCCGGACGTGCGCGCCGCCGGCGCGGAGATGTCGGGCATCCAGACCTGGCTGGCGCTGCCCGACGGGCGGGAGGAGATCGACCCCGCCTTCGCGCATGTTCCCGCCGACGCGCTCCCCGAACTCTCCTTCGCCGGGGCGACGGCGCGGGTCATCATGGGATCGCTGTGGGGTGAGACGTCGCCGGTGACGGTCCACGCCGCGACGATCTACGCCGATATCGACCTCCACCCCGGCGCGGCCGTGCCGATCGATCCGGGCGCCGACGAGCGCGCGGTCTATCTGGCGCTGGGCGAAGCGAGCCTCGACGGCCTGCCGCTGGCGCCCGCCACCCTCTACGTCCTGCGCCCCGGCATCGCCGCCACCCTGCGGTCGGAGCGGGGCGGGCGGGTGATGCTGGCGGGCGGCGGCGCCTTCGCCACGAAGCGCCACGTCTGGTGGAACTTCGTCCATTCCGATCCCGCCCGGATCGACGAGGCGAAACGCGCCTGGCGCGCCGGCGCGTTCGGCACCGTGCCGGGCGACGCGGCGGAATCGATCCCGCTGCCGGACGTGCCCAAGACGGTGAGCTACCCGTGACGGCGCGCCGCCGGGCGGGGTCCCGGTCATGAACCCGTCCATGCCGGGCGCAGCCGGGGCACGCGCCGCGTTCCTTGCCCCCTCCGTCCCCGCGCCCTAAGTGGCCGGCTCGCATGGCCGAGCCGATCATCATCGCCGTCCCCAAGGGGCGCATCCTCGACGAGGCGCTGCCGCTGCTGGCGGCGGTCGGCGTCGAGCCGGAGCCTGCCTTCGCCGATCCCGCCAGCCGGGCGCTGCGCTTTTCCACCAATCGCGCCGACATCGCGCTGATCCGGGTGCGCGCCTTCGACGTCGCGACCTTCGTCGCCCATGGCGCGGCGCAGCTCGGCATCGTCGGATCGGACGTGCTGATGGAGTTCGACTATTCCGAGCTCTATGCGCCGGTGGACCTGGCCATCGGCCATTGCCGCATCTCGGTGGCGGAACCGGCCGAGGTCGCCGCCACCGACGATCCGCGCGAATGGGGCCATATCCGCGTCGCGACCAAATATCCCAACCTCGCCAAGCGCCACTTCGCCGCGCGCGGCGTGCAGGCCGAATGCGTGAAGCTGAACGGCGCGATGGAGATCGCCCCGGCGCTCGGCCTCGCCGGCCGGATCGTCGATCTGGTGTCGTCGGGCCGGACGCTGCGCGACAACGGCCTGGTCGAGGTGGAGGTGATCGCGCAGGTATCCGCCCGCCTCGTCGCCAACCGCGCCGCGTTCAAGACGCGCCATGGCGCCGTCGGCCCGCTGGTCGACGCCTTCCGGCGGGCGGCGGCATGACCCTGCGCCTCGACGCCGCCGCGCCGGGCTTCGCCGCCGCCTTCGACGCCCTGGTCGCCGCGCGGCGCGAGGCGGATACCGACGTGTCCCGCGCGGTCGCCGCCATCGTCGCCGACGTGCGCGACGAGGGCGAGGCGGCGGTCGCCCGCTACACGCGGGAGTTCGACCGGCACGACCCGGACGCCACCGGCTGGTCGATCGGCCGGGACGAACGGCGCGCCGCGCTCGCCGGGCTCGACCCGAGGCTGCGCGAGGCGCTGGAGTTCGCCGCCGCCCGCATCCGCGCATTCCACGAGGGGCAGCGCCCGGCCGACAGCGACCGGACCGACGCCGTCGGAGTGCGCATGGGCGCGCGCTGGCGGGCGGTGGACGCGGCCGGCCTCTACGTGCCGGGGGGCCGCGCGGCCTATCCCTCCACCGTGCTGATGAACGCCATCCCGGCCCGCGTCGCCGGCGTCGGGCGGCTGGTGATGGTGACGCCGACGCCGGGCGGGGTGACGAACCCGGTCGTCCTGGCCGCCGCCGAGATCGCCGGGGTGGACGAGGTGTGGCGGATCGGCGGCGCGCAGGGCGTGGCGGCGCTGGCCTACGGCACCGGCCGCATCGCGGCGGTGGACGTGGTCGTCGGCCCCGGCAACGCCTGGGTGGCGGAGGCCAAGCGCCAGCTCTACGGCGTCGTCGGCATCGACATGGTGGCGGGGCCGTCCGAGATCGTCGTGGTGGCCGATGCGCTGAACGACCCGGAATGGATCGCCGCCGACCTGCTGTCGCAGGCCGAACACGACCCCGCCGCCCAGTCGATCCTGTTCACCGACGACGCCCGCTTCGCCGACGCCGTGGCCGGCGCGGTCGAGCGGCAGCTGGCGACGCTCGCCACCGGACCGACGGCGCGGTCGAGCTGGGAGGAGAACGGCGCCATCGTCCTCGTGCCGACGCTGGCCGGGGCGATGCCGCTCTGCGACCGGCTGGCGCCCGAGCATCTCGCGCTGGCGGTCGCCGATCCGCAAGCGCTGTTCGCCCGCGTCCGCCATGCCGGCTCGGTCTTCCTCGGCCGCCACGCGCCGGAGGCGGTGGGGGATTATGTCGGCGGGCCGAACCATGTCCTGCCGACCGGGCGGCGCGCGCGCTTCGCCTCGGGCCTGTCGGTGCTGGACTTCATGAAACGGACGAGCTTCCTCGGCCTCGACGCCGCCGCGCTGGTCGCGATCGGCCCGGCGGCGGTGACGCTGGCGGAGGCCGAGGGACTGCCGGCCCACGCGCGCTCGGTCGCGATCAGATTGGGAGCTTGAGGTGGCGAAGCTGAATGAACGCGCGCGCAGCCGCTCGGCGGCGCGGCTGGCGGCGGTGCAGGCGCTCTACCAGCAGGAGATGGAGCGGACCCCGCTCCCCCGGCTGCTGCGCGAGTTCCACGACCACCGGCTCGGCGCCACGATCGAGGATGTCGCCTATGCCGATGCCGAGATCGATTTCTTCGACGATCTGGTGAAGGGCGTCGATGCCCGCCGGGCCGAGATCGACGCGGCGATCGCGGCGAAGCTGGCGGCCGGCTGGACGCTCGACCGGCTGGACCGGCCGCTGCGCCAGATCCTGCGCTGCGGCGCCTACGAGCTGATCGCCCGCCCCGACGTGCCGACCGGCAGCGTCATATCCGAATATGTCGACGTCGCCGACGCCTTCTACGCCAAGCGCGAGAAGGGCTTTGTCAACGGGTTGCTGGATGCCGTGGCGAAGGATGCGCGGGGGTGAGCGGCCAGCGGGTCCGCGGCGGCCCGTCGCCGGTGATGCGCGCCGCCGGGTTGGCCAAGATCGTGGACTCCGACGATCGGCGCGCCGCCCGCCTCGCCATGCGGGAGGAGGCCTTGACCTTCCGCCTGCTCGCTCGCCGCCCAGCGGATCGGCAAGCTCGCGGACGCCGTCGCCAAGGTCGGCGGCGGCTCGCTTCTGACCGCCACCCTGCTGCTCGTCGTCGACGGCAAGGCGAACCCGGTGGCTATCGCGATTGCGGTGTCGACACTGTGTTTTTTCGTCATCAGCACTATCCTGGTTCTATTGCGAGCGACAGGCCGCGACCCTGGTGGAGACGGCGGCTTCCATCAAGCGGTGGCTTGTCCGCCGCCTCGCCACGCTGCAAGCTGTCGCCCGATCGACGGGGGTGACGATGCTGGAAATCATGCTAGCCGCGATGATGGCGACGGCACCCACGCCGACCGCCGAGGCCGAGGCGCTGGGCAGGCGGCTGGCGGCGGCGGGGGCGCTGGCGTCGATCGCGCCGCTGCTCGTCGAAAAGGATCTGGCCGATCTGGCGGGGGAGGATCCGTCGCTCACCGCCGCCGACCGCGCGACGCTGCTGGAAATCGGCCGGGAGGAGGGGCGGCAGGGGACCGAGCGGCTGACGGCGGCGCTCGGCCATGCCTATGCGTCGCGGCTGACGGTGCCGGAACTGAAGCAGCTCGTCGCCCAGAATGAAAGTGCCGCCGCCCGCCGTCTGCGCGCGATCATGGCGCCGTCCGTGGCCGAGACGATGGCCGCCATCGGCCAGGTCGATCTGAAGAAGGACACCGTCGCCGCCTTCTGCAAGCGGACCGGCAGGACGACCGGCAAGACGTGCGGTCGCCGCTGACCGAGCCTGACCTCATCGACCTGCTCCGGACGCTCGCCACCGATCCGGCCGCGCGCGGCCTGGCCGACGACGCGGCGGTGCTGGGCGATCTCGTCCTGACCCACGACATGCTGGTCGAGGGGGTCCACTTCCTCCCCGCCGACCCGCCGGGCGACGTCGCGTGGAAGCTGGTGGCGGCGAACCTGTCCGATCTCGCCGCCAAGGGCGCGGTGCCGATCGGCCTGCTGCTCGGCTACACGCTCGGGGACGACGACTGGGACCGGGCGTTCGTCGCCGGCCTGGCCGAGGCGCTGGCCGCCTTCGCCGTGCCGCTGCTCGGTGGCGACACGGTGCGCGGTCCCCGCGTCCTCGGCCTCACCGCCATCGGCCGGGCGGACGGCCCGGTGCCGGCGCGGGGCGGCGCGCGGGCCGGCGACCTGCTGTGGGTGACCGGCACGATCGGCGACGCCGGCCTCGGCCTCGCCGTCGCGCGCGGGGAGCGGGACGGGCCGGCGGCGGTCCTCGCCCGCTACCGCCGGCCGACGCCGCGCCTGGCCGAGGGCCGCGCGCTGGCGCCCCGCGTCCACGCGATGATGGACGTGTCGGACGGCCTCCTCATCGATGCCGCGCGCATGGCGGCGGCGAGCGGTCTGGCCGTCGCGATCGATCTCGCCGCCGTCCAGCTCGGCCACGCCGCCGACGTGCTGGCGGCGGCGACCGCCGGCGACGATTACGAACTGCTCTTCGCCGCTTCCGCCGATGCGGTCCGCGACAGCGGCGTGGCGGCGACCACGATCGGCCGGTTCGCGGACGGCGCGGGCCTCCGGCTCCATCATGGCGACACCCCCGTCGCGCTGCCCGATCGGCTCGGCTGGGTGCATGGTTGAACCGCGCGGCTTGCCAAGCGCGATCACGCGACTAAACATCCGCGCCGCCGCCAGCAGCCGGAACAGGCCGCGCGGGGCAGGGGAAGGAACGAGATGACAAGCGTCTATGCGGCCATGGTCTGTGGCCTTATCGCGGTGCTTTACGGGTTCGTCACCAGCCGCCAGGTGCTTGCCGCGCCCGCCGGCGACGCCCGGATGCAGGATATCGCCAGCGCCATCCAGGAAGGCGCGCGCGCCTATCTCGGCCGGCAATATCGCGCCATCGCGGTGGTCGGCGTGGTCGTCGTGATCCTCGTCGGCTGGTTCCTCGGCCTCACCTCGGCGATCGGCTTCGTCATCGGCGCGGTGCTGTCGGGCGTCACCGGCTTCGTCGGCATGAACGTGTCGGTGAAGGCCAACGTCCGCACCGCCGAGGCGGCGCGCACCTCGCTGCAGGGCGGGCTGACCATGGCGTTCCGCTCGGGCGCGATCACCGGCATGCTGGTGGCGGGGCTGGGGCTGCTCGCGATCTCGATCTTCTTCTGGTATCTCACCGGCCCGGCCGGACACGTCCCCGGCGACCGGGCGGACCGCACCATCGTCAACGCGCTGGTGGCGCTCTCCTTCGGCGCCTCGCTCATCTCCATCTTCGCGCGGCTGGGCGGCGGCATCTTCACCAAGGCGGCGGACGTCGGCGCCGACCTGGTCGGCAAGGTCGAGGCCGGCATCCCGGAGGACGACCCCCGCAACCCCGCCACCATCGCCGACAACGTCGGCGACAATGTCGGCGACTGCGCCGGCATGGCCGCCGACCTGTTCGAGACATATGTGGTGACGCTCGGCGTCACGATGGTGTCGATCGCGCTGTCCATCGTCGGCACGACCGAGGAGGTCACCCGGCTGATGACGCTGCCGCTGGTCGTCGGCGGGGCCTGCATCGTCACCTCGATCATCGGCACCTACATGGTGCGGTTGGGGCGCGGCCAGTCGATCATGGGCGCGCTCTACAAGGGCTTCTGGACCTCGGCGATCCTGGCGGTGCCGGCGATCTACGCCGTCACCGCCTGGACGCTGGGCGACATGGACGCCGTGCTGGGCGGCGCGCGCGAGGCGGCGGGCGTCGACGTCGCGGCTTCGGTGGCGGCCGACGCGGTCAAGGACGGCTTCACCGGCATGGACCTGTTCTGGTGCATGATGATCGGCCTCGGCCTCACCGGCGCGCTGGTGTGGATCACCGAATATTACACCGGCACCAACTATCGCCCGGTGCGCAGCATCGCCAAGGCATCCGAGACCGGCCACGGCACCAACGTGATCCAGGGCCTCGCCATCAGCCTGGAATCGCCGGCGTTGCCGACGATCGTGATCTCGATCGCGGTCATCGCCGCCTATCAGCTGGCCGGCGTCATCGGCATCGCCTTCGGCGCGACGTCGATGCTGGCGCTGGCCGGCATGGTCGTGGCGCTCGACGCCTATGGCCCGGTGACGGACAATGCCGGCGGCATCGCCGAGATGGCGGGGCTGCCGGACGAGGTCCGCGCCCGCACCGACGCGCTGGACGCGGTCGGCAACACCACCAAGGCGGTGACCAAGGGCTATGCCATCGGCTCGGCGGCGCTGGCCGCGCTGGTCCTGTTCGGCGCCTACACCACCGACCTGAAGGAGTTCTTCCCGGCGCTCACGGTCGATTTCTCGCTGTCCAATCCATACGTCATCGTCGGCCTGCTGTTGGGCGCGCTGCTGCCGTTCAGCTTCGGCGCCTTCGGCATGACCGCGGTCGGCCGCGCGGCGGGCGCGGTGGTGGAGGACGTCCGTGCCCAGTTCCGCGACAATCCGGGGATCATGGAGGGAACGAGCCGGCCGAACTATGCCCGTACCGTCGACCTCGTCACCCGGGCGGCGATCCGCGAGATGATCGTCCCCAGCCTGCTGCCGGTGCTGGCGCCGATCGCGGTCTATTACGTCATCACGCTGGTGGCGGGGCAGGCGTCGGGCTTCGCCGCGCTGGGCGCGCTGCTGCTCGGCGTGATCGTCTCGGGGCTGTTCGTCGCCATCTCGATGA
>CAXTHU010000084.1:0-11120 GCA_964244125.1 uncultured Sphingomonadaceae bacterium
AGGAGCCCAGGTGCGATGTCCCCCAACTGGGCTCCTGCCTGCGCAGGAGCACAGCAAGGGCGGCTTTGCCCCTTCACTTCCCTCCGCCCCTCCGCCAGAAGGCGCCTTGTGATCGCCCTGCGCCGCTCGTCCCTTCTCCGGCTCGTCCCCGCCGCGCTGGCCCTTCTCGCCGGCGTCGGCCTGCTGCGCGCGCAGGTGGAGCAGGGCGAGCGCGGCGTGGCGCCGGTCGACAGCACCTCGAATTACGAGGTCATGGGCATCCGCGTCGATACCGGCGCGCGCACCGCCGATGCCGCGCGCATGGCCGGCTGGCGCGAGGCGCAGCGCAGGGGCTGGAAGATGCTGTGGGCGCGGACGCATGGCGGTGCCGCCGGGCCGACGCTGCCGGATGCGACGCTCGACGCGATCGTCGCGGGCATCCTGGTCGAGGACGAGCAGATCGGCGCGCGCCGCTATATCGCCCGTCTCGGCGTCCAGTTCGACCGCTCTCGCACCGGCAGGCTGCTCGGCGTCGGCGGCGATTTCACCCGCTCGCAGCCGATGCTCGTCATTCCGGTGATGTGGTCGGGCGGCACCCCGCAGAGCTTCGAGAGCCGCACCGAGTGGCAGAAGTCCTGGGCGCGGTTTCGCGCCGGCACCAGCGCGATCGACTATGTACGGCCCGTCGGCACCGGCATCGACCCGCTGCTGCTGAACGTGGCGCAGAGCCGCCGACCCGGCCGGCGCTGGTGGCGGATGCTGCTCGACCTGTACGGCGCCGCCGACATCGTCGTGCCGGAGGTCGCGCTCCAGCGGCAATGGCCGGGGGGGCCGGTGATCGCCGACTTCGCCGCCCGCCACGGGCCGGACGGCGCGATCCTCGCCCGCTTCCGCCTCGTCGCCCGCACCGTCCAGCAACTGCCGCGGGTGCTGGACGAGGGGGTGAGGCGGATCGACGGGGCCTATACCCGGGCGCTGCGCGACGGCGCGCTCGATCCCGATCCGTCGCTCGCGATCCGCGATCCGCTGCCGCCGCCGGACGAGGCGCTGGCGCCGAGCGAGGGCGAACCGCTGGCCGAGATCGTCGCCGGGCTGTCGGCGCAGGTCTTCACGCTCCAGGTCGAGACGCCGGACGCGGCCTCGGTCGACCTGATCGAGCGCGCGCTGCGCACCGTGCCGGGCGTCTCGACCGCCGGCGTCACCAGCCTGGCGGTCGGCGGCGTGTCGCTGGTCCGCGTCGGCTTCGCCGGCGACCAGGCGGCGCTGGCACAGGCGCTGGCGGCGCGCGGCTTCAGGCTGGAGGAGGCGGGCGGGACGCTGCGCATCCGGCGGCAAGCGTCCCCGCCCGCTCCCACGCCGATGCCGCCGCCCGCCGCGCCGGCGCCACCGGCCGCAGTGCCGGCACCGGCGCCGGCCCAGCCGCCGCGATGAGCCAGCGGGCGCTGCCGCTGGACTGGCCGGCGGACGAACGCGACGACGCCTTCATCCTTTCGCCCGGCAGCGCCGCCGCCGTCCGCCACCTCGACCATGTCGGCCTGTGGCCGGTGCGCGCGACCATCCTGACCGGCCCGCGCAAATCCGGCCGCAGCCTCCTCGGCCGCATCTTCGCCGCCAAGGCGCGCGGGGTCCTGATCGACGATGCGGAGGGCCATGACGAGGAGGCGGTCTTCCACGCCTGGAACGCCGCCCAGACGACCCGCGCGCCGCTCCTGATGGTCGCCGACCGCGCGCCGCCGGCCTGGGCCGTGCGCCTGCCCGACCTCGCCTCGCGGCTGGCGGCGACGCCGGTCGTCACGCTGGGCCGGCCCGACGACGCACTGGTGCTGGCGCTGGTCGAGAAGCTGCTCGCCCGGCGCGGCCTGACGCTGACGCGCGAGATCGCCAGCTGGCTGCCGCCGCGCATCGAGCGCAGCCACGTCGCCATCCTGCGCACGGTCGAGATCCTCGACCGCGAGATGTTCGCCCGGCGCCACCGGCTGACGGTGCCGCTGGCCAAGCGCGCGCTGGCCGAGGCGGGGCTGGTGGCGGGGTAAACTCGTCGTCCCGGCGGGCGGCCGGACCAGGGGGGGCGTCGGCCGGGCGGATGAGTCATGCTGGCATCCGTCACATCTCCGGCCTATCCTCCGCCCATGGACGATCCCAGCCCGATCCCCGCGCCCAAAGCGGACGCCGACACGCCCAACCCGCCGGTCGCCCCGCGCGAGCGTTACTTCAACCGCGAGCTGTCGTGGCTCGCCTTCAACCGCCGCGTGCTGGAGGAGGCGTGCAACCCGGCGCATCCGCTGCTGGAACGGGTCCGCTTCCTGTCCATCTCGGGCAACAATCTCGACGAGTTCTTCATGGTCCGCGTGGCGGGGCTCAAGGGCCAGCAGCTGAACGGCGTCGACCAGCGCTCGGCCGACGGCCTCACCCCGACCCAGCAGCTCGCCGCGGTGACGCGGGAGGCCGACGCGCTGATGGCCAGCCATCAGGCGGTCTGGCGGACGTTGCGCGCCGAGCTTGCCGTCGCCGGCATCACCGTGCTGGACGGCGAGCCGCTGTCGGCCGAGGACGAGGACTGGCTGGAGCGGCAGTTCCGCGAACAGATCTTTCCCGTCCTCACCCCCCAGGCGCTCGACCCGGCGCATCCCTTCCCCTTCATCCCGAACAAGGGTTTCAGCCTCGTCTTCGACCTGAAGCGGCTGGCCGACGAGGAGCCGATCCTGGAGCTGCTGATGGTGCCGGCGACGCTCGCCCGCTTCATCCGCTTGCCCGGCGAGCCGGCGCGCTACATCGCGGTCGAGACGCTGATCCGCCGCTTCACCGGGGTGCTGTTCCCCGGCTACCAGGTGCTCGGCCACGGCGCCTTCCGCATCATCCGCGACAGCGACATCGAGATCGAGGAGGAGGCCGAGGATCTCGTCCGCTACTTCCGCTCGGCCATAAAGCGACGCCGGCGGGGGCGCGTCATCCGGCTGCGGCTGGAACAGGCGATGCCGGAGGCGCTGGAGAAGATGGTCTGTTCGGAGATCGGCGGGGCGGCGGCGATCGTGTCGGAGGCGGCCGGCTTCCTCGGCATCGCCGACTTGGCGCAGCTGGTCGACGAGGAGCGGCCGGACCTGAAGTTCACCCCCTTTTCCCCGCGTTTTCCCGAGCGAATCCGGGAACATGGCGGCGATTGTTTCGCCGCCATCCGCGACAAGGACCTCGTCGTCCATCACCCTTATGAAAGCTTCGAGGTCGTCATAGCCTTCCTCAAGCAAGCCGCGCAGGACCCTGACGTCGTTGCGATAAAGCAGACGCTCTACCGTGCCGGCAAGCAGTCGGCGATCATCCGCGCGCTGGTCGACGCGGCCGAAGCGGGCAAGTCCGTCACCGCCGTCGTCGAGCTGAAGGCGCGGTTCGACGAGGAGCAGAACCTGATGTGGGCCGCGCAGCTGGAGCGCGCCGGCGTGCAGGTGGTCTACGGCTTCATCGACTGGAAGACCCACGCCAAGGTGTCGATGGTGGTGCGGCGGGAGGAGGGCGGGTATCGCACCTATTGCCATTTCGGCACCGGCAACTATCATCCGGTGACGGCGCGCATCTACACCGATCTGAGCTTCTTCACCGCCGATCCGCGCGCCGGGCGCGATGCGGCGCATCTGTTCAACTACATCACCGGCTATGTCGAGCCGACCGAGCTGGAGCTGGTCACCATCTCGCCGCACGGCCTGCGCGAGCGGCTGGCCGAGCTGATCGACGCCGAGATCGACAATGCGCTGGCCGGCAAGCCCGCCGCGATCTGGGCGAAGATGAACTCGCTGGTCGATCCGGCGATCATCGAGAAGCTGTACCGTGCGAGCGCCGCCGGGGTGGAGATCGACCTGGTGGTGCGCGGTATCTGCTGCCTGCGCCCCGAGGTGCCGGGCCTGTCCGAGCATATCCGCGTGAAGTCGATCGTCGGCCGCTTCCTGGAACACAGCCGGATCATGTGCTTCGGCGCCGGCGCCGCGCTGCCCAATCCGCAGGCGCGCGTCTATATTTCCTCGGCCGACTGGATGCCGCGCAATTTCGACCGGCGGGTGGAATATCTCATGCCGGTGGAGAACCCGACCGTGCGCGCGCAGGTGCTGGATCAGGTGATGGTCGCCAACCTCCTCGACAGCGAGCAGAGCTGGCGGCTGCGCGCGGACGGCAGCTACGAGCGGATGAAGGGCGGCACGCGGCCGTTCAATCTCCATCGCTACTTCATGACCAACCCGTCGCTGTCGGGTCGCGGCGCGGCGCTGGCCAAGAGCGACGCGGTGCCGACGCTGAAGCTGCGGCGGGGCGGATAGAAGCGGCGCGCGACCGTCGAGAACGGCCAGCACGTTCCGATCCGATAATATACATTATGTAAAGTCAGTGAACAGTTTCAGGCCGAATGCCAGGCCGACGATGATCGCCGTCCATGCCGCGGCCAGCTTCGCCAGCTTCGCCAGCATCGCCGGCGGCAGCCGCCTGGCGAGCAGCCCCGCGCCGACCAGCGTCAGGCAGAGCCCGCCGGCCAAGGTCGCCGCGAACTGGTCGCCGGTCATGCGAATTCCAGTTCCATGCCGTCGTAGCCCGGCTCCACGCCATCGGGCAGGATGCGTTCCAGCGTGCGGTAATCCATCGAATGGTCCATATGCATCAGCACCGCCAGGCCGGGCTTCAGCCGCTGGATCCAGCCCAGCGCCTGCGCCAGGTTCGGATGGCTCGGATGCGGCGTGACGCGCAGCGCATCCACCACCCAGACGTCGACGCCCTTGAACAGCGCCGCCATATCGTCCGTCAACGCATTGCAATCGGTCGAATAGCCTGCCGATCGTCCGTCCCAGTCGAAACGCAGGCCGGCCGAGGTGATGTTGCCGTGCGGCTGATCGACCACGCGGATGCGGATGTCGCCGATGGTGAGATCGTCGGGCAGGACATGGTCGCGCACCGTCGGCGGATAGGGATCGCGGCCGACGAAGGCATAGCCGAAGCGGCTCCTCAGCGTCTCCAGCGTCGGCGGCCGGGCATAGCCATCGATCGCGGCGCGCTTCACGAACCAGAGCTGGCGCAGATCGTCGATGCCATGGGTGTGGTCGGCATGGTCGTGGGTCCAGATCACCGCGTCCACCGCGCCGCAATCGGCGTCGAGCAGCTGCTCGCGCATGTCCGGCGACGTGTCGACCAGGATGGTGGTGGTATCGGTGCGGACCAGGATCGACGCGCGCCGGCGGCGGTTCTTGGGCTCCTTCGGATCGCACTTGCCCCAGTCGTTGCCGATCCGCGGCACGCCGGACGAGGTGCCGGAACCGAGCAGACGCAGCCTCATGGCCGAGCCGCCTTCGTGAACAATCCGAAGAAGTTGTCGCCCGTCGTTCGCGCCAGTTCCTCGACCGACTCGCCGCGCAGGCCGGCCAGGAACCGGGCGGTGTCGGCGACGAAGGCGGGCTCGCCGGCTTTCCCGCGATGCGGCACGGGGGCGAGAAAGGGGGCATCGGTCTCGATCAGCAGGCGATCCTCCGGAATCGTGGCGGCGGTCGCCTGCAAGTCCTTGGCGTTCTTGAACGTCACGATGCCCGAAATCGAGATGGCGAGGCCGAGGCCGAGCGCGATGCGGGCGAAATCGGCGCTGGCGGTGAAGCAGTGGATGACGCCGGCGAACGCCCCCTGCCCCATCTCCTCGTCCAGGATGGCGGCGGTGTCCGCCTCGGCGTCGCGGGTGTGGACGATGACCGGCAGGCCGGTCTCGCGCGCGGCGGCGATATGGGCGCGGAAGCTCACCCGCTGCCGCGCCCGGTCGGACTTGTCGTAATGATAGTCCAGCCCGCTCTCCCCGATCGCCACTATGCGAGGGTGGGCGGCGGCCTCGATCAGTTTCGCCGCGTCGATTTCGGGATGCCCGTCGGCTTCATGCGGATGGATGCCGACCGAGGCCCAGACGTCGGCGTGACGTTCGGCGGTGGCGATCACGTCGTCCCATTCGCGACGGCGGGTGGAAATGTTGAGCATCGTCGAGACGCCGGCGGCGCGGGCGTTCGCCAGCACCTCGTCCTGGCGCTCGATCAGGCCGGGGTAGTTCAGGTGGCAGTGGCTGTCGACGAACATGCCGGCCAGATAGTGTGGGCGGCGGCGCAAGGCAAAGCGTTCCCGCAAGGCGCGCCGTGCTCCTGCGGCGGGAACCCCAGGCAGGATGGCCCAATTGCGGCCAACATCCATGTTCCGCAACTGGGTTCCTGCCTTCGCAGGAGCAACGGGGGTTATGCTTCGAGGCGAGGGAATACGCCTGTGGGTGTAGGCAGCGGCGCGCCCGACGCCAGACGAGAGCGGGAGGCGGCGGCAAGATCGCGCCCGTCCGCCGGGACGGCCAGTTGGTCGAGCAGCTTGTCGGCCGCCTCCGGGATGGCCCAGCGGAACAGGATCGCCAGCGCCCTCACCGCATCGGCGGTCGCGTACAGAACGGCGTCGGCGGCATCGGGGTCGGTCTTTCGCAAGCTCCATGGCGCCCGCTCGGCGAAGTAGCGATTTGCCTCGCCGACCTGCTCCATGAGCAGTTCGAGGGCACGGTGGATGGCAAGCTGGCTCATCGCATCATGCAGATTGGCGATCAGCGCGTCGACGTCGATCACGCGATGCCTTGAGGCGACTTCCGGCACCTTCCCCCCGCAATTCTTCGCGATCATCGACAGGCAGCGCTGGGCCAGGTTGCCCAGGCCGTTGGCGAGATCGGCGTTCACCCGCGTCACGATCGCCTCGTGGCTGTAGCTGCCGTCCTGGCCGAAGCTCACCTCGCGCAGCAGGAAATAGCGCAGCGCGTCGACGCCGTATGTCCGCGCCATCCCGATCGGATCGGCGACGTTGCCGGACGATTTCGACATCTTCTCGCCCCGGTTCAGCACGAAGCCGTGGCCGAACACGCGTGCCGGCGGCGCCACTCCGGCCGACATCAGGAAGGCGGGCCAGTAGACGGCGTGGAAGCGGACGATGTCCTTGCCGATGACGTGCAAGTCGACCGGCCAGCGGTTCGGCTCGCCGGGCCAGCCGGCGCCGGTCAGGTAGGCGGTAAGGGCATCGACCCAGACATACATGACATGGCCGGGGCTGTCCGGCACCGGCACCCCCCAGTCGAAGCTGGTGCGGGACACCGACAGGTCGGACAGGCCACCACGCACGAAGGAGATCACCTCGTTGCGGCGACCGTCCGGGCCGATGAAATCCGGATTTGCCTCGTAAAGAGCGATCAGGCGGTCCTGATAGCGCGACAGGCGGAAGAACCAGCTTTCCTCCACCGTCCATTCGACCGGCGTGCCCTGTGGCGAGAGGCGCGCACCGTCCTCGCCGGAGACCAGTTCCTTCTCGTCGTAATAAGCCTCGTCGCGGACCGAGTACCAGCCTTCGTAGCGATCAAGATAAAGATCGCCGCCGGCCTTCATCCGCCGCCACAACGCTTGGCTGGCGGCGTAGTGGTCGGCATCGGTGGTGCGGATGAAGCGATCGTAGGAGATGTTCAGAACATCGTCCATCTCCTTGAAATGGGAAGCCATCTCGTCCGCCAGCGCGCGCGGCTCGATCCCCCGCGCGCGGGCCGCCTGCGCCATCTTCAGCCCATGCTCGTCGGTGCCGGTGAGGAAGCGGACGTCGCGACCGGCGAGGCGGTGATAGCGCGCGATGGCGTCCGTCGCGATCGCCTCATAGGCGTGGCCGACATGCGGGCGGCCATTCGGGTAGCTGATCGCGGAGGTGATGTAATAAGGGTCGGGCATCAGTGTCGGTCGGCCTTCGGCGCCAAGCCCGCGAGCATGCCGGCAAGCTCGAAGACGGTGGTCTGGGGATCGAGCGAGAGGCGGACGGCGCCCGCCGCCAGCGCCCGCGCCTTTTCCCACAGGGCGATGGCCTCGGCAAGCGCCGGGCCGCGCCGGCCGCGCGCCGTCGCGGCGATCACCGACGGCGCGCGGTCGAGGAAGGTGGCATAGCGCGGGGCGGCGGCCTTCAGGGCCAGGGATTTGGCCAGCGCCGAGCGGCGCAGGTTCAGCGGATCGCCGTCGCGGACCAGCGCCGCCATGGCCGCGTCGAGGCCAGCGACGTCCAGCCCGGCGAAGCGCACCGCCGTGCCGGGCGCGCCCTCCCCGATCCGGCCGAGCGCGGCGATCTCGTCGGCGTCCGTGCCGGGTAGCGCGGCGGCCAGCGCGGCGTGCATCGCGGCCTGGTCCAGCCGGCCGAAGCGTAGAGAGCGGCAGCGCGAGCGGATCGTCGGCAGGAGGCGGCCGGGGGCATGGGCGACGAGGAGGAAGACGGTGCGCGGCGGCGGCTCCTCCAGATTCTTGAGCAGCGCGTTGGCCGCGCCCGGCTCCAGGTCGTCCATCGCGTCGATCACCACCGCCCGCCAGTCGGACAGCGACGGGGTGACGCCGAGCAGCTTCTGCAAGCCGCGCACCTGATCGACGCTGATGTTGCGGGCGTGATCGTCGGTCTTCTCGCGATATACCCGCTCCAGCCGGAGGAAATCCGGGTGGCTGCGGGCGTCGAGCAGGCTGGCGATCGGGTGATCCGTGGGGACGTCGAGGCCGGGCGCGTCCACCGCCGGGCCGGCCGCCTCGGCGAGGATGCGACGCGCGGCCATGTCGGCGAAGCGCGCCTTGCCGATCCCACGCGGGCCGGCGAGCAGCCAGGCGTGGTGCAGCCGCCCGCCCGCCCGCGCGGCGAGGAAGTCGGCCACCGCCGCGTCATGGCCGTGAAGCGTCACGACAGGTCCGCCAGCGCGTCGAGCAGGCGTGCGGTGACGTCGGCCACCGCGCCGCGCGCGTCGATCGGGCGGACGCGCGCCGGCTCCGCCGCCGCCGCCGTCTCGAAAAAGCGGCGGACGCGGGCGTGATAGGCCGGGCCGCGCCGGCGGAAGCGATCGGGATCGCCGTCGCGCGCCGCCTCGCGCGCCTCGGCCACATCCTCGGGCAGCGAGAGGACCAGCGTGCGGTCGGGCATCAGCCCGGCGCTGCCGATCCGGTGAAGCGCCATCACCGCCTCGTCGCCGATCCCCCTCGCCTCGCCCTGATAGGCGCGCGACGAGTCGACGAAACGGTCGCACAACACCCAGCGGCCGGCGGCGATCGCCGGGCGGATGACGCGATCGACATGGTCGGCGCGGGCGGCGGCGAACAGCAGCGCCTCGGCAGCCGGCGACCAGCGCTCCCCCTTGCCGTCGAACAGCAGGCGGCGGATGTCCTCCGCGCCGGGGCTGCCGCCGGGTTCGCGCGTCACCAGCACGTCGACGCCGCGCGCCGCCAGCGCCGCGGCCAGCGCGGCGAGCTGGGTCGATTTGCCGACCCCTTCCCCGCCTTCGAGGGAAATGAACCGGCCGGCCATTACGCCATGCCGAACAGCGATCTGAGGCTCGCCCACAGGCGGTCGAAGAAGCCGGCCGGGCCGACATCGCTGGCGGCGACCAGCGGCAGCATCTGCGGATCGGTGTCGCCGGTGGTCACCATCAGGTCGGCGACATGGTCGCCGGCCTTGATCGGCGCCTTCAGCGGACCCTGATAGACGACGCTCATCTTCATGTCGCCCGAAGCGCCGGCCGGAACGGTGACGGCGAGATCGCGCGGCGCCACCAGCCCGACCTCACGCGCATTCCCCTGCTGCACCTCGGCCGTCTGGACCTGCCTGCCCTTCGGGAAGAGCGGCCTACCCCGCCAGGCGCGGAAGCCCCAGTCCATGAAGCCGACCGACTGCTCGATCCGCTGGTTGAACGAGGTCAGCCCCGCCATCACCATCACCAGCCGCCGCCCGCCCTGATCGGCCGAGCCGGTGAAGCCATAGCCGGCCTCGTCGGTATGTCCCGTCTTCAGCCCGTCGGCGCCGGCAACGCGGCCGAGCAACGGGTCGCGATTGGCCTGAGTGATGTCGGCGCCGGACCCCATCGTCTTGCCCCAGGTGAAATCGGGCTTGCTGTAATAGGTCTTGTAGAGCTGGGGATGGTCGCGGATCGTCGCCTCGGCCAGCGCCGCCAGATCGCGCGCCGTGACGAATGTTGCACCCGCGTCGGGCCAGCCGTTGGAATTGCCGAAGTGAGAATGGGCCAGGCCAAGACGCTTCGCCTGCTGGTTCATCAGCGAGACGAAGGCGGGTTCGGTGCCGGCGATCCCCTCGGCCAGGACGACGCAGGCGTCGTTCCCCGACAGGGTGACGATGCCGGAGAGCAGGTCCGACACGCTCACTTCCTCGCCGGGCGACAGGAACATGGTGGAGCCGGCGGCGGGACCGTGCCACTGTTTCCACGTCTCGGAGCGGACCCGCATCTTCTGGTCGAGCTTCAGCTCGCCGCGGCGGATCAGGTCGAAGGCGACGTAGACCGTCATCATCTTGGCCATCGACGCCGGCGGCATCCGCACGTCGGCACCCTTGGCGTAGAGGATCGCGCCCGAGGACAGATCCTTCAGGAACGCGATCGGCGCCGGCGTCTCGAACGGCGGCGCGGCGGCCATCGCCGGAGTGGTCGCGAGCAGGGCGGCGAGGAGGACGGCGGGCTTCATCTGGCGCGGTTTTCCTGATCTGGATCGGACATGGAATAGCGCGGGCCGCGCCGCCGCGCCACGGTCAGTTGATGACCGCGTCGGCGAGCAGGCCGACCGACAGCGCGTAGAAGTTGGAGCAGTTATAGTCGAGGATCGAGCGGTAATTGGTGGTGAGCAGATAGGCGGTGGCACCCGGCCCGTCCGGCTCGAACAGGGTGGCGAGTTCGTCGTCGGCCGGCCACGGCGCGCCGGCCTGGACCACCCCCCTCGCCTTCCACTCGGCCACCGTCAGCCAGCGGCTGTGGCGGGCGAAGACGCGCGGGCAGCGCGGGCTGGTCAGGCGGGTGGCGACGGTGCCGCGGTCGAAGCCGGGCGGCAGCGTCACCGCCGTGCCCCAGCGGACCCCCGGCTTCCACCCCGCCTCCAGCAGATAGTTGCCGATCGAGGCGAGCGCGTCGGGCGCGTTGCTCCAGATATCGGCCTTGCCGTCGCCGTCGCCGTCGCGGGCGAGGCGGAGATAGGCCGAGGGCAGGAACTGCGGATAGCCGGTGGCGCCCGCCCAGCTGCCCTTCAGCTGCGCGCGCGGGATGCCGCGATCGACCAGCTTCAGCGTGGCGACGAACTCGGCGGCGAACAACTCGCGCCGGCGGCCTTCATAGGCCA
>CAXTHU010000085.1:0-10829 GCA_964244125.1 uncultured Sphingomonadaceae bacterium
AGATGTCGGCACCGACGGTATAGGTGGTGGCGGTATCCTGCGGCATCTGGGCGACGGCCAGCAGCATCTGCCGTTCGGCGCGGGGATCGCCGTTCTTCGGCACCGCGACCTCGCCGGCGGCGATCGCCCGCTCCAGCTCGGCGGCGCTGTCGGCCAGCGGGCGGAGCGAGAGCGACAGCTGGCCCATCGTCTGGGCGACGGCGATCTTCTCGGCGATCTTGGGCGTCGCCTCGACCGTCACGGTGGAGACGGTGCGCGCGGTCATCTTGCCGTCGGCGTCCACCCCCTTGTCGGTACGCTGGTCGGCGGCGAGCACGCGCAGGTTGCGGACCATCGTTTCCGACACCTTGAGCGGCGCGCCGTCGGCGCCCGCCACCTGCTGCGTCAGCATCAGGTCGATACGGTCGCCGGGAAAGACGAAGCCGGCGACGCCGGTCTGGGCCGACACCGGCACCGATACCGCGCGCATGCCCGGCCCGAGCGCGGCGGCGAGGAAGCCGCGATCGCCCGGCGGCACCAGCGACCCCTGCGTCAGCGGCTGCCCGGCGGTGATCTCGGAGCGGACGACGGTGCCGACCAGCTTGGCCGCGTCGCCGCCCTGTCCGCGGATGTAATAGGCGTTGCCGATCAGCTCCTGCGGCCAGGGCTGGTAGCGGAAGCTGTCGGGGCCGAGGATGGTGCCGACCGGCAGCGGCCGCGTCGCCACCAGCACCTCGGGGCCGACCGGCGCCGCGGGCAAGGCGGCGACCGCCGCCTCGGGCGCCGCGGCGCCGCCGAACATCGACCGCGCCATCAGCGCGGTCATCACCGCCACGGCCAGCGCGCCGACCAGCAGCACGAGCTTCTTCACGTCCATGTCGCGCCGCGTCCTTCGGGGCCAGAGCTGATGGCCCCGGTCTTCAATGAAATTGGTAAAGATATGGTTCGCCAAGGCAGACCAGGGCGGCAAAGGCGATCGCCACCCCATAGGGCACCTCCGGCACGCCGGCCCGGCGCCACAGGCGGTGGACGAGGAGGACGGCCAGCGTCACGACGCCGCCGGCCAGCGCGGTCAGCACCAGCATCCGGACGATCCCGACCGGCGGCAGCCACAAAGCGAGCGCGCCGATCAGCTTCACGTCCCCGCCGCCCATCAGCCCGAGATAGAACAGGCCGGCGAAGAGCGCGAAGACGCCCAGCCCCAGCGCCAGCTGCACGGCCATGCCGGGCCAGGGCGCGAGCCCCCCGGCCCACCAGGACAGCGGCGCCATCAGCGCGATGGCGGCGTTCAGCCGGTTGGGGATGATGCGGCGCCGGATGTCGCCCCACGCCGCCGCCAGCAGCAGCAGGCCCAGCGCCGCGCAGAGCGCGGTGGCGGCGGGTCCGGGCGGCGCGATCGGCATCCCCCGGCACTAGACGCCATGGCTTAGGGAATCGTAACCGTGGCGACGATGACCGTCGCCGAGACCATCCCGTTCGACCGTCGCGCGATCCCGGCCGGCCTGTGCTTCGGCGACTGGATAGCACCGGACGGCTGGGTTCACCGCCGCTATCGCTGGCCGGCCCGAGATGGGGGTGGCGGCGTGGCGCGGGGCAGCCTGGTCTTCGTCGGCGGCCGGGCCGACTTCGCCGAGAAATATCTGGAGGCGATGGCGCATTGGCACGATCGGGGCTGGGCGATCGACGGGTTCGACTGGCGCGGGCAGGGCGGATCGGGGCGGATCGTCGCCGGGCTGGACCTCGGCCATCTGACCAGCTTCCAGCCGCTGGTCGACGACCTCGCCGCCTTCGTCGCCGACTGGCGGGCGCGCACGGCCGGACCGCATGTGCTGGTCGGCCATTCGATGGGCGGGCACCTGATCCTGCGCGCGCTGGCCGAGGGCGCGGCGGCGGCGGACGCGGCGGTGCTGGTGGCGCCGATGCTGGGCCTGCCGCTGGCGCGCGCCGGCCGGCTGCTGGCGTTCCTCGCCGGGCTGTTCGGCGGCACGATGGCGCCGTTGTGGCGCAAGGCCGATCCGGGCATGCGCCGGCGCGCGCTGACCGGGTCGGCCGACCGCTTCGCCGATTCGGCCTGGTGGAAGGACCGGCATCCCGCGCTGGGGCTGGGCGGGCCGAGCTGGGGCTGGCTGCACGCGGCGCATGATTCGCTGGCCCGATTACGCCGGCCGGGGACGCCGGAGGCGGTGGGCACGCCGATCCTCATCGCCGCCGCCCGGCGCGACCGGCTCGTTCCCATCGCCGCGATCCGGCGGATGGCCGCGCGGCTGCCCGATGCGGCGATGTTCGTCACCGGCGGCGCGCATGAACTGCTGCGCGAGGCGGATGCGGTGCGGCTGCCGGTGCTGGCGGCGATCGACCGCTTCCTCGACCTGCGGGCGCCGCCGGCATGACGCATTACGACGTCGCCATCGTCGGCGCCGGCATGGCGGGGGCGAGTCTCGCCGCCGAGATCGCCGGTGCCGCATCCGTCCTGCTGCTGGAGGCCGAGGCGCAGCCCGGACATCACGCCACCGGGCGCTCGGCCGCCTTCTGGACCGAGAGCTACGGCGGCCCGGCGGTCCAGCCGCTCACCAGCGCCTCGGGGCCGTGGCTCGCCGCCAACGGCTTCCTGAGCGCGCGGGGGGCGATCCACCTGGCCGATGCCGGAGATGCCGGGCTGTTGGCGGCGCTGGCGCGGGACTTCCCCCATGTCGCCTTCGCCGCGCTGGACCGCGCCGCTCTCGCCGCCCGGCTGCCGGGCCTGCGCCCCGGCTGGGACCATGGCCTGGACGAGGCGAGCAACGCCGACATCGACGTCGCCGCCTACCACGCCGCCTGCCTGAAGCGCGCCCGCCGGGCCGGCGCGCGCATCCTGTGCGACGCGCCGCTCCGCGCCGCCGACCATGACGGGCGGTGGACCCTGACGGCGGGCACGGAGCGCGTCACCGCCGACATCCTCGTCGACGCCGCCGGCGCCTGGGCCGATCCGGTGGCGGCGCTGGCCGGGGTCCGCCCGCTCGGCATCGTCCCCTATCGCCGCACCATCGTCCAGCTGCGCGTCGACCCGGCGCCGCCGGCCGACCTGCCGCTCGTCATGGACGCCGCCGGCCGCTTCTACCTGAAGGCCGTGGCGGGCGGGCGGCTGTGGCTGTCGCCGCATGACGAGACGCCGTGCGCGGCCGGCGACGCCGCGCCGGAGGAACTGGACATCGCCATCGCCATCGACCGGATGGAGCGGGCGTTCGACTGGCGGGTGGAGCGGGTCGAGCATAGCTGGGCCGGCCTGCGCAGCTTCGCCCCCGACCGCCGGCCGGTCTACGGCTTCGATCCCGCCATGCCGGCCTTCTTCTGGTGCGCCGGCCAGGGCGGCTTCGGCATCCAGACGGCCCCGGCGGCGGCGCGCCTGGCGGCCGGGCTGCTGCTGGGGCGGGCGCCGGATAGCATGGTGGCGGGGATCGACGCGGCCACCTATGCGCCGGACAGGTTCGGAAAGTAGCGTCGAGCAGCGGCTATGCCGGATCGTTCCCCGGGGTCAGGCCGGGGATCGCGCCCGTTCCGCCGCCGCGCTCGCCAGCCGGTCCGCCCGCTCGTTCTCCGGATGGCCGGCGTGGCCCTTGACCCAGCGCCAGTCGATGCGGTGCGGCGCGGTGGCGGCGATCAGTGCCTGCCACAGGTCGGCGTTCTTCACCGGCTTGCGATCGGCGGTGCGCCAGCCGTTCTTCTGCCAGCCCTTCAGCCATTTGGTGAGGCCGTCCATGACGTAGCGGCTATCGGTGTGGAGGGTGACGCGGCAGGGGCGGGTCAGCGCCTCCAGCGCGCGGATCGCCGCCGTCATCTCCATCCGATTGTTGGTCGTGGCGGGCTCGCCGCCGGCCAGCTCCCTTTCGTGCGTGCCGGCGCGGATGATCGCGCCCCAGCCGCCGGGGCCGGGATTGCCCTTGCACGCGCCGTCGGTGAAAATGTCGACCCGGCTCAATTCGGCGGTCATTGTGCGTAGAACTCCAGCCGGCGGAGATAGGCGAGCGGATCCTTGCGCGTCACCATCGCGTCGGCCGGCGTGTTCAGCCAATCCCACGCGCGGGTCAGCATGAAGCGCAGCGCCGATCCCCGGCAGAGCGTCGGGAAGGCGGCGCGCTCGCCCGGGGTCAGGCCGAAGCGCGCCTCGTAGCCCGCCACCAGCGCGTCGCCGACGGCCGCGTCATGGCGCGCGCCGTCGGCCGGGAAGCTCCACGCGCCATGCGCCACCGCGAGGTCCCAGGCGCGGATCTCGGTGCAGGCGAAGTAGAAGTCGATGATGCCGGCCACCCGGTCGCCCAGCATCAGGACGTTGTCGGGGAACAGGTCGGCATGGATGACGCTCCGCGCCAGATCGGCCGGCCAGTGCCGGTCGAGATGGTCGAGTTCTTCCGCGACCCGCGCCGCCAGCCCCGGCCGGATGCGGTCGAGATCGCGCCCGCAGCGCGCCGCCAGCGCGTGCCACCCGGCCGGGCCGAGCGCGTTCGGCCGCTCGCCCGAAAAGCCCGCCAGCGCGCCGTGCATCGTCCCCAGCGCCTCGCCGGCGGCGCGGGCCTGCGCGACCGTCGGATGGCCGACCGAGACGCCGGGCAGGAACTCGATCAGGCAGGCCGGGCGCC
The DNA here is from genome assembly GCA_964244125.1 of uncultured Sphingomonadaceae bacterium. Taxonomy (GTDB): domain Bacteria; phylum Pseudomonadota; class Alphaproteobacteria; order Sphingomonadales; family Sphingomonadaceae; genus Solisphingomonas. Next base: position 4,593 of record CAXTHU010000085.1, read on the forward strand.
CCGCCACCCGCTGCACCTGCCCGCCCCGGCCGTCGCGCAGCGCGCGCGGGACGGGCAGGCCGGCATCGGCGAGATGATCGAGCAGGGCGATGAAGAAGGGCAGGTCGGCTTCGTCCACCCGCTTCTCGTAGAGCGTCAGGATGAAGCGCCCGCCGGTCGTCTCGACCAGATAGTTGGAGTTCTCCACCCCCTCGGCGATCCCCTTGGCCGAGACCAGCGAGCCGACCTCGAACCGCGTCAGCAGCGCCTGCATCGCCTCGGCCGGGACCTGGGTATAGACCGCCATGGTCAGAGCTTGTCCGGGAATGCGCGGAAGAACGCAGTCCGCCGCACCGGCCCGCACCCCCGCCCGGCCGCCCACGGAATATCCCGGACGGGCGGCCGGGTGGGGGTACGGGCCGGTGCGGGCGTCCTCAAGAGACCTTCAGGCGTCGACGAGGGCGCGGGGCAGCTTGAACAGCATATGCTCGGTCGTCGTCTCGATCTGCTCCTCGGTGACGGCGAAGCGGGTGGCCAGCGCCGCCACCACCTCGCGCACCAGCACCTCGGGCGCCGACGCGCCGGCGGTGATGCCGAGGATGCGGGGGCTGCCGAGCCAGGCGAAGTCGATCTCGCCGGCGCGCTGGATCAGCCGCGCCCGCGCGCCCTCGCGCTCGGCCACCTCGACCAGGCGGACCGAGTTGGACGAATTGGGCGCGCCGATCACCAGCACCGTGTCGGCCGCCCGCGCGACGACCTTGACCGACGCCTGCCGGTTGGAGGTGGCGTAGCAGATATCCTCCCCGCGCGGCGCCAGGATGGTCGGGAAGCGGCGGCGGAGCACCTCGATCAGCGCGGCGGTGTCGTCCACCGACAGCGTCGTCTGGGTGAGGAAGGCGAGCGCGTGCGGGTCGGCGGGTTCGAGCGCCAGGACGTCCGCCTCCGTCTCGATCAGCGTCATCGATCCTTCGGGCACCTGCCCCAGCGTCCCGACCACTTCCGGGTGGCCGCGATGGCCGATGAAGAGGATGTGGCGCCCGGTCTCGACCAGCCGCTCGGCCTGGCGGTGGACCTTGGAGACGAGCGGGCAGGTGGCGTCGAGCCAGTTCAGCCCGCGCGCCGCCGCCTTGTGCGGCACCGCCTTGGGCACGCCATGGGCGGAGAAGACCACCGGGGCGGCGTCCGGCACCTCGTCCAGCTCCTCGACGAAGATCGCCCCCTGCGCGCGCAGGGCATCGACGACATATCGGTTATGGACGATCTCGTGCCGGACGTAGACCGGGCTGCCGTATTTCTCGATCGCCAGCTCGACGATGCGGATGGCGCGGTCCACCCCGGCGCAGAAGCCGCGCGGCGCCGCGATCAGCAGGTGGAGCGGCGGTCGGTCTTCAGCCATCGCCGGGCAATACGCGATCGCTTGCAGGGGTGGAAGCCGGTTCCTATGGTCCGGCGCGCCCCGCTTCCGTCACCCGAGGAACCCCGTCCGTGCCCATCCGCTCCCGTTCCATCGCCCTGCCCGTCCTCGCGCTGCTGGCGCTAGCGGGCTGCGCGAACGACGATCTCGACGTGGATTCGGGCACCGTCGGCAAGAAGATCGTCCGGTCCGACTGTCCCGCCGTCGCGATCCCGGCGCAGACCGGCGACGTCACCCTGTTCGATCCGCCGGCCAGCCGCGACGCCCGCGCGATCGACGTGGTGGCGACGCTCACCGACCTGCGCGGCACCTGCGCCGATGCGCCCGGCGCCGCGACGCTGGACGCCGGCGCGACCTTCCGCGTCGACGGCCGGCGCGAGCGGACGGCGGGCGCGCGCGACGTGACGCTGCCCTATTTCGCCACAGTCGTGCGCGCCGGCACCTCCGTCATCTCGAAGCAGGTCGGCCAGGTGACGCTCCACTTCGCGGACGGCCAGCCGCGCGCGTCGGCCACCGGCGCCGCGTCGGCCGCGATCCAGCGCGCCGCCGCCACCCTCCCGGCCGACGTCCGCGCCCAGATCACCCGCAAGCGCAAGCCGACCGACGCCGACGCCTCGATCGATCCGCTGTCCGACCCCAAGGTCCGCGCCGCCGTCGCCCGCGCCAGCTTCGAGCTGCTCGTCGGCTTCCAGCTCACCAACGACCAGCTGGCCTACAACGCGACGCGGTGAGGGGGCGTGTGCCTGACGCCCGCAAGGCCTATGAGGCGGCGGTCATCGCGCTCGGAGAGGAAGCGCGGCGAAGCTTGGCATCGGGAAAGCGCCGAGCGCACCGCCCGCCGGCTTGCCATCGATCGCAATCGCCTGAAGCTGGCGTTCCGAGCGAATGATTCACCGGCATCGGTGGCTTTCATGGAACGCCGCAACCGCGCCAATATGGTGATCCCGTCGGACCGTCGGCCGAGTGGCTTTTCGCGAAATACGGTAGCTGGGAGCGGGTGATCGATGCCGCATGCAGACCGGCCGACTTGAGACGTTCGCGGAACGTGCCTAGATGATCGCCCGGAGGTGCCGATGACCTTGATCGAACTCGAACCGGACAGGGTGAGCCTGGAGTTCGCTGAGCGGGAACTGCCCACCCTGCTTCGCCGCCTGCGAAGATACGGCAGAGTGATCCGCCTGCGATATGCGACGCTCGATGTTCTTACCGTACGCCCCGATTTATCCGCGCGGCCCGAATCATTCGTGCTGGCCATCGACTTCGGCGAATCGGCCTTGATTTCTCAAACGTCCGCCGGCGACGCGATCCTGCGCGAGCTCGCGGCACCACACCGGCGCCTGACCTCATCCAAGTGGCGGCGCCATTTCCGTAATCGCCAGGATGCCGACCGCCTCGCCGCCTGATTGACTTCCGCCGCCCGGCCGTCCACTCCGGCCTCCGTCGTCGGCGGGCAATCGCCGGGGGCCGCGCGGGAGAGCGCGGGGGTCCTTCGAGGACACCCCGCCGCCGAAGGAGCAACCGCCCCGGAATCTCTCAGGCAATCGGGACCGCGCGGGCCATCAGCGACACTCTGGAAAGCGGGCGGCGTCGCATCCTGCGGCATCGCCCCACCGAAGGGGTAAGCGCGGGCTCCGGCCGGCGCGAAAGCTCTCAGGTTCCGTGACAGAGGGGGTGGTCCGGCAGGGCGGCATCATGCCGTCCGCTTGCCGCGCCGCCGCCGGTCATGGAGACGACGATGAGCGATGCCGCCCCCGTTCCCGGCCCGATCCCCGGCCTGCCGCCCGAGACGGAGGCGGAAGCCGCGGTCCCGGTCCTGCCGCTGCCGCTCGACGCCTGGCATCGGGCGCGGGGCGCGCGGATGGTGCCGTTCGCCGGCTGTCACATGCCGATCCAGTATGACGGCATCCTGGCCGAGCATCTGTGGACCCGCACCCATGCCGGGCTGTTCGACGTCAGCCACATGGGCCAGCTGTTCCTGTCGGGCGATGGCCTGGACGCGGCGCTGGAGGCGCTGCTGCCCGCCGACCTCGCCGGGCTGGCGCTCGGGCGGATGCGCTATTCGCTGCTGCTGGCCGAGGATGGCGGCATCCTCGACGACCTGATGCTCAGCCGCTGGCGGCAGGGCATCTACATGGTCGTCAACGGCGCGGTGAAATCCGACGACATCGCCCATCTGCGCGAGCATCTGCCCGACGAGATCACGCTGAACCACCTCGACGAGAAGGCGCTGCTCGCCCTCCAGGGGCCGGAGGCGGCGACCGCGCTCCGCCGGCTCGTAACAGGCGACCACCCGCTCGACGCGCTGACCTTCATGACCGGCGGGCGGTTCCAGATCGCGGGGGCAGACGCCTGGATCAGCCGCTCGGGCTATACCGGCGAGGACGGGTTCGAGATCAGCATCCCCGCCGAGGCGGCCGGGCCGGTCGCCACGCTCCTCTGCGACCAGCCCGAGGTCAGGCCGATCGGCCTCGGCGCGCGCGATTCGCTGCGGCTGGAGGCGGGGCTGCCGCTCTACGGCCACGACCTGAGGCCCGACACGACCCCGGTCGCCGCCGATCTCGGCTTCGCGCTCGCCAAGCGCCGGCGCGAGGAGGGCGGCTTTCCCGGTCATGCACGGATCATGGCCGAGCGGGCGGAAGGCCCGCCGCTGAAGCGCGTCGGCCTGCTCGTCCGGGGCCGCCAGCCGGTGCGCGAGGGGGCGAGCGTGGTCGACGTCGCCGGCGCCACCGTCGGCCACGTCACCTCGGGCGGCTTCTCGCCGAGCCTCCAGGCGCCGATCGCCATGGCCTACGTGCCGGCCGCCGCCGCGATCGTCGGCAGCGAGGTCACGCTGGAACAGCGCGGCAGGCGCATCGTCGCCCAGGTCGCCGCCATGCCCTTCGTCCCCCATCGCTATCACCGCCAGGGAGCACGCCCGTGAGCTATTACTTCACCCGCGACCATGAATGGATCAGCGTCAACGCCACCACCCAGGCGACCATCGCGACGGTGGGCGTGACCGATTACGCCCAGGCGCAGCTGGGCGACATCGTCTTCGTCGAGGTGCCGCCGGCCGGCACGCATGTCGAGAAGGGCAAGGAGGCGGCCGTCGTCGAATCGGTGAAGGCGGCGTCGGACGTCTTCGCGCCGGTATCGGGCGAGGTGGTGGAGGCCAACGCCGCGCTGGAGGCGGATCCCTCGCTCGTCAACACCGCGCCGGAGACCGACGGCTGGTTCTTCAAGCTGGTGCTGAGCGACGCGGGCGAGCTGGAAGGGCTGATGGACGCGGACGCCTACAAGGCGTTCGTGGCGGGGCTGTGAGCGCGAACCGCCATCCGGACCGTCCATGTCGAGCGAGGTCGAGACACGTCGCGCTCGATCGCCGGTCCGGAGAACGAGGCGTTTCTGCCGGTGACGGCCGCTCGATGAGGAAGCCCTGATGCGTTACCTCCCCCTGTCCGATGCCGATCGCCGCCATATGCTCGACGTGGTCGGCGCCCCCTCGATCGACGCGCTCTTCGCCGACGTGCCCGAAGCCGCGCGGCTCGACGGGCCGATCCGCGACCTGCCGATGCACGCCTCCGAGATGGCGGTGGAGCGGCAGCTCGGCGCGCTGGCGCGGCGGAACCTGGCCGCCGGCGACGCGCCCTTCTTCCTCGGCTGCGGCGCCTATCGCCATCATGTCCCCGCCTCGGTCGACCACCTGATCCAGCGCGGCGAGTTCCTCACCAGCTACACCCCCTACCAGCCGGAGATCGCGCAGGGGACGTTGCAGGCGCTGTTCGAGTTCCAGACGCAGGTGGCGCGGCTCTATGGCTGCGACGTCGCCAATGCCTCGATGTATGACGGCTCGACCGCCTGCTGGGAGGCGATCGTCATGGCGCGGCGGATCACGCGCCGGGGCAAGGCGGTGCTGTCGAGCGGCCTGCATCCGCATTATGTCGGGGTGGCCGGGACGATGGCGCGGTTCACCGGCGATACGCTGGTGACGGCGCTGCCGGCGCTGACGCCGGAAACCGACATCGCCGCGCTGCTCGACGCGATCGACGGCGAGACCTCCTGCGTCGTCGTGCAATATCCCGACATCCTGGGCCGCATCGCCGACCTGTCGGAACTGGCGGCGCGGGCGCATGCGAAGGGCGCGTTGCTGGTCGCCGTCGTCACCGAGCCGGTGGCGCTGGGGGCGATCCGCAGTCCCGGCGAGATGGGCGCCGACATCGTCGTCGGCGAGGGGCAGGCGCTGGGCGTCGGGCTGAACTTCGGCGGGCCGCATGTCGGCCTGTTCGCGACGCGCGAGAAGTTCGTCCGGCAGATGCCGGGGCGTCTCGCCGGCGAGACGATGGACGCGGCGGGCACGCGCGGCTTCGTCCTCACCCTCTCCACCCGCGAGCAGCATATCCGCCGCGAGAAGGCGACGAGCAACATCTGCACCAATTCCGGTCTCTGCGCGCTCGCCTTCACCATCCACATGAGCCTGCTGGGCGAGCGCGGCCTGCGCGATCTGGCGGCGGTGAACCACGCGCAGGCGGTCGTCGCGGCCGAGCGGCTGGGGCGGGTGCCGGGGGTCGAGCTGGTCAACGACGGCTTCTTCAACGAGTTCACCCTGCGGCTTCCGGTCGAGGCGCGGCCGGTGGTGCGGGCGATGGCGGCCGGCGGCATCCTCGGCGGCGTGTCGCTCGGCCGGCTCTACCCGGGCGTCGAGCCGCTGGAGCGCGGGCTGGTCGTCGCCGTCACCGAGATGACCACCGACGAGGACATCGTTGCCCTGGCCGACGCATTGCGGGAGGCGCTGGCATGAACGGACGATCCACCGGGCTCCTCGGCTTCCTTCCCCTTCAGGGGAGGGGCCGGGGGTGGGGCCTCTC
>CAXTHU010000086.1:0-10786 GCA_964244125.1 uncultured Sphingomonadaceae bacterium
GGGCGCGCTTCTCGCTCGGCTTCTCATAGTGACGGCGCAGCTTCATCTCGCGATAGACGCCCTCGCGCTGGAGCTTCTTCTTGAGAGCCCGGAGCGCCTGGTCGACATTGTTGTCGCGAACGATGATCTGCATAAAAGTCGCCACTCTCCATCGGTGCGGCCCCGGGCACGTCCTCACGTCCCACGACCGGCACAAGATAAGGGTTCGTCGCGGGAAGACCCCGCGCCGTGAAGGGGCGGCCCCTAGCACCGCCGCCGATTCGGGGCAATAGCGCGCGCCATGACGATCCGCCACGCCGTCGCCGCCGACATCCCCGCGCTCCACGCGCTGATCGAGGGCGCCTATCGCGGCGAGGGGGCGAAGCGCGGCTGGACGCATGAAGCGGACCTGCTCGGCGGGCAACGGACGGACGAAGCGGCGCTGGCGGCGATGCTGGCCGATCCCGCCCAGACGCTGCTGGTCCGCGAGGATGCGGGCGCGCCGGCCGGCTGCGTCCATGTCACCGACAAGGGGGACGGGCGCGCCTATCTCGGCCTGCTGACGGTCGATCCGGCGCGGCAGGCGGGCGGCCTCGGCCGTGGGCTGATCGCGGCGGCCGAGCATCATGCGGTGGCACTGGGCGCGCGTTCCATGGAGATGACCGTGATCCGCCAGCGGCGGGAGCTGATCGCCTGGTATGGGCGCCGGGGCTATCGCGTCACGGGCGAGACGCGGCCGTTCCCGCTGGACGATCCGCGCTTCGGGGTGGCGAAGACGCGGGATCTGGTGTTCGTGGTATTGGAGAAATCCCTGGATTGAGCCGTTTTCCAGTCCCCCGCCCTCACACGATCATCCGCCGCAGGGTCGCCACCAGATCCGCCTCCGCCGCCGGCTTGTCGCGCCTGATCCGGGCGATGCGGGGGAAGCGCATCGCCACGCCCGACTTGTGCCGTTTCGACTCGTGGAGCGAATCGAACGCCACCTCCAGCACCAGCGACTTCTCCACCTCGCGCACCGGGCCGAAGCGGGCGGTGGTGTGGCCGCGCACGAAGCGGTCGAGCCAGCGCACCTCCTCGTCGGTCACGCCCGAATAGGCCTTGCCGACCGACAGCAGCTCGCCCCCCTCCTCCGGCGGCGCGGTCCAGCAGCCGAAGGTATAGTCGGAATAATAGGAGGAGCGCTTGCCGTGCCCGCGCTGGGCATACATCACCACGCAGTCGGCGGTCAGCGGATCGCGCTTCCATTTATACCACAGCCCGGCGCGGCGTCCGGCGACATAGGCCGAGTCGCGCCGCTTCAGCATCACCCCCTCGATCGCCGCGTCGCGCGCGCCGGCGCGGATGTCGCCCAGGGCCGCGAAGTCCGCCGCGTCGATCGTCCGGCTGAGGTCGAACCGCTCCGCGTCCAGCCGGACGGCGAACCGCTCCAGCCGCCCGCGCCGCTCCGTCCAGCCGAGCGGGCGGACATCCTCCGTCCCGTCGAACAGGATGTCGTAGAGGCGGACGAAGGCCGGATAGTCCGTCTGCATCCGCGCCGACACCGCCTTGCGGCCGAGCCGCTGCTGGAGCGCGTTGAAGCTCGCCGCCGCGCCGCCGTGGGCGTCGGCCCCCTGCGCCTCGCCCTTCACCATCAGCTCGCCGTCGAGCACGCCGTCGGCGACGAAGGCGGCGGCGACGTCGGGGAAGCTGCCGGTGATGTCGTCGCCCGCCCGGCTGTAGAGCCGCGTGACGCCGCCGATGCGGACGAGCTGGACGCGGATGCCGTCCCACTTCCACTCGGCGGCATAATCGGCCAGATCGACCGTGCCGTCCTCCAGCGGATGGGCGAGCATGAAGGGACGGAACACCGGCACGTCGGCGGGCGTCGGCTGCGCGCCGCCCGCCGCCCAGGCGAAGATCGGCGCATAGGGCGCGCCGACGCCGTGCCACACCTCCTCCACCGCATCGACGTCCAGGCCGAACGCCTGCGCCAGCGCCGTCTTGGCCAGCCGCGCCGAGATGCCGACGCGCAGCTCGCCGGTGGCCAGCTTCAGCAGCGCGTAGCGGCCCGACGCGTCGAGATGGTCGAGCATCCGGCCCAGCGCCGCCGGCGCCTCCGACCGGCCGAGCGTGCCGAGGCGCTCGATCACGTTCGAGAGCCGGAGCGCGCCGTCGTCGACCTCGTCCGGCTCGCCGATCCGCTTGTGCCACAGGAGCGAGGCGGTCTCGGCCAGGTCGCCGACGAAGTCGCGGCTCATCGCGAACAGCACGGGATCGACCCGTTCCTCCACCAGCCCCTTGATCTGGGCGGGCTTCACCGCCTTCAGGTCCAGCTCGCCGGTCAGCGCCGCCATCGCCCAGCCGCGATCGGGATCGGGGGTGCGCCCGAGATAATCCGCGATCAGCTTCAGCTTGCCGTTGCGCGACCGGGTGTAGACGAGCGCATCGAGCAGCCGGGAGAAATCGCGCATGGCGGCGTAACGAGCGGGCGGCGACGCGGTGCCACATCATGCCGCCCGGCAGCGGCCAGGTGGTTTCCCGGCGCAGGCCGGGACCCGGTTGGGAGACGGCGGGTGACTGCCGCTGCGCTCCGTCACAACCGCCTTCCCGACTGGACCCGGCCCGCGCCGGGGAACGGCTTTCGGAAAGGGTGATGCGATCCAGCCCGACTTTACCGCCCCTAACCCTTGCGGCTGGCCTCGAACAGGAACCAGGCGCGCTCCTCGGCCTGGTCGGTCCATTCGTCGAGGATGCCCGAGGTGGCGTTGTCCCTGGCCTCGTCGACGATGTCCTTGGCTTCGCGGAGCGACGCCACGAGCGCCAGATTGTCCTCGCGCAGCTCGGCCAGCATGTCGCCGGCGGCGACGTAATCGGCGTCGTTGTCCTTGATCGACTGATGCCGGGCGATGTCGCCGATCGAGCGCAGCGTGATGTTGCCGGTCTTCCTCACCCGCTCGGCGATGGCGTCGGTGGTGCCGAGGATCTGCGTCGCCTGATCGTCCAGCATCAGGTGATAGTCGCGGAAATGCGGGCCGGAGACGTGCCAGTGGAAGTTCTTGGTCTTGAAATAGAGCGCGAAGCTGTCGGCGAGGATGCCGTTCAGCGCGTCGGCGACGGTGCGGGCGTTGCCGTCCTTCAGGTCGGTGGGGGTCTTCAGCGCGGGCTGGGCGGTGTCGGCCATGGGATGCTCCTTCATGCGGTCAGGACCCGAAGATGGCCGCGCCGACGCCGTTGGCAAGGGGCCCGATCGAACCTCCGTTCGTCCTGAGTAGGGGCTGAGCCTGCCGAAGACCCGTATCGAAGGATCGCGCGCTCATGCTCCTTCGATACGCCATTCGACAAGCTCAATGGCTACTCAGGACGAACGATCGTTACTGAGGTCAGAGCCCCAGCACCTGCTCCAGCGCCTTCAGGTAGTTCGGCCCCACCTGCACCTGCGCGCCGTCCGCCAGCACCAGGCAGACGTTGCGCCCCTGCCGCCGCACCTCGGCGACGCGATCGGGGCGGACGAAGGCGGAGCGGTGGACGCGCATCAGCCGGGTGGCGGACAGCCGCGCCTCCAGCGCGCCCATCGTCATCCTGACCATGTGGCTGCGCGTCGGGGTGTGGAGCAGGACATAGTCCTTGGCCGCCTCGATCCAGTTGATCTGGTCGATCGCGACGCGGCGCTGGCCGTTGCGCTCGGGCACCCAGAAGCCGTCCGCCTCCAGCCCCGGCTCGTTGCCGTTGCCGGCCGAGCGCAGCGTCGCGACCTCGTCGGCCAGCGCGCTCGCGCGGCCGGCATCGTCGCGCAGCGCCCGGCGCCGCCGCGCCCGCTCCACCGCCTGGCGGAGGCGATCGAAGCGCACCGGCTTCAGCAGATAGTCGGCGGCGTCCACCTCGAACGCATCGGGGGCGTAATGTTCGTGGGCGGTGACGAAGATCAGCTCGGGCCGCGGCTCGGCCAGCTCGTGGGCGGTGCGCAGGCCGTTGCGGCCGGGCATCTCGACATCCAGCAGCACCAGGTCCGGCAGCAGCCGCGCGACCGCCTCGATCGCCTCCTGCCCGTCCGACGCGCGGCCGACCAGCTCGACCCCGGCGATGTCGCCGAACAGCACCTCCAGCCGATCCAGCGCGAGCGGCTCGTCATCGACAATCAGCACCCGCATGTCCGTGCCCACCCTTTCGCGGCCGCAGCGGCAGATGGATGACGGCGGCGAATCGGCTCGCCGCCGGACCGCCTCCCGCAGTGCGGCAAGACCATAGAGGATGTCGGGCGGATTGCGTATATCTTCGCGGCGGACGCCGGCGAACGGCCGTTCAGGGCCGCCACGTCTCCTGGAACCGGACCGGCTCGCCGGCGGCCGCGCCGATCAGCTCCGCCTCCCACATCACCCGCCGGCCGCGGATCACCGTGCCGACCGGCCGCCCGGTCAGCGCCATGCCGGCGAAGGGCGACCAGCCGCAGCGGCTCGCCAGCCAGTCCTCCGCGATCGTCCACCGCGCCTTCAGGTCGACGACGGAGAAATCGGCGTCGTAGCCGACCGCGATCCGCCCCTTGCCGACCAGCCCGAACACGCGCTGCGGCCCGGCGCTGGTCAGCTCGATCAGCCGCGCCAGACTCAGCCGGCCGGCGGCGACATGGTCGAGCAGCAGCGGCAGCAGCGTCTGCACCCCGGGCATCCCCGATGGCGAGGCGGGATAGGCCTGCGCCTTTTCCGCGCGGGTATGCGGCGCGTGGTCCGATCCGATCACGTCCGCCACGCCCTGGTTCAGCCAGTGCCACAGCCCGTCGCGATGCGCGGCGGAGCGGATCGGCGGGTTCATCTGGGCCAGCGTGCCGAGGCGGGGATAGGCCTCCTCGCCCGCCAGCGTCAGATGCTGCGGCGTCAGCTCGCAGGTGGCGATGTCCTTGTTCCCGGCGATCAGCGCCAGTTCGGCCGGGGTGGTGACGTGGAGGACGTGGATGCGCCGTCCCGCCGCGCGCGCCAGCGCCAGGATGCGGCGGGTGGCCAGCATCGCGCTCTCGTCGTCGCGCCATACCGGATGGCTGGCGGGATCGCCGGGGACGCGCCGCCCCAGCCGCGCGTTCATCCGCGCCTCGTCCTCGGCATGGATCGCCACCCGCCGCCGCCCGCTCGCCAGCACGCGCGCCAGCGGCGCGTCCTCGGCGACGAGCAGGTCGCCGGTGGACGCCCCCATGAAGATCTTCACCCCCGCCGTCCCCGGCAGCGTCTCCAGCTCCGCCAGCGATTCCGCGTTGGCCGCCGTCGCGCCGACGTAGAAGGCGTGGTCGCACCACATGCGGCCCCGGGCGCGGGCCAGCTTGTCGGCGATGGCGGCGGCGGAGTCGGTGTTGGGCTTCGTGTTCGGCATCTCGAAGACGGCGGTGACGCCGCCCAGCACGGCGGCGCGGCTGCCGCTGGCCAGATCCTCCTTCGCCTCCAGCCCGGGCTCGCGGAAATGGACCTGGCTGTCGATGACGCCCGGCAGGATGTCGAGGCCAGTGCAGTCGATCCGCTCGCCGGCGTCGCCCAAGCCCGTGCCGATCGCCGCGATCCGCCCGGCGGTGACGCCGACATCCGCCCGCTGCGGCCCGCCGGGCGTGTGGACCGTGCCGTCGCCGAGGATGAGGTCATATGTCATGAGCGCTTCCTTACCGTCCGCCGGCACCCTAACTTGGCGGCATGCCCGCCACCACCCTTCGCGACCGCGCCGTCCTCCGCCTGTCGGGGGAGGGGGTGCGCGATTTCCTCCAGGGGCTGGTGACGGGCGACGTCACGGGCGCCCTGCCGGTCTGGGCCGGGCTGCTGACGCCGCAGGGCAAGGCGCTGTTCGACTTCGTCCTGTGGGCCGGGGGCGACGACGTGCTGGTCGATTGCGAGGCGGCCCAGGCGGACGCGCTGTCCCGCCGCCTGACGCTCTATCGCCTGCGCCGCCCGATCGCGATCGCCCGCGACGAGGCGCTGGCGGTGCATTGGGCGCCGGGTGGGCCGGAGGGCGTTCCCGACCCGCGATTGGCCGCCCTCGGCCGACGCTGGATAGCGCCGGCGGGGGAAGGCGACGCCTCGGCGGGGTGGCTGGCCCATCGCCTAACGCTCGGGGTGACCGAGGGCGTGGCCGAACTCGGCTCGGACAGGACGCTGTGGCTGGAGGCCAACGCCCGCGAGCTTGGCGGCGTCAGCTTCACCAAGGGCTGCTATGTCGGCCAGGAGAACACCGCCCGCATGCATCACCGCGCCAAGGTGAACCGGCGGCTGGTGGTGGAACCCGTCGTGGGCGATCCGGGGGAGGCGGCGCGGGCCTGGTATCCGGAAGCGGGACTGGCGGTGTTCCTCCGCCGCGTGGCGGAGATCGCGGCGCCGCCGGAGTGGATGCGGGAAGCGGAGTGAGCCGTTGCTCCCTTTCCCCGGAGGGAAGAAGGCTTTTTAGAGCAACGTGCCGCCGTTCAGCCGCTGGCAGATCATGTCGAGCTGGTCGAGCGACGAGTAGGACAGCGTCACGCTCCCCGCGGCGCCCTCATGCGCGATCCGCACCTTGAGGCCGAGCAGGTCGCCCAGTTGGCGTTCCAGCGCCGCGACATCGGCATCGGCCGCCGGAGCCGCCTTCGGCGAGCGGCGCGCGCGGGGCGCCTCGGCCCGCGCGAGGCGCTCCGTCTCGCGCACCGACAGGCCGCGGGCGATCACCTGGTCGGCCAGCGCCGCGGCATCCGGCGCCGTCACCAGCGCGCGGGCATGGCCCATCGACAGCCGCCCATCCGCCACCGCCGCCCGCACCCGATCGGGCAGCGCCAGCAGGCGGATCAGGTTGGCGACATGGCTGCGGGATTTGCCCACCAGCTTGCCGATCGCCTCCGGCCCATGCGCGAACTCCGCACTAAGCCTTTGATAAGCCTCGGCTTCCTCGATGGCGTTGAGGTCCTCGCGCTGGACGTTCTCGATCAGCGCGATTTCCAGCGTCTCGGCGTCGCCGAAATCGCGCACGATCACCGGCACCTCGTGCAGCCGGGCGATCTGCGCCGCGCGCCAGCGCCGCTCGCCGGCGACGATCTGGTAGAGGCCGTCGCGATGCGGCCGGACGACGATCGGCTGGATCATGCCGCGCGCCGCGATCGACCCGGCCAGTTCCTCCAGCGCCGCCTGGTCGAAGTGGCGGCGCGGCTGGTTGGGATGCGGCCGCATGTGCGACACCGGGACCGTCGTCACGCCGGCGCGTGCCGGGGCGCCCTCCACCGGCTGCTCGCGCTCCACCTCGCCGAAAAGTTCCGACAGGCCCCGGCCGAGGCCGGCGGGACGCCGCCGGATCGCCGGCTCCTTGCTCATGCCGCCGCCCGCGCCGGGCCGGCCAGCCGCGCCAGCGTCTCGCGGGCGAGCGCGATATACGCCTCGGAGCCGGGACAGCGATGATCGTAGACCAGCGCCGGCAGCCCGTGGCTCGGCGCCTCCGACAGGCGGACGTTGCGCGGGATCATCGTGGCGAACACCCTGTCGCCGAGGACGGCGCGGGCGTCCTGCGCCACCTGATCGGACAGGCGGTTGCGGCGATCATACATGGTCAGCACCACCCCCAGGATTTCGAGCGCCGGGTTGAGGCCGCCGCGCACGCGATCGACCGTGTGGAGCAGCTGGCTCAACCCTTCGAGCGCGAAGAACTCGCATTGCAGCGGCACCAGCACCTGGTCGGCGGCGCTGAGCGCGTTGACCGTGAGCAGCCCGAGCGACGGCGGACAATCCATCAGGCAGATGTCCCACCGCCCGCCGCCGTCGCCGAGCGCATCGCGCAGGCGGAAGGCGCGATCCGCCTGGTCGACCAGCTCCAGCTCGGCCGCCGACAGCTCGACCGTCGCCGGCACGAGGTCGACGCGCGGCACGGCGGTCGGCAAGGCCGCCTCGGCCAGCGAGCAGCCGCCGGTGACGAGTTCGTAGCTGTCATGCGTCCGCTGCTGGCGATAGACGCCCAGGCCGGTCGAGGCGTTGCCCTGCGGATCGAGATCGAGCAGCAGCACGCGCTTCCCGGCGGCGGCGAGGCCGGTCGCCAGATTGATCGCGGTCGTCGTCTTGCCGACCCCGCCCTTCTGGTTCGCGATGGCGATGCGGATCATGCCGGGCCACGCCGGCGGATCGGGCGGACGTCGCGGGCCATGACGATATGCGCCTCCGGATCGGTCAGGCTCGGGATCAGCCGAAACTCACCCTGCCATGTCCGCCGCGCCGCCGCCAGTTCTTCCGCCGCGCTGCGCCCCTTGGGCAGCAGCCAGACGCAGCCGGGCGCGGCATGTCGCGTGCCGGCGGCGAACAGGGCTGCCAAGCCGGCGACCGCGCGCGCGCTGATGACGTCGGCTGCGACCGGCTCGGCCGTCTCCGCGCGGGACTGGACCACCGCGACATGATCGAGCCCCAGCCGCTCCGCGACCGAGCGAAGGAAGACGGCCCGCCTGCTCCTCGGTTCGACCAGCGTCATCGGCCATCGGCGCGCGATGGCGATGACGAGCCCCGGCAGGCCGGCGCCGGAGCCGATATCCAGCCACGATCCATCCTGTGCCAGCGGCAGCAGCTGCAGCGAATCGACGATGTGGCGGTCCCAGACCGACTCCGTCGTGGCACGGGAGATGAGGTTCTGATCGGCGTTGGCTTCGAGCAGCATCGTCGTGAAGTCGCTCAGCCGCTCGATCGTTTCACATGGAACAAGGACATCGATCGACGGCGGCAGCGCCCTCATGCCGCGCGGTGCCGGCATGCCATCAACAGGGCGTTGATCGCGGCGGGACTCACGCCGCGCAGCCGCTGCGCGTCGGCGATCGTCGCCGGCCTGGCCATGCCGAGGCGGTCGCGCATCTCCAGCGACAGTCCGCAGATCGTGTCATAGTCGAGATCGGCGGGGATCGCCACCGCCAGCCCGAGTGCGAGGCGATCCGCTCTGGTCCGCTCGCGCTCGACATAGGGTTCGTAATGCAATGTTTCCGCGACTTCGGCGGCGATCGGGTCGTCGGGACAAGGCTCCGCGCCGGCGCGGAGCGCGGCCCGCCGGGTCATCCGTGACCGGGCTGCGTCAAGACGATCGGCCGGGAGGCAGCCGGCCGCCTCCGCCAGACCGAACAGTCGCGCTTCCGCATTGTCCGATCGCAGGTGCAGCCGGTTCTCGGCCCGCGCCGTCAGCATGCGGTAAGGCTCGCCGACCCCCTGAAGCGTCAGGTCGTCGATCATGACGCCGGTATAGCTTTCCGCGCGATCGAAGAGGATCGGCGGCAGGTCCAGCGCGCGGGCGGCGGCGTTCAGCCCCGCGACCAGCCCCTGCGCCGCCGCCTCCTCGTAACCCGTCGTGCCGTTCACCTGCCCGGCCAGGAAGAGCCCCGGCAGGTCACGGCTTTGCAGGTCGCCCGCCAGCGCGCGGGGATCGAGCGCGTCATATTCGACCGCATAGCCGGGCTGGACGATCTCCGCCCGCTCCAGGCCGGCGATGCTCCGCACGAACCGAAGCTGCGCCGGCAGCGACAGCGAGGTCGATATGCCGTTGGGATAGACCGTGCCATCCGTCAGCCCCTCGGGCTCCAGGAAGATCTGGTGCCCGTCGCGATCGCCGAAGCGGCGGACCTTGTCCTCGATGGACGGGCAATAGCGTGGCCCGACACCTTCGATATCGCCCGACAGCAGCGGCGATTCGGCGGCATTCTCGGCGATGATCGCATGCGTCGCCGCGTTGGTCCGGGTCAGGCCGCAGAATAGCTGAGGGTTCCGTTCCGTCGCGGTATGGGGCGCCATGGACCAATGATCGGCATCGCTTTCCTGAAGAGCGACACGCGCCCAGTCGATCGACCGGCCGAGAAGACGGGGCGGGGTGCCGGTCTTGAGCCGGATCGCCGGCGCGAGGTCGCGTAGCTGTTCGGCGAGCGCCACCGACGCCGCCTCGCCCCGCCGCCCGCCCCGGCTGTTGTCGCGGCCGACATGCAGCTTGCCGTTCAGGAACGTCCCCGACGCGACGACGATGCTGCGGGCCTGAAGCACGCCGCCGTCCGACAGACGGATGCCGGCCACGCGCCCGCCCGCGACGAGCAACTCCACGGCCTCCCCGGCGATCATCGCGAGACGCGGCTGACGCGCGAGCATGTCCTGCACGGCCCGTGCGAACAGCCGCCGGTCAGCCTGGACCCTCGGCCCCCAGACGGCGCGGCCCCGGCTTCGGTTCAGCATCCTGTGGTGGATCGCCGCCCGATCCGCCGCCTCGGCGATCAGCCCGCCGAACACATCCACCTCGCGGACCAGATGCCCCTTGCCAACCCCACCGATCGCGGGATTGCAGGACATCGCCCCGACCGTCTCCGGATCGAGCGTCAGCAGCGCGGTGCGCGCGCCACGACGAGCGGCGACGAAGGCCGCCTCGCAGCCGGCGTGGCCGCCCCCGATGACGATGACATCCTGTTCCACGTGGAACATCATTTTCCGACACAGAAATTGGCGAACAGGCTGGTCAATATATCATCCAGTCCCGTACGGCCAACGAGGCGATCGACCGCCGCCCGCGCCAGCCGCAGATGCTCGCCGACGATGAGCAGGTCGTCGGTCGACCCCGCACCGTGAAGCTCGTCGGCCAACGCCCGTGCCAGTTCGCGCTGCCGCCGGTTCAGGACGATGCCGTCGGCCGATCCCGGCTCGGCCTGCCCGACGATCCAGTCGAGCAGCGCCGCGATCCCCTCCCCCGTCCGCGCCGACACCGCCAGCCGCCCTCCGGCGGATGTGCGATCCGGCAGGTCGCAGCGCGGCCACACCGGCAGCACCGGCGCGCCGGCGACATCGGGCGGGCCGTCGCCCAGCCACACGACCATGTCCGCCGCCGCCGCCGCATCCCGCGCCCG
>CAXTHU010000087.1:0-10772 GCA_964244125.1 uncultured Sphingomonadaceae bacterium
GGGCGGCCGTCGCCGTCGCTGACGAAACGCAGGCCGGCGGCGATCGTCGCCTTCGCCTTCGCGCGCGCGGCGGCCTCGGCGTCGGCGCCGGGCGCGGGCTCGCCATAGAGCCAGTCGACGGTGAACATGTCCCATCGGCCGACGCCGACGCCATAGGCGTCCGACAGATCGGGCGCGCCGTCCTTCAGCCCGACGCGCGGCGCGGGATAATCCATCACCGAGGCGCGATCCTGCGTGCTGGCGGCGAAGTTGTGCTCGAAGCCGAGCGCATGGCCGACCTCATGCGCGCCCAGCTGGCGGAGGCGGGCGAGCGCCACCCGCACCGGATCGTTCGGCCCGCCCGTGCCGACCCCGGCCGCGCCGACCAGCCCCTCGAAGATCAGCATGTCCTGGCGGACGCGGAGCGAGCCGAGCAGCACCGATCCTTTGACGATCTCGCCGGTGCGCGGATCGGCGATCACCTGGCCGTAGGACCAGCCGCGCGTCGCCCGGTTGACCCAGTTGACCACGTTGTAGCGGATGTCGAGCGGGTCGGCGCCCTCGGGCAGGATCCCGACCTGGAAGGCATCGACATAGCCGGCGGCGTCGAACGCCCGGCCCCACCAGGCCACCCCCTCGGCCAGCGCCGAGCGGATCGGTTCGGGCGCGGCGCGGTCGATGTAGAAGACGATCGGCTTCCGCACCCGGCTGCGCGGGGCGGCGGGATCGAGCTTGTCGAGGCGGAAGCGCTCGGCGAGGTCGTAGACCACCGTGCCGCCCAGCGGCACGCCGTAATCCACCACCTGCGCGGTGAAGCCGCCGACGCGCGGATCGAAGCGGCGCGGGCGGTAGCCGGCATCGGGCAGGCGGATGAGCGAGTGGCGGACGGCGAAGCTGATCTGGCGCGGATCGGGGGCGATGTTGCCGATCTCCTCGCTCTCGACGTCCGAGACGTAGGTCTGCCGCGCCTCCAGCTCGACATTGTCGGGGAAGACCTTCGTCGCGGCGGGATCGGCGGCGCTCAGGCCATCGGCCAGGCGGTAGCCGGCCGCCCCGCCCTGCTTCAGCCCGTCGGCGATGCCCATCGTGTCGCGGGTGAGGAAGCCCGAGACGTCCACCACCATGCCGCCGTCCGGGAGCGTGGCGGCGACGTCGCCCAGCCAGGCGGTGGTGAAGGCGAAGCTGTCGCGCGCCGCCGCCCGTTCGGCGGGCGTGCCGCCGGTGGCGCGGAAGCGCGGGTTCTCATATTCGATCGCGACCTTCTTCCCGATGCGGCGGAAGGCGAGGATCCGGGTCGGGCCGTTCTGCGCATGGTCGAGCCCCAGCGGCGCCGAGCCGAGGCCGGTGCGCAGCGATGTGGCGTAGAGGAAGCGGCCGGACACGCCGTCCGCATCCGCCGGCGGCAGGGTCAGCAGGATGCGCCCGCCCGCCTTGTCGACATGGACGGGCAGGAGGCCCGGCATCGACACGGTGCCCGCATAGGGATCGGCCGGCGTCGGCGGTGCGGCTAGGGCGGCGGATGCGGCCGAGGCGAGCAGCAGGGCGAGGAGGGCGGTGCGCGCGATCATGCCGGGTTCCTTGGGTGGCGGTGGCCTTCTATTTCTTGGCGATCGCGGATGGGCAAGCGGCGATCTCGACCAACGTCATGCACAAGGCGGTTCCCCGGCGGAGGCCGGAGCCCAGTTGGGGGCCGCCGGTGATGGGCGCCGCGCTCCGTCACCTTGACCTTCCCAACTGGGCCCCGGCCTCCTCCGGGGAACCGCCTCCGTTCGAGGGATAACACTCAAAAGGATCACTCGCCCAGCAGCACCCCCCGCCCCGCCGCCGCCGCCGCCACGATCCAGTCGACGAAGGCGCGCACGCGCGGCGCGTCGCGGATGTCGCGGTGGGTGACGAGCCAGAAGCTGCGGCGGATGGCGTGGTCGGGCAGCACGCGGACCAGCGCCGCGTCGCCGGCGGCGAGGAAATGGGGCAGAACGGCGATCCCGCCATCGGCGGCGGTGAGCGCCGCCTGCGCCAGGATGCTCGACGAGCGCAGGCGCGGCTCCAGCCCCGGCGCCACCTCGTCGAGATAGCTCAGCTCGGGCGAATGGAGCAGGTCGGGGACGTAGCCGATCAGCGGATGCCGCTCCAGCGCGGCGGTGTCGCGCGGGCCGCCGGCACGGGCGAGATAGCCGGCCGAGGCGTAGAGGCCGAGCGCATAGTCGGCCAGCTTGCGGGTGACGAGCGGGCCTTCGCGCGGCCGGCCGAGCAGGATCGCGACGTCGGTCTCGCGCCGGGTCGGGCTGAGGAAGCCCGAACTCGACGCCAGCTCCACCGCGACGCCGGGGTGGCGCGCGGCGAAGGCGGGCAGGCGGGGGGCGACGAAGGCCGTGCCGAAGCCCTCCGACACGCTGACCCGCAACACGCCCGACGGCGCCCCGTCGGCCTGGGGCGTCGCCACCCCCGTCGCCGCGCGCGCCATCTCCTCGGCGACGATGCGCAGGGACTGGCCGGCGGCGGTGAGGAGCTGGCCGTCGCGCGCCTGTTCGAACAATCGCGCGCCGACCGCCTGCTCCAGCCGGCGGACGCGGCGGGCGACGGTGGTGGCGTCGACGCCGAGCCGGCGGCCGGCGCGGCCATGCTGCCCGGTGGCGGCGACGGCGAGGAAATATTGCAGGTCGTCCCAGCGCATCGCCTGCATCTATGCAGCCGGCACCTGCAAGTCCATGCGGTTGCGGCGCGGCGGCCTGCCGGTGCAGGGAGGCGCCGACGACAGGAGATCCCCATGGCGGACGCGGTGCGCGACATTCATCACTTCATCGGCGGCCAGGCCCATGCCGGCGGCGGCGGCGATGCCGGCGCGGGCCGCTTCGCCGACGTGTTCGATCCCAACACCGGCGGCGTGCAGGCGCGGGTGGCGCTGGGTGCGGAGGCCGATCTCGATCGCGCCATGGCGGCAGCACTGGCGGCCCAGCCGGGCTGGGCGGCGACCAATCCGCAGCGCCGGGCGCGGGTGATGTTCGCCTACAAGGCGCTGATCGAGAAGAACATGGACGAGCTGGCGCATCTGCTCTCGTCCGAACACGGCAAGGTGATCGCCGACAGCAAGGGCGACATCCAGCGCGGGCTGGAGGTGATCGAGTTCGCCTGCGGCATCCCCCACGTCCTGAAGGGCGAATATACCCAAGGCGCCGGGCCGGGCATCGACGTCTATTCGATGCGCCAGCCGCTCGGCGTGGTCGCCGGCATCACGCCGTTCAACTTCCCGGCGATGATCCCGATGTGGATGTTCGGCGTCGCCATCGCCTGCGGCAACGCCTTCATCCTGAAGCCGAGCGAGCGCGACCCCTCCGTGCCGGTGCGCCTGGCCGAGCTGATGCGGGAGGCGGGGGCGCCGGACGGCATCCTCCAGGTCGTCCACGGCGACAAGGCGATGGTCGACGCCATCCTCGACCATGAGGAGATCCGCGCGGTGAGCTTCGTCGGCTCGTCCGACATCGCCCATTACGTCTACCGGCGCGGCGTCGCGGCGGGCAAGCGGGTGCAGGCGATGGGGGGGGCGAAGAACCACGGCATCGTCATGCCCGACGCCGATCTCGACCAGGTGGTGAACGATCTGGCCGGCGCCGCCTTCGGCTCGGCGGGCGAGCGCTGCATGGCGCTGCCGGTGGTGGTGCCGGTGGGCGAGAAGACCGCGGAGCGCCTGCGCGAGAAGATGATCCCGGCGATCGCGGCGCTGAAGGTCGGCGTCTCGACCGATGGCGAGGCGCATTACGGCCCGGTCGTCACCGCCGCCCACAAGGCGAAGATCGAGGGCTATATCCAGATGGGCGTGGACGAGGGCGCCGAGCTGGTGGTCGACGGGCGCGGCTTCTCGCTCCAGGGCCATGAGGACGGGTTCTTCGTCGGCCCGACGCTGTTCGACCGGGTGACGCCGGCGATGCGCTCCTATCAGGAGGAGATCTTCGGGCCGGTGCTGCAGATGGTCCGCGCCGACAGCTTCGAGGAGGCGCTGCGCCTGCCGTCCGAGCATCAATATGGCAACGGCGTCGCGATCTTCACCCGCAACGGCCATGCCGCGCGCGAGTTCGCCGCGCGGGTGAACGTCGGCATGGTCGGCATCAACGTGCCGATCCCGGTGCCCGTCGCCTATCACAGCTTCGGCGGCTGGAAGCGGAGCGCCTTCGGCGACACCAACCAGCACGGCATGGAGGGGGTGAGGTTCTTCACCAAGGCGAAGACGGTGACCCAGCGCTGGCCCGACGGCTCCGTCCTGCCGCCGCAGGCCGAGGACGGCGGGCCGGCGCGGCTCAACGACGCCTTCGTCATCCCGACCATGGGGTGAGGTGACAAGGGTGGCCCCGAAGGTTAAGTTCGCCGGCGATGAACGCGCCGATCACCTTCAACACCCTGGCCTTCGTCCGTCGGATGGAGGCGTCGGGCATGGACTCGGCGCAGGCCGAGGCGCTGGCGGACGCCCCGCGGGAGGTGGTGTTCGAGACCACCGCTACCTCCGCGGAGGTGCGGGAAAGCGAAACGTGCATCTCGATCGATATCGGCGATGTGCGAAGGGACGTGGGGGAACTGGAGGTCCGCTTGCGCGGGGAGCTGCGCGAGCTGGAGCTGCGCCTGCGCCACGACCTGACGGTGCGAATGGGTGTCATGGCCGGAGCAATCATCGCGGTGCTGGGGACGCTCATAACGCTGAATTGAACCTGTCATGGCCGTGACAGGAACCTTGTCTTATTCTCGTCATCCCGATGGAAATTGGGTTCCATTGGCGCGATGCCGATCCTGCCCCAGACCCAGCGGAGCGGCAATGGGTCCTGACTTTCGTCCGGACGACGATAAAGTATGATGACCCAGTTCGACCTGACCGACGACCAGCTCGCCATCCGGGAGATGGCGCGCAGGTTCACCGCCGACCGGATCACGCCCTTCGCCGGCGCGTGGGACGAGGCGCATCATTTCCCGCGCGACGTGGTGAAGGCGGCGGCGGCGCTCGGCTTCGGCGCGATCTATGTGTCGGAGGACGGGGGCGGCATCGGCCTCGGGCGGCTGGAGGCGGCGCTCGTCATGGAGGCGATGGCCTATGGCTGCGCCTCCACCTCGGCCTTCATCTCGATCCACAACATGGCGACGTGGATGATCGACCGCTTCGGCGATGCCGACGTGAAGCGCCGCTACCTGCCCGACCTCGTCGCCTGCGAGCGGATCGCCTCCTATTGCCTGACCGAGCCGGGATCGGGATCGGACGCCGCCGCGCTGACGACGCGGGCGGTGCGCGACGGCGACGAGTATGTCGTGACGGGCGCGAAGGCGTTCATCTCCGGCGCGGGGGAGAACGAGGTCTACGTCGTCATGGCCCGCACCGGGGAGGACGGCGCGAACGGCATCTCCGCGCTGGTGGTCGAGAAGGGCATGGCCGGCCTGTCCTTCGGAGCGAACGAGAGGAAGCTGGGCTGGCGGTCGCAGCCGACGGCGCAGGTCAATCTCGACGGCGTGCGCGTGCCGGTCGCCAACCGGCTGGGAGAGGAAGGAGACGGGTTCCGGATCGCGATGGCCGGGCTGGACGGCGGGCGGCTGAACATCGGTGCCTGTTCGCTGGGCGGGGCGCAGCGCTGCCTCGACGAAGCCCTGTCCTATACGGCCGAGCGGCGCCAGTTCGGCAGGCGCATCGTCGATTTCCAGGCGACGCAGTTCACCCTCGCCGACATGGAGACCGAGTTGCAGGCGGCACGGATGCTGCTCTACGCGGCGGCGGCGAAGGTGACGGCGGGCGCACCCGACCGAACGAAGTTCGCCGCGATGGCCAAGCGGCTGGCGACGGACACCGGCATGACGGTGGTCGACCGCGCGCTCCAGCTGTTCGGCGGCTACGGCTATCTCCAGGATTATCCGATCGAGCGTTTCTTCCGCGACCTGCGGGTGCATCGCATCCTGGAGGGGACCAACGAGATCATGCGCGTCATCATCGCGCGCGAGCTGACGCGGCAATGAGGCTTTCAAGCCCGTTCATCCCGAGCGCAGTCGAGGGGCCGGCCGAGCGTAGCCGAGGCCCCCGGCTTCGCTCGAAGGCGTGCCTCGACTGCGCTCGGCATGGACGGGGAATGGGGTGATGGACGACGTTCTCTTCGAGGCGGACGGCGCGCTCCGACGTATCCGGCTTAATCGCCCCAGGGCGCTCCACGCGCTGAACCACGCGATGTGCACCGCGATCATCGATCGCCTGCTCGAATGGGCGGCGGACCCGATCGTCGCGCTCGTCACCATCGATCATGCCGAGGGTCGTGGATTCTGCGCCGGCGGGGACATCCGCCTGATCGCCGAGAGCGGGGCCGGCGACGGGCGGGCGGCGCGCGCCTTCTTCGCCGACGAATATCGGCTGAACCACCTGCTGTTCACCTACGCCAAGCCGGTCGTCGCCTTCATGGACGGGGTGACGATGGGGGGCGGCGTCGGGATCAGCCAGCCGGCGAGATACCGCGTCGCGACCGAGCGGACGATATACGCCATGCCGGAAAGCGGCATCGGCCTGTTCCCCGACGTCGGCGGCGGCTGGTATCTGTCGCGCCTGCCCGGGCGGTTCGGCCAATATCTGGCGCTGACCGGCGCGCGGCTGAACGGGGCCGAGTGCCTCGGGCTGGGGCTCGCCACCCACTATATCGCCGCGGAGTCGCTCGACGAGGCGAAGGCGGCGCTCGCCGCGACGCCGGGCGCGGCGGAGGCGGTGCTGACCCGCTTCGCCGTCTCCCCGCCGGACGCCCGCATCCTCGCCCGCCGCGCCGAGATCGACCGGCTGTTCGCGTCGGACCGTTACGAGGAGGTGCTCGCCGCGCTGGAGGCCGAGGGATCGGAATGGGCGGCGGCGCAGCGCGCCACCCTCGCCACCAAATCGCCGCAGACCTGCAAGGTGGCGTTGCGCCAGCTGGCCGAGAGCGTCCGCCTCACCGATTTCGCCGACGAGATGCGGATGGAATATCGCATCGCCGCGCGCCTGTGCCAGCGGCACGACTTCGTCGAGGGGGTGCGCGCGCTGATCGTCGACAAGGACCATGCGCCGCGCTGGGACCCGGCGACGGCGGCAGGCGTCACAGATCACCTGATCGATACCATCTTCGCGCCGCTGCCGGCCGAGGAGGAATGGGAGCCCGTGCGGCGATGAGCGATTACGAGACGATCCTGGTCGAGCGGCACGATTGCGAAGCGGGTGCGGGGGCCGTCACCCTCATCCGGCTGAACCGGCCGCAGGCGCTGAACGCGCTGAACTCCGCCGTGCTGGCCGAGCTGACCGCCGCCTTCGCCGCCTATGACGCCGATCCGGGCCAGCGCTGCGCGGTGCTGACCGGCTCCGACAAGGCGTTCGCCGCCGGCGCCGACATCAAGGAGATCAGCGACCAGGGCTTCGCCGCGATGTATGCCGGCGACTTCTTCCGGGGCTGGGAACGGGTGACGGCGACGCGGAAACCCTGGATCGCCGCCGTCGCCGGCTTCGCGCTGGGCGGCGGATGCGAGGTGGCGATGATGGCGGACTTCATCATCGCCGCCGATACGGCCAAGTTCGGCCAGCCGGAGATCAGGCTGGGGGTCATCCCCGGCATGGGCGGATCGCAGCGCCTGGCCGCCGCCGTCGGCAAGGCCAAGGCGATGGAGATGTGCCTGACCGGGCGGACGATGGGCGCCGAGGAGGCCGAGCGCGCCGGCCTCGTCGCGCGCGTCGTGCCGGCGGCGGAACTGGTCGAGGCGGCGCTGAAGACCGCCGCCGCCGTCGCCGCCATGCCGCCGCTGGCCGCCATCGCCAACAAGGAGGCGGTGAACGCCGCCTTCGAGCTGCCGCTGGCCCAGGGCATCAACTTCGAGCGACGGCTGTTCCACGGCCTGTTCGGTTCGGAGGACCAGGGCGAGGGGATGGCGGCCTTCGTCGAGAAGCGGCCGGCGGTGTGGACGGGGAAGTAACCACCTCCGTCCGTCCCGCGCGAAGTCGGGGGACAAGCGGAACGGCAGTGCGCGTGCCTCGATTTCGCTCGGCATGGACGGTTCGGGATGAAATGAAATGACCACCATCGGCTTCATCGGCGTCGGCAACATGGGCGGGGGGATGGCGGCGAACCTCGTTCGCGCGGGGCATGCGGTGCGCGTGTTCGATCTTTCCGCCGAGGCCGTGGCGCGTGCTGTCGCGGCGGGCTGCGCGGGCGTGGCGAGCGCGGCCGAGGCGGTGGCGGGGGCGGATGCGGTGGTGACGATGCTGCCGGCCGGGCGGCATGTCGCGGCGGTCCACGACGGCGACGTCTTTCCCGCCGCGCGCGCCGACGCGGTGCTGATCGACTGTTCGACCATCGACGTCGCCACCGCCCGCGCGGTCGCGGCGAAGGCGGCGGAGCGGGGGCTGGCGATGGTCGATGCGCCCGTCTCCGGCGGGACGGCGGCGGCGGATGGCGGCACGCTGACCTTCATGGTCGGCGGCCCGGCCGAGGCGTTCGCGCGGGCCGAGCCGATCCTGGCGCGAATGGGCAAGGCGGTGATCCATGCCGGCGCGGCGGGGGCCGGGCAGGCGGCGAAGATCTGCAACAACATGCTGCTCGGCGCGACGATGGTGGCGACGTGCGAGGCGTTCGTGCTGGCGGACAAGCTGGGGCTCGACCTCCAGACCTTCTACGACATCTCGTCGCGGGCTTCCGGCCAGAGCTGGTCGATGACGAGCTACTGCCCGGTGGCCGGCGTCGGCCCGATCACGGCGGCGGATCGGGATTTCGAGGGCGGTTTCGGCGCGGCGCTGATGCTGAAGGACCTGAAGCTCGCCCTGGACGCCGCCAAGGGCGCCGACGCCAGCGTGCCGATGGGCGCGCAGGCCGAGGCGCTATACCAGATGTTCGCCGGGCTGGGGGGTGGGGGGAAGGACTTCTCCGCCATCGTAAAATTGCTGGATGGGACCTGGCGGGGCTGACGGGCCGGACTAGCGCCCCGCCGCCACGACTCCTAAATCCCTGCCCGTGTCCGACGCGCCCACCACCGATCGCTTCAACGAGGAGGCATCCGCCTATACCGTGCGCGGGGGGGCGGAGAAGCCGGACCTCGAAGCCGGCGTCGACGCGATCCGCAACGTGCTGAAGACGCTGCCGGTGCGGCCCGGCGTCTACCGGATGGAGGATGCGCGCGGCCAGGTGCTGTATGTCGGCAAGGCGCGGGCGCTGAAGAACCGGGTGAGCAACTATACCCAGGTCGCCCGCCTGCCGCGCCGGCTCCAGCGGATGGTGGCGCAGACGCGCGGCATGACCATCGTCACCACCAACAGCGAGGCCGAGGCGCTGCTGCTGGAGGCGCAGCTCATCAAGCGCTTCCGTCCGCCCTACAACGTGCTGCTGCGAGACGACAAGAGCTTCCCCTTCATCCTGCTGCGCGAGGACCATGCGTTTCCGCGCGTGCAGAAGCACCGCGGGGCCAGGCGCGCGAAGGGGCAGTATTACGGCCCGTTCGCCAGCGCCGGTTCGGTGACGCGGACGCTGAACGCGTTGCAGAAGCTGTTCCTGCTGCGCTCCTGCACCGACAGCTTCTTCGCCAACCGATCCCGTCCCTGCCTGCTCCACCAGATCAGGCGCTGCTCGGCGCCCTGCGTCGACCGCATCTCGGCGCCGGACTATGCCGAGCTGGTCGGCGACGCGAAGGACTTCCTGGGCGGCAAGTCCACCAAGGTGCAGCAGAAGCTGGGCCTGGCGATGTCGGCCGCCGCCGAGGCGATGGATTTCGAACTGGCCACGGTCTATCGCGACCGGCTCCGCTCGCTCACCTTCATCCAGGGCAGCCAGGCGATCAACGCCGAGGGCGTGGCCGATGCCGACGTCTTCGCGCTGGCGGCCCGCTCGGGGACGACGTGCATCCAGGCCTTCTTCATCCGCGGCGGGCAGAATTGGGGCCATCGCAGCTTCTTCCCGGCCCACACCGCCGAGGTGCCCGAGGACGAGGTGCTGGCGAGCTTCCTGGCGCAGTTCTACGAGGATGTGCCGCCGGCGCGGCTGGTGCTGCTCGACCGCGACCTCGCCGAGCGCGAGCTGCTGGTCGAGGCGCTGTCGGAGCGCGCCGGGCGCAAGGTGGAGCTGAAGCGGCCGCAGCGCGGCGAGCAGAAGAAGCTGCTGGCCCAGGCCTGCCGCAACGCCGAGGAAGCGCTGGACCGGCATCTGGCCGAATCCACCACGCAGGGGCGGCTGCTGGGCGAGATCGCCGGGCTGTTCGAGCTGGACGCGCCGCCGAACCGGATCGAGGTCTACGACAACAGCCACATCATGGGCACGAACATGGTCGGCGCGATGATCGTCGCCGGGCCGGAGGGCTTCGCCAAGGGCGCCTATCGCAAGTTCAACATCCGCCGGCCGGAGACCGCCCCCGGCGACGACTTCGCCATGATGCGCGAGGTGCTGGAGCGCCGCTTCGCTCGGCTGGAGAAGGAGGACCCGGACCGCAGCTCGGGCGAATGGCCCGACCTGCTGCTGATCGACGGCGGCAAGGGCCAGGTATCGGCGGTGTGCGGCGTGATGGCGGAGATGGGGGTCCACGACGTGCCCGTCGTCGGCATCTCCAAGGGGCCGGACCGCAATGCCGGGCGCGAGCATTTCCACCTGCCCGACGGGCGCGAGCAGATGCTGCCGACGAACGCGCCGGTGCTGTTCTTCCTCCAGCGGCTGCGCGACGAGGCGCACCGCTTCGCCATCGGCGCCCACCGGACGAAGCGCGCCAAGGCCTTCACCGCCAGCCCGCTCGACGACGTCCCCGGCATCGGCCCGGCGCGCAAGCGCGCGCTGCTGATGCATTTCGGCACG
>CAXTHU010000088.1:0-10700 GCA_964244125.1 uncultured Sphingomonadaceae bacterium
CGATGCGGCCGACCTCCTCGGTCAGTTCGATCAGCCGCCCCGCGCCGCTGTCGGGGCTCAGGTCGTGGACGCCGGACCCTTCCGCCGGCGCGCAGGCCGCCGCCAGCGAGGTGACGAGATCGACCGGATCCGGATCGGCCAGCAGGGTGACCCCCGGATGATCGAGGCGGGCGGCGGCGACGTCGATCAGCGCGACCGGCACGATGACGATGCTGCGGTGCTTGCCGGCGCGCGCGGCGTCGTCCAGCCGGTCGAGCAGCATGTCGGTGGCGTCCCCGGCATCCACGTCCAGCATGACGACGGCGGCGGCGAGCGATCCCTGCACCGCCAGCCGCCCGGCCACGTCGGCCAGCGGCAGCATGGCCACGACACGGCTGCCCACCGCCTCGGCCGCCGCGCGGACCGGGCCGAGCGCCCCGTCGCCGAAGATCAGCACCGGCGGGCTGTAGGCATAGTCGGTGGCTTGAAGCGCGTCGTTGGCGATCATCGGGGCGGCGACCATCGGCGAACCTCGTTCGGCTTTCGTTCCGAACGATATGGCGTCGATCCGGAGCGATGTCAGGCGAAATATCTATCCGTTGCGGATCGATCCGACGCTGTCCCAGGCGCCGGCGATCTCGCCGACGAGTTCGCGGGCCTGTTCGATCCGCAACGGATCATTTTCCTGCAGGCCTGCCAGGGTAAGCCGCCGCGCCTCGCGATAGATGGCGGCCAGCCCCTCGGCGATCTCGCCCCCGGCGGCGAAGTCGAGGCTCGCCTCCAGCGCGTGCAGGATCGACAGCGCGCGGGCCTGGCGCGGGCCGCGCTGGACCAGGTCGCCCTGGCGCACCGCCGCCGCCGTCGCCCTGAGCGACAGCAGCAGCTCGTCGAACAGGATCGCGATCAGCCGGTGGGGCGAGGCGCCTTCCACCCGGCTGGCGATGTCGACGTCGCGATAGCGCGCGCCGGCGCCATGGGCCTGCGTTCCGAACATATCCGCCTCTCCCGATCCCGCGACCGTCAGTTGCTCTTGGTCCACAAGGCGACCTGCTGCTCGATATAGCTCTGGGTCGCCTTGAACGCCGAGACGCGCTTTTCCATCGCGGTGAATTGCGCCGTCAGCTGGGCGTTGTAGGTCGCCGACCGCTGCTCCAGCTTCTTGCGATCGGTGCCGGTATCCACCGCCGCCTTGCCCAGCCGCTGCGACGTGGCGGAAAGCGGGCCGGAGGTGCCGCGGAGCGCGTCGCGGATCGATTGCAGCGCCCCGCCGATGCCGAGATCGACCGTCACCGTGGCGCTCGCCACCGCCGCCGAGGTGCGGATGATGAGGCCGGCGGCGGCCGATCCGGCGGGCGCGACGAGCGAGGTATAGTCGCCCAGCATGGCCGCGCCGTCCACCTTGCCGGCGGCGACGGCGGTGGTGCCGACGGGCGGCACCAGGTCGGTCAGGCGGTAGGTGCCGGGCCTGGCCGCGCCGAATGCGCTGGTGACGGTGACGAACGGGCTGTCCGACCGCTGGCCGGGATTGAACAGCGCCTCCACCCCGTCCGGATCGGCGGCCAGCGTCTTGGCCAGCGTCGCGGCGTTCAGCGTCAGCGTGCCGTCGCGATTGGTGACGACGCCGATCTCCGACAGCGTCCGGGGACCCGCGCCGCCGCCGGTCAGCGCGGTCGCGGTCAGCCTGGCCAGGCGGCGCTGCATGTCGCGCAGGCCGGCATCGCCGCGCAACGGCCCGGCGCCGGTGCCGTCGGCATCGGCCGGCTTGGTCGCGGCATCGATCAGCCCCTTCATCTCGTTATAGGCGCCGACGAAGTCGGTGACGGCGGCGGTGATCGCCTCGCTCGGGCGCAAGGTGCCGATGGTGATCGTCGTGCCGACCGCCGCCTTCTTCAGATCGACGATGACGCCGGGGATCGCGTCGGAAAAGCTGTTGGTGGCGCGCGACAGCTCGACCCCGTCCAGCCTGACGATCGCGTCCCGCGCCTCCTGCGCGCGGGTCATCCCGCCGGCGGCGCCGGGATCGTAGGCGAAGCCGGCCAGCGCCACGGCGGGCGGCGCCGGGGCGCCGTTGCCGTCCACCGGATCGGAATCGGCGGCGGCGGCCAGGGTGAACGCCCTGGCCGCGCCGGTGCCGCCCTTCAGCACCAGCCGGACCCCGCCGGCGTCGTCGACGACGGTGGCGGTGACGCCGGTCCTGGCGTCGTTGATGGCGGCGGCAAGCCCCGCGACGCTGTTGTTGGCCGCGCCGATCCGGATCGGCGTCACGCTGGTGCCGACGGTCAGCGTCAGCGTGCCGGTGCCGACCCCGGCGGTGCGCGAGGGCACCACGGCAGAGGAGAGCGACTGCGCCTGGGCGAGCTGGCGCACCTCCAGCTGGGCCGAGAGATCGCCGATCCGCGCGCCCGTCAGGGCGCGCACGCCGACCAGGCCGTCGTCGGACGCGGTCGGCTGGGTCATCAGCGTGCCGCCGGCGATCAGCGATTTCAGCGACGTCGAAAAGGCGTCGATGCCGTTGGAGACGGTGGCGAGCGAGGAGACCGAGGCCGTGTTCGCCGCCTCGCGCGTGGCGATCAGCTTGTCCTTGGGCGCGCGCGCGGCGGCGGTCAGCTGGGCGACCAGCGTCTGCGTGTCGAGGCCGGAGCCATAGCCGAGCTGCGATATGATCGACGTCACGGTCTCGTCCCCTGTCGCTCCGTAAGAACGGCGTTAACGGCGATTTGTTTAGCGGTTCGTTACCGGAGCGCGGCGGGCGGCGGCGCGATCGCCATCCGTACCGCTTCGGGGCCGAGATGCGCCTGCGCCGCCAGCGTCGGGTGGGCGTTGGCGGCGATCAGTTCGGCCAGCGCCTGGGCGGCGGCGATCGCCTCTTCGCCCGCGTCCGGCGACAGCGGCATGACGGTCGCCGGACGGGTATCGACCGCGGCCAGCACCGCGGCGATGCGGTCGCGCGCCTGGCCGAGCGCGATCGCGTCGGCCGGCGCCCTCACCGCCCGGCGAGCGGGCGCCGGCTCCGCCGCCTTCGCCTCGACGGGCTGGACGGCACGATCGGCAACGCGCACGATATCCCCCGCCCCGATCGCCGGCCGCGCGCCGCCGCCATCCATGGATATGCCGTCCGCCATAAAGGGTCTCCGGGCAGGGACCTGCTTGCACGGAATAACGGCGGGGCGGCGGGGTTGTTAAACGGCAATCGAGGTCAATTCCGTTCCCCGGCGCAGGCCGAGGCCCGGTCGGGAAGGCCGTGAAGCCAAACGCATCGCTTAACACGATCGTCCCCCGACCGGGCCCCGGCCTCCGCCGGGGAACAAGAAGGGCTACTCCACCCGCCGCCCCTCCTCGTCGAACCGCGCGCCTTCCGGCACGGCCACTTCCGGCCGGGTCGCCCGCGCGCGTTCGGCCTCGTCGAGGTTGAAGACGAAGGCGAGGATGGTCGCCACCGCCAGATAGAGGTCCTCGCGGATCACCTCCCCGGCCCTGGCGGTGAAATAGATCGCGCGGGCGAGCTGGGGGTAGCTCAGCACCGGCACCTTGCCCTCGGCGGCGAGCGCGCGGATCGCTTCGGCGGTCTCCCCGCGGCCGCGCGCCACCACCACCGGCGCGGCGTCGGTGCCGGCCCGGTAGCGAAGGGCGACCGCGAAATGCGTCGGGTTGGTGATGACGACGCTCGCCTCGGTCACCGCCGTCCGCGCCGAGCCGCGCAGGATCTCGCCCGCGCGCCGCCGCGCCATCCCCTTCATCTCGGGATTGCCCTCGGTCTGTTTCGCCTCGTCCTTCACCTCCTGCTTGGTCATCCGCAGGCGCCCGCCGCGCTGCATGATCTGCGCGGGCACGTCGATGCCGGCGATGGCGACCAGGGCGACGGCCATCACCAGCACGGCGTAGACGAAGGTCGCGCCCAACGAGGCCAGCGCCTCGCGCACGTCGGGCCGCGCCAGCGTCATCAGATCGTGCATCCGCCCACGCATCAGCCACCAGCCGACCGCGCCCAGCAGGACCACCTTGGCCAGCGACTTGCCGAGTTCCACCAGCCCCTGCATCCCGAAGATGCGGCGGATGCCGGCGAGCGGGTTGAGCTTGTCCGGCTTGAACGCGAAGCCCGAGGCGCGGAAGCCGAGCGAGCCGAGCAGCGCCGGCGTGCCGATCGCCGCCAGCAGCGTGACGGCGAAGAGGAAGGCGAGCGGCGGGGCGACGTCGACCAGCATGGCGCCGATCGACCGGCCGGGATCGAAATCGGTCACCGCGCCGCGATCGAAGCTCAATGCGCGGCCCAGCATCGCCTCCAGCGTGCCGATCATGAACGGCCCGCCCAGCGCCAGCCACGCCGCCCCGCCCAGCACGACCATCGCCGTGCCCAGCTCGCGCGACTGGAGGACGTCGCCCTTCTCCACCGCGTCGCGGCGGCGCTTGGCCGTCGGCGCCTCGGTCTTCTCGTCGCGGTCGGGCGTGTCGGCCACGGTTCAGCGCCCGGCCGCGACGTGCCGGGCCAGTTCCAGGCCCTGGCGGACGGAAGCCTCGATCCCCTCCCCCATCGACGGCGCGGCGATGGCGAGGAGGACGAGGCCGGCGAGGAGCGTCGCCGGCAGGCCGACCGCGAACAGGTTCATCGCCGGAGCCGACCGCGCCAGCATCCCCATCACCACCTGCACCAGGATCAGCGCGAAGCCGACCGGCAGCGCGATCGAGACGCCCGCCGCGATCAGGTCGCCGCCGAACATGACGAGGCCGCGCAGGCTTTCGGCGCCCAGCCACGCCTCGCCGGGCGGCAGCGCGCGGTAGCTGTCGACGACGATGCGCGCCAGCATCAGATGGCCGCCGATGGCGAGGAAGAGAAAGGTGGCGAGGATGTTGAGCAGCTGGCCGACCGCCGGGCTGGACGCGCCGGACTGCGGATCGACCATGCCGGCGAAACCGATGCCCATGGCGTTGCCGATCGTCTCCCCGGCCAGCATCGCCGCCGAAAAGCCCATCAGCACGGCAAAGCCCAGCGCCAGCCCCGCCAGCACCTCGCCCGCCACCAGCGCCAGCCCGGCGAAGGAGGCGATGCCGCCGTCCGGCACCGCCATCGGCGTCACCTGCGACGCGGCGATGCCGATGGCCAGCGCCAGGATCAGCCGCACCTGCACCGGCACCCCCTGGGCGCCGAACACGGGTGCCGCGAGGAACGCCGCGCCGGGGCGGATCATGGCGATGAGATACAGCCACAGCTGGGCTTCCATGCCGGCGAGGCCGGTGGGAAACATCTATTCCGTCGCCCCGGCGAAGGCCGGGGCCTCGGCGAATGACCGCGACGCCGTTCCGCGCACTACCCGAGACCCCGGCCTGCGCCGGGGCGACGGCGACCCGTACCATCCTCTCACCGCATCACATCCGGGATCCGCGCGAACATCTCGCGGGTGAAGTCGGCCACCAGCGCCAGGATGCCGCCGCCGAACAGCGCGAGCGCGATGGCGACGACGATCAGCTTGGGGACGAAGGACAGCGTCTGTTCGTTGATCGAGGTCGCCGCCTGGATCATGCCGAGGATCAGCCCCGCCGCCAGCGCCGGGATCAGGATCGGCGCCGAGGCGAGCGCCAGGATCCACAGCGCCTGCTGGGCGACACCGATGAAATAATCGGGATCGGCGCCTATGCCCCCCACTGGTCACCCTCCCCCGTCCATCCCGAGCGAAGTCGAGGGACGCGCCGCCCGCGCCAGGCGGAGAGGGTGCCTCGACTGCGCTCGGCATGGACGGATTTCGCAGGTCCCCTCATCCGAAACTCGCCGCCAGGCTGCCCATGGTCAGCGCCCAGCCGTCGACCAGCACGAACAGCAGCAACTTGAACGGCATCGAGATGATCGTCGGCGACAGCATCATCATGCCGAGCGCCATCAGCGTGGACGCCACCACCAGGTCGATGACCAGGAACGGCAGGAAGATGAGGAAGCCGATCTGGAACGCCGTCTTCAGTTCCGAGGTGACGAAGGCCGGCAGCAGGATCGAGAAGGGGATGTCGGCCGGCCTGGCGAAGGGCGGCATCTTGGCCATGTCGGCGAACAGCTTCAGGTCGGTCTGCCGCACCTGGCGCACCATGAAGCCGTGGAGGACGGTGCCCGATCGCCCGATCGCCTCCTCGATGGTGATCCGGCCGGCGCCATAGGGGGTGTAGGCGCTGCGGTTGATCTGGTCGATCGTCGGCCGCATCACGAACAGCGAGAGGAAGAGGGCAAGGCCGACCAGCACCTGGTTGGGCGGCGTCTGTTGCAGGCCCAGCGCCTGGCGCAGGATCGACAGCACGATGATGATGCGGGTGAAGCTGGTCATCATCAGCACCAGCGACGGCAGCACCGTCAGCAGGCTCATGAGGACGAGGATCTGGAGCGAGAGGCTGAGGCTCCGCCCGTCGCCCGATACCGTCTGCAACGCCCGGCCGATCGCGCCGGACGGCAGCGGCGCCGGCGGCGCCACCTGCGCCAGCGCCGGATGCGCCGCCATCACCGCCAGCAGCAGGCCGGCCGCCCAGCGCAGCTTCATGGCTTCGGTCGCCGCAGGATGAACGGCGCCGCCTTGAGCGAGGACGGCGGCGGCACCGTCTCGCCGCCATCGTCGATGAAGGCGTCGTCGATGAAGGCGGGATCGTCGGCGATCGCCGCCTCGGCCAGCTTGTCGATCCGCCCGCGCGATACGGCGAGCAATATATGCCGCCCGCCGAACTCGACCACCGCCAGCCGGCCGGTGGCCCCCATCGGCACGGCGTCGACCACCTTCACCCGCCGCTCGCGACCGCCGATCGCGACGCCGGGCTGCACCCGCCGCCACAGCCAGATGGCGCCGAACGCCATGCCCGCCACCAGCGGCAGCAGCAGGAACACGCGCAGCAGATATTCTGTCATGGCCGCCGTTGAATCACGTCGCGGCGGCGCTGTCGAGTGGGGTGCGGGAAACCGCGTGATCGCAGGGCCGTTTCCTGCCAATGCGGCGCCGTGAGGACATCATCAGGAGCAGGTCGATGAACGCCCCCTACAAGGCCCCGACCTTTGCCGCCTTCCGCTGGGACGATCCGCTGGGCCTCGACGCGCAGCTGACCGACGAGGAGCGGATGGTCCGCGACACGGCCGAGACCTATGCGCAGGAGAGGCTCCAGCCGCGCGTGCTCACCGCCGCGCGCGAGGAAAGATTCGATCGCGAGATCATGACCGAGCTTGGCGAACTCGGCCTGCTCGGCGCGACGATCGACGGCTATGGCTGCGCCGGCGTCAGCCACGTCGCCTACGGCCTGGTGGCGCGCGCGGTCGAGCGGGTGGATTCGGGCTACCGCTCGGCGATGTCGGTGCAATCCTCGCTCGTGATGCACCCGATCCACGCCTATGGCACCGAGGCGCAGCGCGAACGCTATCTGCCGAAGCTGGCGACCGGCGAATGGATCGGCTGCTTCGGCCTGACCGAGCCGGACGCCGGCTCCGACCCCGCCGGCATGAAGACCCGCGCCACCCGCGTCGCCGACGGCTGGCGGCTGGACGGGGCCAAGACGTGGATCACCAATTCGCCGATCGCCGACCTCGCCGTCGTCTGGGCCAAGGTCGACGAAGGCGGCCGCGACGTCATCCGCGGCTTCGTCGTCGAGCGCGGCACGCCTGGCTTCTCGACCCCGAAGATCGCGGGCAAGATGAGCCTGCGCGCGTCGATCACCGGCGAGATCGTGCTGGACGGCGCGGTGGTGCCCGGCGACGCGATGCTGCCCCATGCGCGCGGCCTGGCCGGCCCGTTCGGCTGCCTCAACAAGGCGCGCTACGGCATCTCGTGGGGCGCGATGGGCGCCGCCGAGGACTGTCTCGCCCGCGCCCGGAGCTACACGCTGGAGCGGCAGCAGTTCGGCCGGCCGCTCGCCGCGACGCAGCTCGTCCAGCTGAAGCTCGCCGACATGGCGACCGAGATCGCGCTGGGCCTCTCCGCCTCGCTGATGGTCGGCCGCGCGATCGACGCCGGCGGCTGGTCGCCGGAGATGGTGAGCCTCGTCAAGCGCAACAACTGCGGCAAGGCGCTGGCCGTCGCCCGCGTCGCGCGCGACATGCATGGCGGCAACGGCATCACCGACGAATACCACGTCATCCGCCACATGGTGAACCTGGAGACGGTGAACACCTATGAGGGCACCCACGACATCCACGCCCTGATCCTCGGCCGCGCCATCACCGGCATACAGGCTTTCGGCTGATCGGCACCATGGGCGGCATGGTCGCCGGCAGGCACGACGGCCTGATCCGTGGCCGTCGTTCAGTCGTCGCCCCGTCACTCTCCTGTGACCCGGCCCGCGCCGGGGAACAGGGTAGGGAAACCTACCGCCAGGCCGTCCATAGCTGGCAGGGCGGGATGTTCATCGGCTCGAAATCGTCGTCGATCCGGTCGAAATGCGGCGTCAGGAAGTGTCGCACGCGCGGGTTGAACTGATAGACCAGAAACGCCCCGCCGGGCCGCAGCGCCGCGGCCGTTTCCGCCGCGATCGTGTCGCCGACGCCGGGCGGCAGGGTCGAGAAGGGCAGACCGGACAGGACGTAATCGGCATGATCGAAGCCCAGGCCGGCCAGGATCGGGCGGACTTCGGCGGCCGAGCCGTGGCAGCGTTGCAGCCGGCTGTCCTGGATGGTGCGGCCGAGATGGTCGATGAACGCGGCGTTGGTGTCGATCACGACCAGCGTCGCGTCGGGCGCCATCCGCTCCAGCACGGTGCGGGTGAAGGTGCCGACGCCGGGGCCGTATTCCACGAACACCTTCGTCTTCTCCCAATCGACCGCGCGCAACATGCGGTCGATGCAGGCGCGGGACGAGGGGATGATCGAACCGACCATGACCGGGTGACGGAGAAACTCGCGGAAGAACAGGCCGAGCGGCCCGGCGGGCGTGCGACGACGACCGGAGATGGTCTCGACCGATGATCCGGACATGCTCACTCCCGTTCTCGACCCGCCCGGCGGCGGGCCTGCCCAAGCCGTTCGCAAAAGCGTGCGGCAAAGGCAAGTGCCGGACGCGCGCGACGCGATACCGTTCCATCGCCGGACGATCGGGCATGATCGCCGCGCGGACGAATCGTGGGCGGAACGGGATCAGGCGACGGCGACGCGCCCAA
The DNA here is from genome assembly GCA_964244125.1 of uncultured Sphingomonadaceae bacterium. Classification (GTDB taxonomy): domain Bacteria; phylum Pseudomonadota; class Alphaproteobacteria; order Sphingomonadales; family Sphingomonadaceae; genus Solisphingomonas. The sequence continues at coordinate 9,082 of CAXTHU010000088.1, forward strand.
AGCCTTCTTCCCCCGGAAAGGGGGTCATGGCCTCGGCTTCAGCATGCCCGGGGACACGAAGCCGATCGGCTCCAGCGCCATCGCGTCCTGCTTCAGCCGCGCGGCGATCTGTTCGTAGTCGCGCTCCATCTCGGGCGTGACGCTGGCGCGGGTATCGCGCAGCGCGCGCTCGAAATGGGCCATCGTCACCGCCGGCGCGTCGAGCGAATCGCGCAGCGCCGCCAGACCGGCCCGGCGCACCAGATCCTCCAGGTCGGCGCCGGTGAAGCGGTCGGTCCGCCCGGCCAGCGCGTCGAGATCGACATCCCCGGCCAGCGGCGTGGCGGCGGCGTGGATGCCCAGGATGCGCCGCCGCCCGGCCTCGTCCGGCACCGTCACATAGATCAGCTCGTCGAAGCGGCCGGGGCGGAGCAGCGCCGGGTCGATCAGGTTCGGCCGGTTGGTGGCGCCGATCACGACGACCGATTGCAGCTCCTCCAGCCCGTCCATCTCGGCCAGGATGGTGTTGACCACCCGCTCGGTCACCTGCGGCTCGCCCAGGCCGCCGCCGCGCGCCGGCACCAGGCTGTCCAGCTCGTCGATGAACAGCACGGTGGGCGCCACCTGGCGGGCGCGGGCGAACAGCCGGGCGATCTGCTGCTCGCTCTCGCCATACCATTTGGACAGCAGGTCGGACGATTTCACCGCGATGAAGTTCGCATCCGATTCGCGCGCCACCGCCTTGGCCAGCAGCGTCTTGCCGGTGCCGGGCGGGCCATAGAGCAGGAAGCCCTTGGCCGCGCGGATGCCCATGCGGCGGAAGGCGTCGGGATGCTTCAGCGGCAGCTCGACGCCCTCGCGCAGCCGTTCCCGCGCGTCGTCCAGGCCGCCGATATCGGACCAGCCCACGTCGGGCGCCTGCACCATCACCTCCCGCATGGCGGACGGCTGCACCCGCTTCAGCGCCGACAGGAAATCGTCCCGCGTGACCGACAGCGCGTCGAGCACCTCGGGCGGAATCGTGCGTTCGGCCAGGTCGAGCCTGGGCATGATGCGCCGCACCGCCTCGATCGCCGCCTCGCGCGCCAGGGCGGCGATGTCGGCGCCGACGAAGCCGTAGGTGGTCCGCGCCAGCTCCTGGAGGTCGACGCCGTCGGCCAGCGGCATGCCGCGCGCGTGGATGCCGAGGATCTCCCGCCGGCCGCGCTCGTCCGGCACGCCGACGACGATCTCGCGATCGAACCGGCCGGGCCGGCGCAGCGCCTCGTCGATCGCCTCGGGCCGGTTGGTCGCGGCGATCACGACGACGTTCACCCGCGATTCCAGGCCGTCCATCAGCGTCAGCAACTGCGCGACGAGGCGCTTTTCCGCCTCCCCCTGCACCTGGCCGCGCTTGGGCGCGATCGAATCGATCTCGTCGATGAAGACGATCGAGGGGGCGTTCTTGGCCGCCTCCTCGAAGATGTCGCGCAGTCGCTTCTCGCTCTCGCCATAGGCCGAACCCATGATCTCCGGCCCGGCGATGTGGAAGAAGCGCGCCTCGCTCTCGTTGGCGACGGCGCGGGCCAGCCGCGTCTTGCCGGTGCCGGGCGGGCCGTGGAGCAGCACCCCCTTGGGCGGATCGACGCCCAGCCGCTGGA
>CAXTHU010000089.1:0-10637 GCA_964244125.1 uncultured Sphingomonadaceae bacterium
CGCCCGCCGCCCCTGGTCGAGCGCGGCGTAGAGGATGCCGCCGGTCTCCACCTCGCCGGTGGCGGCGCGGCGCTGCGCCACGATCAAGTCGAAGCGGTCGTCGGCCCGCATCGCGCCGACATCGGCCCGGCTGGCGATGGCCTTCAGCCAGCCTTCCACCGCCGCCGCCGGCGCGCCGGCGGCACGGGCGGCGCGATAGAGGCTGCCGCCGACCCGGCCCGACACGCGCAACGGCGTATCATCCACCGCGATCGGCAGCTTCTTCAGGTTCAGCGCGGCGCCGGCCCGCCCGACCGCCAGGCGCATGTCGAATGCGGCGCGGAAGAGGAGGTGGTCGAGCGGCCGCGGCAGGCCCTTCGCCGCCCGCCGGCCCAGCGTGATCTCCACCCGCGTCCCCGGCTCGATCCCGTCGATCGGCACGGCGCGGGAGACCATGTCGGCGACCCGGATCGCATCCGCCGAGGACACGCCCGCCCGCTCCAGCACGCGCGAGAAGCCGTCGCCCCGGCCGAGCGTCGCGGTGAGGTCGATCGACGGCCGCTCGGGCGTGTCGGCGAGCGGCTCGACCGCGGCGGTCGGCCCCATGCGGCGGCCGGTATCGGCGCCCAGCGCCAGCGGCGCGATGCTTTCCGCCCGCGCCTCCTCATATTGCGCCTCGCCCATCGTCGCGCCGCTGGAGCGCGCCAGCGGACCGATAGCGGGCGCCATCGCGCCGGCGAAGACGCACAGCGCCAGGCAGGTGGCGAGGCCGCGCCACCAGGTCGGCGAACCGAGATCGGCGCCGAGATCGACGACGAGGTCGAGGCCGCGCAGCCACGCGCGCCAGCCGGACAGGTCGATACCGGGGCGCGTGGGGGCGAAGGAACGCGCGATCGCCGCACTCCCGCCGCCAAGACCGTGATCGTCCCGTAGAAACACGCGACCCCCTGCATCCCCCATGGCGCTCATGCGGCGCCGCAGGTGGCGAGGACTGTGCCCGCGCAAGGTTAACGTCAATCTAAACCGTCGCACATGGCCGTCGCTTGCGGCGAAGCGTGCCGGGCAAGCGGTTGATTCCATGTCGGCGGGAACCCTGTTCGCCCTTGCCATCGCCCCGCCGCCGCCCGATGTTGCGGCGATGGGTAGCTTCGCGCGCGCGGATCTTCGCGCGGATCTTATTGCGGTGCTCGGCCCGACCAACACGGGCAAGACGCATCTGGCGATCGAGCGCATGTGCGGCCATGCCTCGGGCATGATCGGCTTCCCGTTGCGCCTGCTCGCGCGCGAGGTCTACGATCGGGTGGTGGCGCTGAAGGGCGCGTCCCAGGTGGCGCTGGTCACCGGCGAGGAGAAGATCGTGCCGGACAAGGCGCGCTGGTTCCTCTGCACCGCCGAATCCATGCCGATCGGCGGAGGCGCGTTCGCCGAAGCCGACAACAAGATACCGCGCGAACCGGCCTTCGTCGGGATCGACGAGGCGCAGCTGGGCGCCCACCCGGAACGCGGCCACGTCTTCACCGACCGGCTGCTGCGCGCACGCGGGCGCGAGGAGACGATGATCCTCGGTTCCGACGCGCTCCGCCCGATGCTGCGCGCGCTGGTGCCGGATGCCGAGATCATCTCGCGGCCGCGCTTCTCGACGCTCGCCTATGCGGGCCCGCGCAAGCTGTCGCGGCTGCCGAAACGGTCGGTCATCGTCGCCTTCTCGGCGGAGGAGGTCTATGCCGTCGCCGAGATGCTGCGGCGGCTGCGCGGCGGGGCGGCGGTGGTGATGGGGTCGCTGTCCCCGCGCACGCGCAACGCCCAGGTGGCGATGTTCCAGGCGGGCGAGGTGGATTACCTCGTCGCCACCGACGCCATCGGCATGGGCCTCAACATGGACGTGGCGCACGTCGCCTTCGCCTCCCTGCGCAAGTTCGACGGCCGGCGGCAGCGGCGGCTGACGGTGGCGGAGATGGCGCAGATCGCCGGCCGCGCCGGGCGGCACCAGCGCGACGGCACCTTCGGCACGCTGGCGCTCGACGGCGTCGATGCGGGCTTCGAGCCGGAGGAAGTGGCGGCGATCGAGGGGCATCATTTCCCGCCGCTCGACCATCTCTACTGGCGCGACGGCGATCCCGACACCGGCTCGGTCGACCGGCTGATCGCCGCGCTCGAACGGCGGCCGGAGACGGTCGCGCTGCGCGCCGCGCCCGAGGCGACCGATCTCGCCGTGCTGAAGCGGCTGGCCGAGGAACCGGGCATCCGCGCCCGCGCCCGCGGGGCCGCGATGGTGAAGCGGCTGTGGGCGGCGTGCGGCCTGCCCGATTTCCGCAAGACCGGGGCGGAGCATCACGCCCGTCTCGTCTCGCGCATGTTCCACCATCTCGGCGAAGGGACGGGCCACCTGCCCGTGCCCTGGTTCGCCGACGAGGTGGCGCGGCTGGACAGCGTCGCCGGCGACGTCGAGACGCTGGCCGACCGCATCGCCCATGTCCGCACCTGGGCCTATGTCGCCCATCGCGCCGACTGGCTGGCCGATCCGGCGCATTGGGCGAACCGGACCCGCGAAGTCGAAGAACGGCTGTCCGACGCGCTGCACGAGCGGCTGACCCAGCGCTTCGTCGACCGGCGGACGACGGTGCTGATGCGCGATCTGGGCGCGCGCGGCGCCGACGCTCTGCCGGTGACGGTGGCCGACGACGGCGCGGTGCGGGTCGACGGCGAGGTGATCGGGCGGCTCACCGGCTTCCGCTTCACCCCGGACGACGGCGCCCGCCACGCCGACATGAAGCGGCTGATGGCGGCGGCCGAGCGCCGGCTGGTGCCCGAGCGCGGCGCGCGGGCGGCGCGGCTGGCGGCGGATGCCGACGACGCCTTCGCGCTGGTGACGGAGCCGGGCCGGCCGGTGGCGCTGTTCTGGCGCGGCGAGGTGGTGGCGCGGCCGGCGCGCGGACGCGGGCTGCTGTCCCCTGCCCTCGCCCTCCATCGCAGCCTCGACGCGCTCGCGCCGGCGGAACGCGCGGCGGTGGCGGCGCGGCTCGATCGCTGGCTGGCGGACGGCGTCGCGCGGCACCTGCGATCGCTCCGCCGCATCGCCGCCGCCGCCGGCGACGGCGCCACCCCCGCGCCGCTCCGCGCCCTCCTCGCCCCGCTGGCCGACGCCGGCGGCATCGTCTCGCGCGATGCGGTGGCCGCCGCCGTCATGGGCCTCGACCGCGAGCAGCGCCGCGCGGCGGCCAGGATCGGCATCAGGCTGGGCGCGCTCGACATCTTCGCCGAGCCGCTGCTGAAGCCCGAGGCGATGCGCTGGCGCCTGGCGCTGATCGCCGCGCGCGCCGGCCGCGACGCGCCCGTCCTGCCGCCGCCCGGCGCGGTGGTGCTTGCGGGAGGCGATTTCGCCGCCGCCGGATACCGTCCGCTCGGCGAGCAGCGGCTGCGCGTCGACCTGGTCGAGCGGCTGGCGCGACAGGCGCATGACGCGCGCGACGGACGCCGCCCCTTCGTGCCCGACCCGGCGCTCGCCGTCTCGCTGGGGCTCCGGCCCGAGACGATCGCCCGGCTGATGCGTCTCCTCGGCTTCCACGCGGTGGCCGGGGCGGAGGGCTGGAGCTGGCGCGGCCGGCGCGCCATCGCCCCCGCCCCCACCCGCCCCGGCACCCATTTCGGCGGCCTGGCCGACATGATCGCCGCCAATGGCTGAAGCCGGCATGCGCCTCGACCTGTTCCTGTGGTTCGCCCGCGTCACCAAGACACGCGACCGGGCAAGGGCGCTGGCCGAGGAGGGCCGGCTCCGCCTCGACGGCCGCGCCGTCGACCGGGCGCATGCGACGGTGCGCGTCGGCAGCACCATCGCGCTCCCGCTCCACGGCCGGGTGCGCGTGTTCCGCGTCGCGGCACTGCCCGCCCGGCGCGGCCCGGCGGTGGAGGCCGCGACCCTCTACGACGACCTGTCGCCGACGGTTGACGGCGCCCCGAGCGCCCGACTAGCAGGGCCGCCGACCGCCCCCGACATTGAAGGCCTCGTGCCATGACCTACGTCGTCACCGACGCCTGCATCCGCTGCAAATACATGGACTGCGTCGAGGTGTGCCCGGTCGACTGTTTCTACGAGGGCGAGAACATGCTCGTCATCAACCCCAGCGAGTGCATCGACTGCGGCGTGTGCGAGCCCGAATGCCCGGCCGAGGCGATCCTGCCCGATACCGAAAGCGGGCTGGAACAATGGCTGGAGATGAACACGACCTTCTCCGCCCAATGGCCCAACATCACCCGCAAGCGCGACGCCCCGGCCGATGCCGACGACTTCAAGGGCATGGCCGGCAAGTTCGACACCCACTTCTCGCCGGAGCCCGGCGAGGGGGATTGAGCGCAACGGCAGGTCCTGCCCGCGAAGCTGGATTACAAGCGATTCCTGTGCTACGGACACGTCCCTAACGCCGGATGCACCCTCGCATCGGCGACAGGTTGAACACGCGGCCGGCCATGTTGCCGACGGCCGCCGGCAGGCTGTCCGGCCCCGGCGGACCCGATGGACTGGGCGGCCCTTTTCGGAAGGCACATCATGGCTGCTAAGGCGCTGAGCTTCGTCGTCGGCGACTACGTCGTCTATCCCAAGCACGGGGTCGGCCGGGTGGTCGAGCTGCAAAGCCAGGAGATCGCCGGGACCAAGCTCGAACTCTACGTCCTCAGGTTCGAAAAGGAGCGGATGACGCTCCGCGTGCCGACCAACAAGGCCGAGAGCGTCGGCATGCGCAAGCTGTCGTCGAACCTCACCTTGCAGGAGGCGCTGACGACGCTGAAGGGCAAGCCCAAGGTGAAGCGCACCATGTGGTCGCGCCGCGCGCAGGAATATGAGGCGAAGATCAATTCCGGCGACCTGGTGTCGATCGCCGAGGTGGTCCGCGACCTGTTCCGCGCCGAGGACCAGCCCGAGCAGAGCTATTCCGAGCGGCAGATCTTCGAGGCCGCGTGCAGCCGCCTCGCCCGCGAGCTGGCCGCGATGGAGGAGGTGGACGAACCCGCCGCGCAGGAGAAGATCCTCGACATCCTCCGCGCCTCCGCGGCGATCTACAACAAGGCGTAGGATTCACGATCCAGCCACCACGGCGGGCGGCGCTTCCTTCGGGCAGCGCCGCCCGTCTTCGTTTCCGCTTGCACCGCGCGTCGTCGCACCGTATTATTCGACTAACACAGTTGGAGACGGAACAATGCGGGCATCCCCGGGCGTGGCCCTGCTGGCGATCATGGCGACGGGATGCGGCCATGCCGGCGGCGCCGATACGAAGAGCTTCACCGTCGGCGCCTTCGACCGGGTGGCGCTGGCCGGCCCGGACGACGTGATCGTCACGACCGGCCCGGCCGCCGCGATCCGCGCCGAAGGGGATGCCGACACGCTCGACAAGCTGACCATGCAGGTCGTCGACGGCGAACTGCGGGTCGGGCGCGAGAAGTCCGCCTTCGGCTTCTTCGGCTGGAAGACGCATCGTGCGCGCGTCGCCGTCACCGTGCCGGCATTGCGCGGCGTGACGCTGTCCGGCGCCGGCAAGCTGACGGTCGATCGCGTCGCGACGCCCGATTTCGCCGGCGCGATCAGCGGCGCGGGCGATCTGCGCATCGCCGCGATCGATGTGAAGAACGCCGACCTGCGCATCTCGGGCGCCGGCGGCATGACCGTCGCCGGCAAGGCGGAGGCGACCCGCATCGACGTCAGCGGCGCCGGCGACATCCATGGCGACGACCTCGTCTCCGGCACCCTCGCCCTCGGCATGTCGGGGGTCGGCAAGGTCGTCACCCGCGTGACCGGCAGGGCGACGGGCCGCGTCAGCGGCGTCGGCAAGGTGCGCATCATCGGCACCGAGGATTGCAACATCTCAACCAGCGGAGTGGGTTCGGTCACATGCGAAAGATGATTCTCGCGCAGGCGGCGCTCGCCCTGCTCGCCGCGACCCCGGCGCTCGCCGCCGAGCGCAACTATGCCGTCGCCGGCTTCGACCGGCTGTCGGCGGCCGGCCCGTTCGACGTCGACGTGAAGGTCGGCGGCCCGGTCTCGGTCCACGTCACCGGCGCCCAGACCGCGATCGACCATCTCGTCGTCCGCGTCGACGGCGACCTGCTGCGGATCGAGCAGGTGAAGGGCGGCTGGGGCGGCTGGCCCAGCCGGGAGATGGGCAAGCTGGCGGTCAGCGTCACCGTGCCCTCGCTGCGCGCGGTCGCGCTGGCGGGATCGGGCAACGTCCGGGTCGATCGCGCCAGGACGCCGACGCTTGATCTCTCGGTCGCCGGATCGGGCAACCTGGCCATCGGCATGGTCCAGGCGGACATAGTGGCGATGAAGGTCGCCGGCTCCGGAGACCTCGCCATCTCCGGCCGGGCGGCGCGCGCCAAGGCCAGCGTCGCCGGCTCCGGCAACGTCCGCGCCGCCGGCCTGAAGGTGCTGGACGCCACCGTCGCGGTCGTCGGCTCGGGCGACCTGGCGCTGACCGCGTCGCGCAGCGCCACCGGCTCGGTCGCCGGATCGGGCAACATCGTCATCACCGGCGGCGCGCGCTGCACCGTCGCCAAGCGCGGCTCCGGCGACGTCGACTGCCGCGGGAGATAAACCGTCATCCCGGCGAAGGCGGCGCCATTGCGCGACGCCCGCCGCCGGCTATGGTCCGGCGATGCCCCTTGCGCCGCGTCTGCTTATCGCCATCGGCGTCCTCGCCCTCATCCTGCCCCGCGGCGCGGAGGCCGCCCCCCGCCCCGGCTGGCGCGGCATCGCCACGCCTGCCGATCGCGACCGGATGTGCGACTGGCGCAAGGCGTGGATCGCGGCGCTGGCCAGGGCGGACAGCTCGGGCCATGGCGCCGACGTGCGTGCCGAGGGCGTGCTGCTCCAGCCCGATGCCGCGCTGGCGGGGCCGACGCCGCCGGCGGGCGACTATCGCTGCCGCATCGTGAAGCTCGGCGGCAAGGCACCTGGGATGCTCGATTTCGTCACCTATCCGGCCTTCACCTGTCGCGTCGCGGTCGAGGGCGACGTGCTGGGCCTGGCCAAGCTGGACGGCTCGCAGCGTCCCGTCGGCCTGCTCTTCCCGTCCGATCCGCAGCGCATGGTCTTCCTCGGCACGATGATGCTGTCGGACGAGCGCACCGCCCAGCAATATGGCCGCGATCCGGAACGCGACATGGCCGGCGTGGTCGAGCGGATCGGGCCGGCGCGCTGGCGGCTGGTGCTGCCCTATCCGCGCTGGGAATCGCTGCTCGACGTGGTCGAACTGACCCCCGCCCCGCCCGCCCCATAGAGGATCGCGACCCGATGACACCCCTGCTCCTGCTGGCCGCCCTCGCCGCCACCCCGGCCGCCGCCACGCCGTCGACCGACGGTCTCGCCGGCGACATCGCCCGCGACATGCCCTCGCTGACCGCCATCTATCGCGATCTCCACCTCCACCCCGAGCTGAGCTTCCAGGAGAGCCGCTCCGCCGCGATCATGGCGGCCGAGGCGCGCAAGGCAGGCTTCACCGTGACCGAGGGCGTCGGCCGGACCGGCATCGTCGCGGTGCTGCACAACGGGCCGGGGCCGACGCTGCTGATCCGCGCCGACATGGATGCGCTGCCGCTGGTCGAGCATACCGGGCTGCCCTTCGCCAGCACGGTGAAGGCGACGACGCGCGAGGGCGCCGCGACCGGCGTCATGCACGCCTGCGGCCACGACACCCACATGACGAGCTGGATCGAGACGGCGCGGCGGCTGTCCGCGACGAAGGATCGCTGGTCGGGCACGCTGGTGATGATCGGCCAGCCCGCCGAGGAGATCGGCCTGGGCGCGCGCGCCATGCTAGAAGACGGGCTCTACACCCGCTTCCCCAAGCCGTCGGTCGTCATGGCGTTCCACGACTCAGCGCAGCTGCCCGCCGGCACGATCGGCGTGCCGCAGGCCTATGCCATGGCCAACGTCGATACGGTCGACGTGGTGGTGAAGGGCGTCGGCGGCCACGGCGCCTATCCGCAGCTGACCCGCGATCCGATCGTGCTGGCGGCGCGCATCGTCACCGCGCTCCAAACGCTGATCTCGCGCGAGGTCGATCCGCTGGAATCCGGGGTGGTGACGGTCGGCTCGTTTCAGGGCGGGTTCAAGCACAACATCATCCCGGAGGAGGCGACGCTCCTCATCACCGTGCGCAGCTACACGCCGGCGGTGCGCAAGGTCCTGCTCGACGGCATCGCCCGCATCGCCCGGGGGGAGGCGATCGCCGCCGGAATGCCCGACGACAAGCTGCCGGTGGTGACGATCCGCGACGAGTTCGTGCCGGCGACGATGAACACCCAGCCGCTCGGCGCCCACATGGCCGACGTCTTCGCCGCCCGCTTCGGCGCGGAACGGGTCGTGCGGTCGCGCCCGCAGATGGGCGGCGAGGATTTCAGCCGCTTCTACCTTGCCGACGAAAAGGGCATCCAGACCCTGTTCTTCTGGGTCGGCGGCGTCCGGCAGGAGAAATGGGACGCGGCCAGGGGCGACGTCACGAAGCTCGCCTCGATCCACAGCCCGTTCTGGGCGCCGGATGCCGAGAAGACGATCGCGACGGCAAGCGAGGCGATGACGGTGGCGGCGCTGGACGTGCTCAAGAGGTGAAGGATGACGAGCCACATTCGATCATCCGCATCGATGACGCTTCCGAAAGCGGAGACATGATATGACTTTCGGCGAGATCGCAGCGCCAATTTCGGTCTTGCGATGTATGTCACCCTTCGCATCGACCGGGACCGTGCAGTCGCCAAACGCGACGCTTGCCGCCGCCGACAGGCCAAACACGCCTCCACCCCCGCCGAATAGCGTTTACCATGGCGATACGCCCGCCGGTGTCGACCGGCGGCGCTATTACTATCGGCGAAAGCTCAGGCCAGCGCGGGACGCGCCTTGCGCATCCGGCGAAGCGAGGCGCCGACGAGGCCGAAGCCGCCGATCATCATCGCCCAGGTCGCGGGTTCGGGCACGGCGCCCACGTCGCTGGTGGTGAGGATGAGCGACCAGCCGCCGCTGAGACCGCCGGTGTCGTCCGCGAAGACGTCGAACGATTCCAGGCTCCAGACCGCGTTGGGATCGAGGCCGTTGAAGCCCGAGAAAGCCGTCAGGTTGTTGCCGCCGAACTCATAATCGTCGAAGTTGGACGGCAGGTAGGTGCCGCTGGCCAGGATCGGCGGAAGCTGGGTGGCCGCCTGATCGCTGAACGTCAGATCGACGTTGACGGCATCGGTCCCGCCGCCCGCCCCGCTCATGAAGACGAGGCCGCTCGCGGCCGTCGCGTTGAACAGGCCGATGACCATGTCGGACGGATAGGTATGGCTGAAGCCGTTCAGGCGCACCGAGACGTTCGTGACCGTTCCGGCAAGGCCGGTCACCGTGATCGGGGTGCTGACCTGATCCTCGTCGACGAACGTCACCGGCCCCGACGTGTAGGTGAAGACGGCGGCGTAGGATGAGGTCGAAAGGGCGAGTGCCGCCGTGGCGAGTAAGGCTTTCATGTCTGTTCCCCCGTCAAGTGCCGAAAAGACCGGCCTGACGTGACGGTCCGGTCAAACGGCAGCGCTGTCAAGCATGGTGAAGCATCCGTTAACCATGGAAAGCCGTATGCTCCGAAACAGGACGCGCCGACCCGAACCGGCGCTTTCCTGCAAGCCGTCAGGCCGCGGCGGCGCGGAACTGGTCGGCCTCGGTCGATTCGGCCAGCGCCGTGGTCGAGGCCGTGCCGCCCGAGACGGCGGTGGCGATCAGGTCGAAATAGCCGGTGCCGACCTCGCGCTGGTGGCGCGTCGCCGTGTAGCCGGCGGCCTCGGACGCGAACTCGGCCTGTTGCAGTTCCGAATAGGCCGCCATGCCGCGATCCCGATAGCCGCTCGCCAGCTCGAACATGCCGTGGTTGAGCTGGTGGAAACCGGCCAGCGTCACGAACTGGAACTTGTAGCCCATCGCCCCCAGCTCGCGCTGGAACCGGGCGATCGTGTCCTTGTCGAGCTTCTTCTCCCAGTTGAAGCTGGGCGAGCAGTTATAGGCCATCATCTTGCCCGGATGCGCCTTTTGCACCGCCTCGGCGAAGCGGCGGGCGTCGTCGAGGTTGGGGTTCGACGTCTCCCACCACAACAGGTCGGCGTGGGGGGCGAAGGCGATGCCGCGCTTGATGCAGTGATCGACGCCGGTGCCGTCCTTCAGCCGGAAGAAGCCCTCCGGCGTGCGCTCGCCGGTCAGCCATTCATGGTCGCGCGCGTCCACGTCGGAGGTGATGAGCTTCGCGCTTTCGGCATCGGTGCGCGCGACCAGCACGGTCGGCACGCCGCAGACGTCGGCGGCCAGCCGCGCGGCCTCCAGGTTGCGGATATGCGCCTGCGTCGGGATCAGCACCTTGCCGCCGAGATGGCCGCATTTCTTCTCCGACGCCAGCTGGTCCTCGAAATGGACCCCGGCGGCGCCCGCCTCGATATAGGCCTTCATGATCTCGAAACAGTTCAGCGGCCCGCCGAAGCCGGCCTCGGCATCGGCGACGATCGGCGCGAACCAGTCGCGCGTGGCGCCGCCTTCCGAATGCTCGATCTGGTCGGCGCGCTGGAGCGTGCGGTTGATCTTGCGGCACAGTTCCGGCCCGGCGTTGGCCGGATAGAGCGACTGGTCGGGATACATGGCGCCGGCGGTGTTGGCGTCC
>CAXTHU010000090.1:0-10625 GCA_964244125.1 uncultured Sphingomonadaceae bacterium
CGTATCGCCGCGTCATGGCCGTCGGCCGCGCCGATCAGGAAGCGCGCCTCCCGCACCCCCTCGTCGCGCCAGCGGCCGAGACGATCGGCGAAGGCGACCGAGCCGAGGCCGGCGCCCTTCTCGTCCAGCGCGACGACGCGGGTGGCGGGGTCGCGCGACGGCATGCGGCCGCCGGTCTCGGGCAGTTCGGTCATCCGCGTCGGCCACGCCACGCGCTTCAGATAGCGATCGACCAGCTCCGCCTCCGGCCCGCGCCCGATCCGGCCGCGCGCGACGATGTGGAGCAGCAAGCGCTATGCCTGCCGCACGGCATCCGGATCGGGCGCGTCGGGATCGTAGTCCGGGTCCGGCGCCGCCTCCGGATCGTCGCCGATCTCGGGCGCGCCGGCGGCGTCGACCGGCGGCAGCTCGGCGGGCGACAGCGTCGGCGTCTCGCCGAAGGCCCACATCCGCTCCAGATTGTAGAAGGAGCGCACCTCCGGGCGGAACAGGTGGACGATCACGTCGCCGGCGTCGATCAGCACCCAGTCGGCGGTCGGCAGCCCCTCGGTGCGGGGCGAGCGGCCGGTCTGCGCCTTGATCCGCTCGGCGAGCTTCGCCGCCATCGAGGCGACCTGCCGGGTCGAGCGGCCGGAGGCGATCACCATATGATCGGCGATCGAGGACTTGCCGGCGAGCGGGATCGACACCGTCTCCACCGCCTGATCGTCGTCGAGCAGGTCGAGCACCATCCGGTGGAGCGCGGCGATCGCGCCGTCGGGGTCGGGCTTTGCGAGACGGACGGGAGAGGGAGCGGGCAAGGAGCCTCCGGTGCGGTTCAGGGAGCGGGGATGCGACGGCGGGTGACCGCGTCGACGACGGGCGGGTCGGAGCGATCGGCCCAATCGGGATCGGCGGCGCGGGCTTGCGTCGCGGAGCGGGGATCGAGAGGCGTGCGCAACAGCACGAGGGCCGGGATGCTCCAGTCCGTCCAGCGGGTCGCCTGGCCGGACGGTCGGACGAAGCGCCGCAGCCAGCCCATCGCGGGGGCCGCGCGGGCCCGTCCTCCATAGCCCGGCCGGCCGATCACGGCAATCGGCATCATGCGGGCGATCCCGCGCCAGTCGCGCCAGCGGTCGAACTGGGCGAGATTGTCCGCCCCCATCAGCCAGACGAAGCGCCGGCGCGGATAGCGGCGCACCAGCCGGCGCAGCGTATCGGCGGTATAGCGCGTGCCCAGCGTCGCCTCGATCCCCGTCGCCCGGATCGGTGCCCGCCGCGCCATCCGCCCGGCCGAGGCCAGCCGCGCGGCGAAGGGCGCCATGCCGGCGGCGGGCTTCAGCGGGTTGCCCGGCGACACCAGCCACCACAGTTCGTCGAGATCGAGCGCGCGGATCGCCGCCAGGCTGATCCGCCGATGCCCGCCATGCGCCGGGTTGAACGATCCGCCCAGCAGGCCGACGCGGGTCACAGGAAGCGCTTCCAGTCCTGGGCGGTGTGAATCAGGCGCAAGACCCTCAGCGTCTCGGGAGACGCACGATAAAGCAGGACATAGGGCGTACGCGCCACTCGCCATTTGCGAATGTCGGACGCCGCGATTAGCGTCCCAGCGGATGGATGCCCGGCGAGCCACCGTCCCGCCTCGACTGCAGTCGTCGTAAGGCGATCGGCATAATCCGGGTCGATAGGCTCGTAATATAACGCGACTTGGTCCAGATCGCGGCGGGCCGGGCCGGACCAGATTATTCGCTTCATTCAGCGGCGGCTGCGTGTCTGCGCGACCTTGCCCATTCCTCCATCTGCTCTTGAGTGAAAAATTCCCCCCGATCTATGGCGTCATCAGCCTCCTGGAGCAAAGCGAGAAAGGCCTCGCCCTCGGTGATATAGCTGGTCAAGGCATTCCGGATAAGCACCTCGCGTGACCGGCCGAGGCGGATGGAGAGACTATCCACCGCCGCTAGAGTTTCTTGATCCAGTTCGATGGGAATCGTTGTCATTTAGAAAGCCTATCCCCGTCGCCGCCGGCCTTCAAGGCCGCGCCTGCCCCGTCCCGCGCACCTGCCACTTGTAGGTCGTCAGCCCCTCCAGCGCGACCGGGCCGCGGGCGTGGAGGCGGCCGGTGGCGATGCCGATCTCGGCGCCCAGGCCGAACTCGCCGCCGTCGGCGAACTGGGTGGAGGCGTTCCACATGACGATGGCGGAATCGACCCGGGCCAGGAAGCGCTCGGCGGCGGCGGCATCCCCGGTGACGATCGCGTCGGTATGATGGGAGCCGTGGGCGGCGATATGCGCCATCGCCCCGTCCACCCCGTCGACCACCGCCACCGCGCAGACGGCGTCGAGATACTCCGTGTCCCAGTCCGCCGGATCCGCCGCCGCGATGCGCGGGTCGAGCCGGCGCGCGTCGGCATCGCCGCGCAGCGCGCAGCCGGCGTCGAGCAGCGCCGCCGCCACCGCCGCCCCATCGCCGAAGCCACGGTCGAGCAGCAGCGTCTCGGTCGCGCCGCAGACGCCGGTGCGGCGCAGCTTGGCGTTGACCGCCAGCCGCGCCGCCATGCCCGGATCGGCGGCGGCGTCGACATAGAGGTGGTTGATCCCGTCGAGATGCGCCAGCACCGGCACCCGCGCCTCGGCCTGGACGCGGGCGACGAGCGACTTGCCGCCGCGCGGGATCACCAGGTCGACCGCCCCCGCCGCCGCCAGCAGCGCGCCGACCGCCGCGCGATCGCGGGTGGGGACGAGCTGGATGGCATCGACCGGCAGGCCGGCCTCGCCCAGGCCGCGAGAAAGGGCGGCGTGCAATGCGGCGTTGCTGGCGCGGGCTTCCGATCCGCCGCGCAGGATCGCCGCGTTGCCCGCCATCAGCGCCAGGGCGCCCGCGTCGGCCGTCACGTTGGGCCGGCTTTCATAGATGATCGCCACGACGCCGATCGGTACGCGCACGCGCGACAGGCGCAGGCCGTTCGGCCGCTCGCTCCGGTCGATCACCTGCCCGACCGGGTCCGGGAGCGCGGCGACGGCCTCCAGCGCCGCGGCGATATCCGCCACCCGCGCCGCGTCCAGCCGCAGCCGGTCGCGCATCGCCGGGGACAGGCCGGCGGCGGCGGCCATGTCCCCCTCGTTGGCGGCGACGATGCCGGCGCTCCGCTCCCGCACATGGCGCGCGGCGGCGCGCAGCGCGGCGGCCTTGCGCGCGGTCGGCGCCGTCGCCAGCGCGCGGGCGGCATGGCGGGCGCGGAGGCACATGTCGGCGATGAGGGCGCGGGCATCGGCTTGGGCACGGGCGTCGGTTTCGGCCATGCCGCCGGCTAGCACGATCGGCCCGCGCCGTCGCGGCTTTCGCCGGCCCGCCGAAGCGGGCATAGTCGCGGCGGGGCGAGCGAGGGGCCGATGGCGGACGGATTGCAGGATGTGGGGGCGATGGTGACCGCCGGCCTCGCCGCGCGCGAGGTCGAGCGCGGGCGTGGCGGCGACGGCCATGCGGGCCACGCCGGCTGCGCCAACTGCGGCACGGCGCTGACCGGCGCGTTCTGCCACGCCTGCGGCCAGAGCGGCCATGTCCACCGGACCGCCGCCGCCTTCTTCCACGACGTCGCCCATGGCGTGTTCCATTTCGAGGGCAAGGTGTGGCACACGCTGCCGATGCTGGCGTTCCGGCCGGGTCAGCTCACCCGCCGCTATATCGACGGGGAGCGGGTGCGCTTCGTCTCGCCGATCGCGCTGTTCCTGTTCAGCGTCTTCCTGATGTTCGCCTCGCTCGGCCTGTGGGGCCACGGCCCCGATCTCGGCGGCGGGCGGCGGAGCCTGACGACGATCCAGTCCGACCTGGCGAACCGGCAGGGCGAGCTGAAGCAGAAGATCGCCAAGCTGGAGAAGCGCCGCGCCGAGGCGGTCGCCGAGAAGGACGCGGAGGAACTGGCCGATACCGGCAGTCGCCTGGCCGATGCGCGCAAGGAGGCGGCGGGGATCGCGACCGCCCGCCGGACGCTGGGCGGCGCCGTGACCGGGCGATCGGGCGACGACGAGCCGGGCAACTTCAACCTCGGCGTCAAGAGCCTGGACGACAAGCTGCGCCACGCCACCGAGAATCCGGAGCTGACCCTCTACAAGCTGAAGACGGCGGCGTATAAATACAGCTGGGCGCTGATCCCGATCTCGCTGCCGTTCATCTGGCTGATGTTCCCCTTCAGCCGGCGCTTCGGCTTCTACGATCACGCCATCTTCGCTACCTACTCGCTGTCCTTCATGACGCTGCTGATCGTGGCGGCGTCGGTGACGATGTGGGCGGGGGTGGCGACGGGGCTGGTGGCGCTGGCGCTGTGGCTGATCCCGCCGGTCCATATCTACCGGCAGATCAAGGGCACCTACCTGCTCGGCCGGTGGGGGGCGCTGATCCGCACCGTGGTGATGCTGGTCTTCAGCCTGTTCACGCTGATCCTGTTCGGCCTGCTGCTCGGCTATCTCGGGCTGGCCTGAACTCGTCCGGCACCCTATCTGCCGCCTCCATGACCGAACGCCATGCCGATCGCCGCACCTTCGCGATCATCTCCCACCCCGACGCCGGCAAGACGACGCTGACGGAAAAGCTGCTCCTGTCGGGCGGCGCCATCCACCTGGCCGGGGAGGTCAAGGCGCGCGGCGCCAACCGCCGGGCGCGGTCCGACTGGATGAAGATCGAGCAGCAGCGCGGCATCTCCGTCACCTCCTCGGTGATGACGTTCGAGCGCGGCGGCCTGACCTTCAACCTGCTCGACACGCCGGGGCACGAGGATTTCAGCGAGGATACCTATCGCACGCTGACCGCGGTCGATTCGGCGGTGATGGTTATCGACGCGGCGCGCGGCATCGAGGCGCAGACCAGGAAGCTGTTCGAGGTCTGCCGGCTGCGCGACGTGCCGATCATCACCTTCGTCAACAAGGTCGACCGGGAGGGGCGCGAGCCCTTCGCGCTGATGGACGAGATCGCCGATATGCTGGCGCTCGACGTCGCGCCGCTCAACTGGCCGCTCGGCCTCGGCAACCAGCATGCCGGCCTGTGGGACCAGGCGCGCGGCATATTGACGCGCCCCGACGGCACGGAACTGAAGCTCGACGGCCTCGGCGACCCGGCGCTCGACCCGCTCCTGCCCGCCGACCGGCTGGCGGCGCTGCGCGAGGAGGCGGAGCTGGCGGCGATCGGCTATCCCGCCTTCGACGTCGCGCAATATCGCGCCGGCAGCCAGACGCCGGTGCTGTTCGGATCGGCCCTGCGTGACTATGGCGTCGAGGCGCTGATCGACGCGCTCGCCGCCCACGCCCCGCCGCCCCGGCCGCAGCCGGCGAGCCCCCGCCCGGTCTCGCCCGACGAGGCCCAGGTCGCCGGCTTCGTGTTCAAGGTGCAGGCCAACATGAACCCGCAGCATCGCGACCGCGTCGCCTTCATGCGGATCTGCGCCGGCACCTTCCGCCGGGGGATGAAGCTGCGCCAGGTGCAGACCGGCAAATCGATCGCGATCAACGCGCCGATCTTCTTCTTCGCGCAGGACCGGGAACTCGCCGAAACCGCCTATCCCGGCGACATCATCGGCATCCCCAACCACGGCACGCTGCGCGTCGGCGACAGCCTGACCGAGGGGGAGGCGATCACCTTCACCGGCATCCCCAATTTCGCGCCCGAGATCCTGCGCCGCGTCCGCCTGCTCGATCCGACCAAGACCAAGCAGCTGCGCACCGCGCTGAACGACATGGCGGAAGAAGGGGTGACGCAGCTGTTCAAGCCGATGATCGGATCGCAGTGGATCGTCGGCGTCGTCGGCCAGCTCCAGCTGGAGGTGCTGATCTCGCGCCTGGCGGCCGAATATAACGTCGCCGCCGAGTTCGAGCCCTCCCCGTTCGAGACCGCGCGCTGGATCACCGCCGTCGATCCGGCCGAGTTGAAGGCCTTCATGGACGGCAGGAAGGGCGCGATGGCGGAGGATCGCGACGGCGCGCCCGTCTTCATGGCGCGCGACGCCTGGGAGCTCGGCTATACGGCGGAACGCGCGCCGCAGGTCGGCTTTACCGCGACGCGGGAACGGGCCTGAAAGATTTTCCCGCGCGATTCATATGGATTAGCCCCCCGCCCCCCTTTACAAAGGCAGCACGCCGGGTTTGGACGTTCGCGGCTCCGCATCATGTCGGAGCCTTCTGGGAGATTGAGATGCTGAACTTCCGCTTCGCCGTGGCGACCGCCGCCATCGCGCTGTCCGCCGCCGCGCTGACTCCGGCCGCCGCCAAGAACCCGATGGTCGGCGGCGCCGCCATGTATCCGACCAAGACGATCGTCGACAATGCGGTGAACTCGGCCGACCACAAGACGCTGGTCGCCGCCGTCACCGCCGCCGGCCTGGTCGATACGCTGAAGGGCCCCGGCCCGTTCACCGTCTTCGCGCCGACCGACGCCGCCTTCGCCAAGCTGCCCGCCGGCACCGTCGAGACGCTGGTGAAGCCCGAGAACAAGGCCACGCTGACCTCGATCCTCACCTATCACGTCGTCGCCGGCACGCTGGATTCCAAGGCCATCGCCAAGGCGATCAAGGCCGGCAAGGGCAAGGCGACGCTCACCACCGTGCAGGGCGAGCCGCTGACCGCGGCGATGATGGGCGGCAAGCTGATGCTGACCGACGCCAAGGGCGGCATGTCGACCGTGACGATCAAGGACGTCTACCAGTCCAACGGCGTGATCCACGTCGTCGACACCGTGCTGATGCCGTAAGGCGAGGCTCGATCGAATATGCGGGCGGCGGGGTACATCCCTGCCGCCCGTTTGTTTTTCGGGTCGTATCCCAATCTTGTCCATCCCGAGTAAAGCCGAGAACCTGCCTCGGTTCCGCTCGGCAAATGTCCCTCGACTTCGCTCGAATGGACGGCGAGGGCATGACGACTTTGGTTAGAACAGCACGAACGGGGTGAGATCAGCTAAAGTTATCCCGCTATAGGTTTCATGTTTACATTCCTCTTTGTTTTTCGAACCTCCGTTACGGCCATGAGAGCCACGAATGTCTGAACTCGATGCCTTTTCCGACCTGCTGAACACCCGCATCGACGCCGATCCGGCGGCGCGGCCGAGTTCGAAGCTGGTGCCGCCCAAATCCCTGGCGATCAGGATCGGCGTCTGGTTCCAGCCGCGCGTGAACCGCATCGTCGGCCGGGCGTCGAAGGTGGGCGACCGGCCGGTCCACGACACGGGCGACTTCCCGTGGATCGCCCTGCTGGAGGCGAACTGGGCGACGATCCGCGACGAGGCGGCGGCGGCGCTGACCGACCTCGATGCCGTCCCCCCGCTCGCCGCCATCTCGCCCGACCATCGCCGCATCGCGCCGGCGGGACGGTGGAAGTCCTATTTCCTCCACGGCTACGGCTATCGGATCGAGGAGAACTGCCGCCGCTGCCCGGCGACGGCGGCGCTGATCGGGCGGGTGCCGGGGCTCAATTCCGCCTTCTTCTCGATCCTGCTGCCGCGCACCCACATCCCGGTCCACACCGGCGTCACCAAGGCGATCATGACCTGCCATCTGGGCGTCCAGGTGCCGCGCGACGCCGCGCGCTGCCGGATGCGGGTGACCGACCTGGTGGTCGGCTGGGAGGAGGGCCGCGCGCTCGTCTTCGACGACACCTACGAGCATGAGGTGCTGAACGACACCGACGAGCCGCGCATCATCCTCCTGATCCAGTTCCGCCGGCCGGCCCGCCTGTGGGGGCGGATATTGGGCCGGCTGTTCCTCGGCGGCGTCCGCCGCTCCCGCTTCGTCCAGGACGCCCGGCGCGGGCTGGCGGCGTGGCGGCCGGGGGATTGAGGGCGGAGCCGCGCCTCAGTTGATCCGGAACAGTTCCGGCGCATCCTTCACCTCGGCCAGGTTCAGTTCCAGCTTCACCCCGTCTTCCAGCAGCACGCCGACGGTGAAGGCGCCATAGGCGATCAGCGGCAGCGTGGCGCGGCCGTCCGAACCGAAGGCGACCGAACGCGGATCGATGCCGAAGGTGGGATGAAGGAAGAAGATCGCCTTCTGGCCCGAGCGCGTCGGTGGCGACGCGGCGTCCATCGGATCCAGAGCCAGCTTCACCTCGAACAGGTTGGGATCCGACGGGAAGGGATCGACCTTCGCCGACAGGCAGATGTTGCCGCCCGTATCGCAGGGCTGCTCCCCGAACAGCCCCCGCCAGCAATCGTCGGGATAGGCGGGGGGGGCGTTTTGCAATTCGGTTATCAGATCGGCCAGCGTCGCCTGCGCGACATCGCTGCTCGGCAACATCTGCTGCGCGCGGCCGGCGATCGCGACGACTTCCGATGCCGTCACGGTGTCGTTCTGGTCGGGCTTCGCCTGGATCCTGCCCAGGCTCGCTGCGGCATCCTTGCGCTGCTGATCCTCCGCCGCGGCCTGCGCCCGTTGCAGCGCCTCCTTGACCAGATCGGCCTCGTGCGTGACGCGGGCGACCTCGGCATCGGCCCGCGCCTGCGCCGCGTTCAGGTTGGCGGCGGCTTCGGCGCGGACCTGGGCGAGTTCCGCCTGGCTGCGCACGAGCTGGATCTGTTCCGCCTGCTGACTCGCCAGCCGCCGCGCGGCGACCTCGGCATCGCGTGCCGCCCGCATCTTCTCGATCGCGTCGTTCCGCGCGACCACCATCTCGGTGATGAAATAGCGCCGCATCCAGAGATAGGCGACGAGGAAGCCGAGCAGCGCGAAGGTCAGCATGAGCGCGCCGCCCGGAACCGCGCCGCCGCTGAACTGTCCGCAATAATCCTGGACCGACCCCGGAACCGGACCGGCGGCGCGATAGAACCGCGCGCGGCAGATGCTGAGCGCCCTGGTCGTGCCCATCAGGTTGGCGGTCACCTCGACCGACAGCCGCTGAAACGCGGCGCCCCAGTCGCGATACTGGGTGAGGGTGAGGCCGATGATGATCTTGGTCAGCCAGTCCGCCACCATCTCCAGGCTGGTGCTCTCGCTATAGGGGACCGCCTGGCTGGTCATCGTCGCGGGGGCTGCGGGCGGCGGCGGCGCGGGCGGCGTGGCGGCGGTCGCCGTCGCATCGGCCGGCGGCGGATGGTCGACCGCCTGGCCCTCGCCGGCGGGCAGCGGGGACTGGGGCGGCGGCGTTTCGAGCCCGGTCGTGTGGGTCAGCTCGACCCGCTGGGTCGTCGGCAGGCCGAACAGGAGACCGAGGAGGATGCCGAACAGCGAGGCGCAGCAGGCGGTGATGGTCGCCCAGCCGACGAAATCCCACGACCCCGCCACCACCCACAGCAGGAGCAGCAGGCTGACGAAGGCGAAGAGCATCTGGATGCCGATGACGCGGGCGGTGTGGTTGGGCGTGGCGTCGCCGAACAGCCACTTCATCAGCGCGTCGCTCATGCCGCGATCTCCAGCACGTCCAGCAGCCTGTCGTCGATCAGGCCGTCGCCCAGGCCGTTGCGCTGGCGGAAGAGGTGGATCGCCGCCGCCGTCTTTTCCCCGATCAGCCCGTCGGCCGCGCCGATCGCGGTGAAGCCGCGCGCGCGCAGGGCAAGCTGGACGGCGCGGGCGACGTCGGGCTTGGGCTGGCCGCTCATCGCCGGTGCCGCCGCCAGCGCGCGGCGGACCTTGTCCAGCCACGCGCGGCGATCCTCGATGCCGACGAGCTTGCCGTTTATCCGCCGCGTGACCTTGGCGAAATCGCCGGTGTCGCAGAGCGCGTTGAGGTTCTTCCAGCGCCAGAAGGCGCAGGCGACGAGCAGCGCGTCGGCGGGGGCGGCGGCGCGCTCGGGCTTGGCGACCAGGTCGATCCCGGCGCGGGCGCCGACATTCTCGTAGCCGTCGCGGCCGGTGATCTGGATGTAGCCGCGCCCGCGGAAGCGGAAGCCGTCGCCGCCGGCGGGCGGGCCGTTGCCCATCCGGCCGGCATAGACGAAGTTCGCCAGCTTCTCGGGATCGTGGGCGAAGGACTGGGCGGCGCCGACGGTCGGGAAGCGGGACGGCCAGACCCGGGTCATCCGCTCCGCGCTGTAGTTCAGCTTCTCCTCGACGATGGTCAGGCCGCCGGATTCATGGCCGATCTGGGCGAGGAAGAACTGGAGCCGGTTGGGCGTGTCGGCGATGCCGAAGCGGCCGAACAGCTCCGGCGCATCCTTGGCGAAGGCGCCGGTCACGGCCGGCGTGGCGCGCGGATATAGCGTCTGGAGCTGCTTGAGCGTGACCATCGAATCCACCCGAAGAGAATCACGAGCCGGACACAACGCAACTGTCCCGATTAAAGACAAACCGGCCCGTGAGTCAATCGGGAGCAGCCTCGGTCATGAAAAAGGCGGCCCCGATCGCTCGGGGCCGCCGCTTTTCCGTATGGGTGGAAGCCGTTACCGCTTCGAGAACTGGAAGCTGCGGCGGGCCTTGGCACGGCCGTATTTCTTGCGCTCCACCGCGCGGCTGTCGCGGGTGAGGAAGCCGGCGGCCTTGACGGGCGCGCGCAGCACCGGCTCGAACCGGGTCAGCGCCTGGGCGATGCCGTGCTTGACCGCGCCGGCCTGGCCGGAAAGGCCGCCGCCCTTCACGGTGCAGACGACGTCATACTGGCCGCCGCGCTCGGCGACGCCGAACGGCTGGTTGATGACGAGGCGCAGCGTCGGGCGCGCGAAATAGACTTCCTGGTCGCGG
>CAXTHU010000091.1:0-10566 GCA_964244125.1 uncultured Sphingomonadaceae bacterium
TTTTCCGCCGCGTCGGCCTCGCGCTCCGCCCTTGCCTGGCGCATGAACTGCTGGAAACAGCCGGTGAACCCGCCCGAGCCGACCGGCGAACAGCTGTTCGGCGTGCCGATCCGCCCGGCATATTCGAGCGATTCGACCTTGCGCCCCCACGCCACCGACGCCGGACCCTCCGACCCCTTCTTGCCGCGGAACCGCTTGGGCAGGCGGTAGCGCTCGCTCTCGGGCAGGCGGGCGCAGACGACGATCTCGTCGGCGCGGCTGCGCGGGCAGGGATCGGCGCCGAAGACGGTCAGGGTGGCGAACCTGTCGGGCAGCGACACGGGCGGCGGCGCGTCCGCCGATGCGGGAGGCGGGGCGGCGGCGAGCAGGAGGGCGAGCAGGATGGTCATCTGGGCTCCACGGCTGGATCGAACCCCCGTTCGTCCCCTTACTCTTGCCCCCGGCTGAACGCGGGCAAGGCGCCGCTCAGGGCGCCTCGCGATCCGTCGCCGCGGCGGCCTTGCGCTCGGCCCGCGCCTGGCGCGCCATCTGGCGGAAGCAGCCCGAGGCGCCGTTGGCGCCGACCGGCGAGCAGCTGCCGATGCCCGAGGCGCCGGCATATTCGATGCTCCTGGCCTTGTCCGCCCAGCTCGGCTGGAGGCTGGAGCCGGGGCGCCGCAGTTCCTCGGGGATGCGGTAGCGCTCGCTTTCGGGCTTGCGGGCGCAGATGACGATCTCCTCCCCGCCGCTGGTCGGACATTTCTCGTCGCCGTAGATGATGAGCACCCGGTCCCTGGACTGGGCATGGGCGGGGCCTGAGGCGGCGAGCGCGGATAAGGCGACGGCGGCGGCGGCGAGCAGGATCTTCATCGGCCGGTCTCCATCGTCCGCGGAACTTACCAACGCATGACGCCCCGTCGGGATGCGCGCAAGCGATTAGCCCACCATCCGCCCGAGCGGCCGCCCGCCGAAGACGTGGACGTGGAGGTGCGGCACCTCCTGCCCGCCGTCCCGCCCGACATTGGCCAGCAGACGGTAGCCGCCCTCGACCAGCCCCGCCGCCCGCGCGACATGGCCGACGGCGCGGACGAAGCCGGCGATCTCCGCCTCGCCGCCGCGCGCGGCGAAATCGTCCCACGAGACGTAGCGGCCCTTGGGGATCACCAGCACATGATGCGGCGCCTGCGGCGCGACATCGTCGAAGGCGAGGGCGTATTCGTCCTCGTAGACCACCTTCGCCGGTATCTCGCGCCGGAGGATGCGGGCGAAGACGTTGGCGTCGTCATAGGGCAGGACGGGGTCGATCGGCATCGCGTCAGTCCTTTCGTCCCGCCTTCTCCGCGAGGCCCGACGTCCCCTCGCGCGCGTCCAGCTCGCGCAGCACGGCGGCGAGCGGCACGCCGGCGTCGGCGAGCAGGACGAGGAGGTGGAAGACCAGGTCGGCGGCCTCCCCGGCCAGTGCGTGCGCATCGTCGGACAATGCGGCGATGACGGTCTCCACCGCTTCCTCGCCGACCTTCTGCGCGATCTTGGCCCGGCCGGCGGCCGTCAGCTTGGCGACGTAGGAGGCGGCCGGATCGCCCGAGCGGCGCGCGGCGATGGTCGCTTCCAGTCGGGCAAGGGTGTCGCTCATGCGCTCCGCACCGGCAGCCCGGCGGCGCGGAGCGCGGCGCGCGCGTCGCCGACGCCGTGCCGGCCGAAATGGAAGATGGAGGCGGCCAGCACGGCCGACGCCCCGCCTTCGACCACGCCGGCGACGAGATGGTCGAGCGTGCCGACCCCGCCGCTGGCGATCACCGGCACCGTCACGACTTGCGTGACGGCGCGGGTGAGTTCGAGGTCGTAGCCGTCGCGGGTGCCGTCGCGGTCCATCGAGGTGAGCAATATCTCACCCGCCCCCAGCGACGCCAGCCGTTCCGCATGGGCGACGGCGTCGATCCCGGTCGGCCGCCGGCCGCCATGGGTGAACACCTCCCACCGGCTTGGGGCCACCGCCCGCGCGTCGATCGCGGCGACGACGCATTGCGCGCCGAAGCGGCTCGCCATCTCGGCGACCAGTCCGGGCCGCGCCACGGCGGCCGAATTCACCGCCACCTTGTCGGCGCCGGCCAGCAGCAGCGCGCGCGCATCCTCGGCCGATCGCACCCCGCCGCCCACCGTCAGCGGCATGAAGCACACCGCCGCCGTCCGCGCGACGACGTCGAGCAAGGTGCCGCGCGCCTCGTGGCTGGCGGTGATGTCGAGGAAGCACAGCTCGTCGGCGGCCTGCGCGTCGTAGAGCCGCGCCTGCTCCACCGGGTCGCCGGCATCGGCCAGCGCGACGAAGTTCACCCCCTTCACCACCCGCCCGCCGGCGACGTCGAGACAGGGGATGATGCGCGTGCGGACGGTCATGAAGCCCGTGCTCCCGCCACCCGGATCGCCTCGGCCAGGTCCAGCCGCCCGTCATATAGCGCGCGGCCCGTGACGACTCCGGCGATCCCGCGATGCGGCAGCAGCGCGCGGATGTCCGCGATCCCCGCCACCCCGCCGCTGGCGATCACCGGGATGGCCGAGGCGGCGGCCAGCGCGGCGGTGGCGGCGACGTTCACGCCGCGCAGCATCCCGTCGCGGCCGACGTCGGTGAACAGCAGCGCCGCCACCCCGGCATCGGCGAAGCGCGCCGCCATGTCGGCGACGGCCACGTCCGACACGTCCGCCCAGCCGTGGGTCGCGACCATGCCGTCGCGCGCGTCCACCCCGACGACGATCCGGCCGGGCAGTGCGCGCGCCGTCTCGCGCACCAGCACCGGATCGGTCAGCGCGGCGGTGCCGATCACTATTCGCCAGACGCCGAGCGCCAGCCACCCGTCGATCGCCGCGCGCGTCCGGATGCCGCCGCCCAGCTGCACCCGGCCGGGGAACGCCGCGACGATCGCCTCCACCGCCCCCGCGTTTACCGCCCGCCCGGCGAAGGCGCCGTCGAGGTCGACGACATGGAGATGCGTCGCCCCCGCCTCCGCGAAGGCGCCGGCCTGGGCGGCGGGATCGTCGCCATAGACGGTGGCGCGCGCCATGTCCCCCTCGGCCAGCCGGACGACCTGGCCGTCCTTCAGGTCGATCGCGGGGAAGATGGCGAGGCTCACGTCTCTCCATTCCCCGGGCTATCTTCGGTCCGACGAAGCCGTTCCCCGGCGCGGGCCGGAGCCCAGTCGGGAAGGCCGATGTAACGGAGCGCGGCGGCACTCGCCCGACGTCCCCCGACTGGGCCCCGGCCTGCGCCGGGGAACGGTTTCCTTTTTCGAGGGGAATACCCGTCACGCGGAGGAGGGCAAGCGAGCGCCGTCACGGCCGCCACGCCAGGAATCGCGACAGGAAGGCCAGCCCGTATGCCTGGCTCTTTTCCGGGTGGAACTGGACGCCGATCATCGTGTCCCGCCCGACGGCGGCGGCGATCGCGCCGCCATGGTCGCTCGCCGCCAGCAGATGCGCCGGATCGCGCGGCGCGAAGGCGTAGCCGTGGAGGAAATAGGCCTCGCCCGGCGCGACCAGCGGATGCGCCGCCGCCGGCCGCACGTCGTTCCAGCCCATATGCGGCACGCGGACCCCGGCGGCCGGCGCCAGCGCCCGTACCGTTCCGCCGATCCAGCCCAGCCCGGCATGGCGTCCGAGCTCCTCGCCGGCATCCGCCATCAGCTGCATGCCGACGCAGATGCCGAGGAACGGCCGGCCCCGCGACAGCACCGCCGCCCCCAGCGCCTCGACCATGCCGGGGATGGCGGCGAGCGCGGCCATGCAGGCGCCGAACGCGCCGACGCCGGGCAGGACGATGCGCTCCGCCGCCGCCACCGCCGCCGGGTCCGCCGTCACCGTCACCGCCTCCGCGCCGGCCGCGCGCAGGGCGTTCTCGACCGAGCGGAGGTTGCCGGCGCCGTAATCGACCAGCGCGAGCGCTTCAGCCATTCAGCGTGCCCTTGGTCGAGGGCACCGCGTCGGCCTTGCGCGGATCGATCGCCACCGCCTGGCGCAGCGCCCGGGCGAGCGCCTTGAAGATGCTTTCGACGATATGATGGTTGTTGCGGCCGTAGAGCGTCTCGACATGCAGCGTGATGCCGGCGGCCTGGGCGAAGCTGTGGCACCAATGTTCGAACAGCTCGGTGTCCATCCCGCCGATGCGCGGCTGGCTGAACGCCGCGCGCCAGACGAGGAACGGCCGGCCCGAGATGTCGATCGCGCAGCGGGTGAGCGTCTCGTCCATCGGCGCATGGGCGCAAGCGTAGCGGACGATCCCGCGCCGCTCGCCCAGCGCCCGGGCCACCGCCTGGCCGATGGCGATGGCGGTGTCCTCGGTGGTGTGGTGGGCGTCGATATGGAGGTCGCCGTCGCAGCGCACGTCGAGGTCGATGAGCGAATGGCGCGACAGCTGCTCCAGCATATGGTCGAGGAAGCCGATCCCGGTCGCGATCGCATAGACCCCCTGGCCGTCGAGATCGACGGTGACGGCGATCCTCGTCTCCGACGTGTCGCGGGTGATGGTGGCGGTGCGGCTCATGGCGGTCCCCGGCGGATGCGGCGCCGCTATAGCGCGCCGACCGGCCCGCGCAACAAAGCCGCGCCCGTTGCAAATGGCCGGCTTGACCCGTCCGGCCGGCTTGTCCACCAAGCCTCCATGACCGAGACGGCAGCCGACAGCCTGATTCCCTATGACGAGATCGTGCAGGAGGCGCTGCGCGCGGTCGTCGGCCGGGTGCTGGGGGAGGTGGAGCGCGCCGGGGGCCTGCCGGGCGGGCATCATTTCTACATCACCTTCAGGACGCAGGCGCCCGGCGTCGACATCCCGCGCCACCTGATCGAGCGCTTTCCCGACGAGATGACGATCGTCATCCAGAACCGCTACTGGGACCTGTTCGTCCGCGCCGAAGGCTTCGAGGTGGGGCTGAGCTTCAACCAGATGCCGTCGAAGCTGGTCATCCCCTTCGCCGCCGTCACCGGCTTCGTCGATCCGGCGGTGAACTTCGCCCTCCAGTTTCAGGCCCAGGGGGACGAGGGCGCGGTCGCCCCGGTCGAGCCGGCCGGCAACGACGCGCCGGCCGCCGTCCCGGTCGAGGACGGTTCCAACGTCGTCGCGGTGGATTTCACGCGGAAGAAGTGACCGCCCTCGTTCCCCGGCGCAGGCCGGGGCCCAGTTGGGAGACGCTGGTAGAAGGCAATGCGCCTCCACTGCAAGGCCTTTCCAACTGGCCCGGCCTGCGCCGGGGAAGGAAATGGAGAGGTTCTTCCGTGACATGACCCGCACCGAAACCGACAGCTTCGGCCCGATCGAGGTCCCCGCCGAGGCCTATTGGGGCGCGCAGACCCAGCGGTCGATCGACAACTTCCCCTTCGGCCCGCGCGAGCGGATGCCGGTCGAGATCGTCCATGCGCTGGCGCTGGTGAAGCGGGCGGCGGCGCGGGTGAACCGGCGGCATGGCCTGGACGCGACGCTGGCCGAGGCGATCGAAAGCGCGGCGGCCGAGGTGGCGGCGGGCGATCACGACGACCAGTTCCCGCTGGTCATCTGGCAGACCGGCTCCGGCACGCAGACCAACATGAACGTCAACGAGGTCGTCGCCGGCCGCGCCAACGAGATGCTGACGGGTGCGCGCGGCGGCAAGGCGCCGGTCCACCCCAACGACCACGTCAACCGGGGCCAGTCCTCCAACGACAGCTTCCCCACCGCGCTCCACGTCGCCGCCGCGCGCGCCGCGACCGGGCGGCTGCTGCCGGCGCTCGACCGGCTGCATGCCGCGCTCGACGACAAGGCGCGGGCGTGGGGCGACATCGTCAAGATCGGCCGCACCCATTTGCAGGACGCGACCCCGCTGACGCTGGGGCAGGAGTTCTCCGGCTATGCCCACCAGCTCCATCGCGACCTGGCGCGGATCGAGCCGGCGGTGACGCACGGGATGATGGCGCTGGCACAGGGGGGCACGGCGGTCGGCACCGGCCTGAACGCGCCGGCCGGCTTCGGCGGGGATGTCGCGGCCGAACTCGCCGCGCTGACCGGCCTGCCGTTCCGCGCCGCCGACAACATGTTCGAGGCGCTGGCCTCCAACGACCCGCTGGTCCACCTGTCGGGAACGCTGAACACGCTGGCCGTCTCGCTCACCAAGATCGCGGGCGACATCCGCCTGCTCGGCTCCGGCCCGCGCTCCGGCTTGGGGGAACTGCACCTGCCGGAGAACGAGCCCGGCTCCTCGATCATGCCCGGCAAGGTCAACCCGACCCAGTGCGAGATGCTGACGATGGTCGCGGCGCAGGTGATGGGCAACCATGTCGCCGTCACCGTGGGGGGCATGCAGGGGCATCTGGAACTCAATGTGTTCAAGCCCCTGATCGGGGCGGCGGTGCTGCGCTCGATCGACCTGCTGGCCGTCGGAATGGAGAGCTTCGCGGCACGCTGCGTCGACGGGCTGGAGCCGGACCGCCGGCGCATCGCCGAGCTGGTCGACCGCTCGCTGATGCTGGTCACCGCGCTCGCCCCCGAGATCGGCTACGATAATGCCGCCGGGATCGCCAAGCACGCCCATGCCGGGGGCACGACTTTGCGCGAGGCGGCGCTGGCGCTGGGGCTGGTCGATGCGGCGACGTTCGACCGGCTGGTGCGGCCGGAGGACATGGTCGGGCCGTGACGCCCGCGGAACCTTCGCGCCGCGCCGGCGCTGTGGCCGAAACGAAGGGAGTCACGGCATGATCGGCAAGGTAATCGGCGCACTCGTCGGCCGCGAGGTCGACCGGCGGGACGGATCGGGCGGCGCCAAGGGCGCGATCGTCGGCATGGTCGCGATGCGCCTGCTGACCCGGATGGGTCCGCTCGGAATGATACTGGGCGGCGCCTATGTCGCCAAGAAGGCCCTCGACCGCCGCCGCGACGCCCGCGGCTAAAGCCCTCTTCCCTCCGGGGAGAGGGTTGGGAGAGGGGCCGCCCGCTTCTTGAGCCCTATCGCCTGATCCCCAGCAGCCACGGCTTCACCTGCCCCGTCGGCCGCGCCGCCCCGTCCAGCCGCCGCGCCGCGATCAGCCTCACCGGCTTCAGGATCATCTGCCCGCGCATCGGCCCCTCGCCGCCGCCGGTCGGCAGCGCCAGGATGCGGTGGACGACGTCCATGCCGGCGACGACATGGCCGAAGGCGGCATAGCCGGCATAGTCGCCGCGCGCGTCCATCGCCGGGGCCGGTCCGGCGGTGATGAAGAAATTGCCGGTCGCCGATCCCTCCCGGGCATTGCGCGCCATCGATATGGTGGCGTCGTCATGGCGGATGCCGGTCAGGCTGGTCCGCTCCAGCGGCACCGGGTTCAGCGCGCGGCGGACGTCGGTGTCGATTCCGCCCTGGATGAAGCCCAGCTTCGGCGCGGCAGGGCGGCGCGAGGCGCGGTAGAAGCTGGTCCCGTCCAGCCGCCCGTCGTCGACATAGGCGAGGAAGTTGGCGGTCGTCTTCGGCGCCCGCCGCGCGTCGAGCGCGACGGTGATCGCTCCGGCCGACGTCTCCAGCCGCACCCGCACGAGGCCCGCCGGCGGCGCGGCCGCCACCGGCGCGACCATCAGCAGGGCGAGGAGGAGCGGTCGCATCGGCCGGCGGGCTATCCGCCGCCGCGGCCCCGCGCAAGCCATCCGTCACGCGCCGATTGACGCCGGCCCCGCTTCCCCGGCAGATGGGCCATGACCGAGGCCGTCGATACCGCCGCCCTGCCCCCCGGCCGCCGGCAGCACCCCGTCGAGCATGACCGGCGCGGGCTGCTGTTCGTCCTGTCCTCGCCGTCGGGCGCGGGGAAGTCGACCATCGCCCAGATGCTGCTGGAGGCCGACGACGGCATCGGCATGTCGATCTCGGCCACCACCCGCCCGATGCGGCCGGGCGACGTCGACGGCCGCGACTATCATTTCGTCGACGTCGCCCGGTTCAAGCAGATGGTCGCCGACGGCGCCTTCCTGGAATGGGCGCATGTGTTCGACCACCGCTACGGCACGCCGCGCGCGCCGGTGGACGCGATCCTGGCCGAGGGGCGCGACGTGCTGTTCGACATCGACTGGCAGGGCGCGCAGCAGCTCCACCAGCTGGCCGGCGGCGACGTGGTGCGGGTGTTCATCCTGCCGCCTTCGATGGAGGCGCTGGAGCGGCGGCTGGTCTCGCGCGGCACCGATGCGGCGGGCGTCGTCGCCGCGCGCATGGCGCGCGCGGCTTCCGAGGTGAGCCACTGGGACGGCTACGACTACGTCCTCATCAACGACGAGGTGGCGCGCTGCTTCGCCCAGGTGCGGCTGATCCTGCGCGCCGAGCGGCTGCGGCGGCAGCGGCAGCAGGGGCTGATCGGCTTCGTGCGCAGCCTGATGCGGTGACCGTCCCGGGGTGCCGCGCGCGGCCTCAACCCCGCATCAGGTCGAGGAAGCCGGCCGCCGCCAGATACTCCCGCCGTCGGTTCCCGCGCGATTGCAGCGCGAGGTCGTCCTCCCCCCAGCGCTCGGCCGACCAGAGTTCGTCGACCATCGCCGCCGCGAACGCCGCGTCCGCCTCCAGCGCCCCCTCGGCCACGGCCAGCGCCAGCACCAGCGAGCCGGGGATGGTGACGAGCGGGGAGAGGGCGGCCAGCGCGAACGGATCGCGCGCGGCGGTCGCGGCGCCCAGCCGCGCCAGCGTCTCCGCCGGCTGGGCGACGTGGACGATGCCGGTGGTGACCCGCAGCTCCACGTCGTAGCGCCGGCGCGCCCAGGCGAGCGGCGCGTCCCAGGCGGCGGCCTGGCGGGCGACGAGGCCGGCGGGACCGTCGGCGCGATAGCACAGCAGGTCGCTCGCGGCATAGCGCGCCAGGCCGGCGGCGAAGGCATGCGGATCGGGCGCGACATGGTCGATGGCGGCGTTGGCGAGGCCGGTCGCGGGCATGGTGGCGGGCAGGATGTCCTCGCCCTGCGCCGCCCACTCCGCCGCCACCGTCGCCGCCAGCGTCGGGTCGGGCAGCTTGAGAAGGTTGCGCCGGGGCGTTCGCACCGGCCGCCCATCGAGCAGGATGCCCCCGTCCACCGCCGCCTCGGCCATCTTGTAGAAACGCTTCACGAGATCTGTCCCCCGGCGCAGGCCCGGACCCAGGTGGGAAGGCCGCGGGATACTGGTGTGCCGCTCTCCACGAACGTCTCCCAACTGGGCCCCGGCCTCCGCCGGGGAACAAGAAGAGTCATCAGATACGCGGCGTGCGCCAGCGACGCGCGAGGACCGCTGGCACGAGGAGCGACGCCGCCGCGCCGGCGACGAACAGCATCGGCCCGATCACCTGCCCCGCCTCCCCCAGCCGGTGGCCGAGCCAGATGCCCAGCCCCGCCAGCATCGCCGCCACGCCCAGCGCCCGCAGGCCGAGCAGGATCTGCAACCGGCCCTGCGCCGGATCGCCGTCGGGCATCATGCGGCGGTCTCCATGATACGGTCGAGCAGCTCGCCGGGCGTCGCCGCCACCGCGTCCGCGCCGGCATCGCGCAGCTCGTCCACCGGGTGATAGCCCCAGCCGACGCCGATCGCCCGCACTCCCGCCGCGCGCGCCATCAGCATGTCGTAGCTGGTGTCGCCGATCATCACCGTGTCGGCGGGCACGGTCCCCGCCTCGGCCATCGCCGCCAGGATCATCGCCGGATCGGGCTTGGACGGGTGGCGGTCGGCGGTCTGGCGGGTGACGAAGCGCCGGCCGAGGCCATGCCCCGCCAGCACGATCTCCAGCCCCCGGTCGGACTTGCCGGTGGCGATGCCGAGCAGCCAGCCGTCCGCCTCCAGCGCGTCCAGCACCGGCGCGATCCCGTCGAACATCGGCTCCACCGCCCGCCCTTCCTGGCGCAGCGCGTGAAAGGCACGCCGATAGGCATCGGCCAGCGTGGCGTGCGTCGCGACATCGTCGTCCGGCAGCAGCGCCTCCATCGCCTGCGGCAGCGACAGCCCGACGATCCGCCGGATCGCATCCCGCCCCGGCGCCGCCCGCCCGGCGGCGGCGAAGCACCGCTCCATCGCGGTGCAGATCACGGCCTGCGAGTCGATGAGCGTCCCGTCGCAGTCGAAGACGGCGATGCGGGTCATGTCCCTGATCCCTTCACAAACCACCCCGTCCATGCCGAGCGCAGTCGAGGCACGCGCATCGAGGAGCGCCTCGGCTTCGTTCGGGATGGGCGGAGGTGAAAATCACGCCTCCGCCCGTCCGCGCCCGCGCCGCTCGCCCTTGCGTTCCTTGCGCCGTGCCTTGGCGGCTTGCGCCACCGCCTTGCGCTTGCCCTCCGCCGTGTCGCCGAACTTCACCTCGTCCAGCGGCAGCGCGTCGCCGGCGGCGGGATCGAAGCCGAGCATGGCGAGGGTCTCGGCGAAATGCTCGGGCAGGTCGGCGGTGGCGTCGACCTGCCCGCCGTCGGGGTGATCGACCCGCAGGCGGCGGGCGTGGAGGTGCATCTTGCGGCTGACCCCGCCGGTGAGGAAGGCGTCCGCCCCGCCATATTTCCCGTCGCCGACGATCGGATGGCCGATCGCCGCCATGTGGACGCGCAGCTGGTGGGTGCGGCCGGTGAAGGGTTGCAGCTCGACCCAGGCGGCGCGGTTGCCCGCC
>CAXTHU010000092.1:0-10498 GCA_964244125.1 uncultured Sphingomonadaceae bacterium
GCCCCATCCCGCGCCCCGGCCCGCCGCCGCCCCGGCCCGCCCATGGCGGCTGGCGGCTGCCGGTCGCCGGGCGGCTGATCGCGGGCTATGGCGAGATCGTCGGCGGCGCGCGCAGCCGCGGCCTCGTCCTGGCGCCACGCGATGGCGCCACCGTGACGGCGCCGCGCGCCGCCCGCGTCGCCTTCGCCGGGCCGTTCGCGGGCTATGGCCGGATCGTCATCCTCGCCCATTCGGGATCGTGGACGACGCTGGTGGCGGGGCTGGCGCGGCTGACGGTCGCCACCGGGCAGTCGGTCGCCGCCGGCCGGCCGCTCGGCACGGCCGGCCCCCGCGTCACCATAGAGCTGCGCCATGGCGACCGCCCGGTCGACGTCGCGGCGGCGGCAAACGATTGAACGCCTCCGGCCGGCGGCAAACGATTGAACGCCGGCCGCTTCCGCCCATATCGGCGATGCTGTAGGGTCGTTCCCGATCCAGCTTTCCAGGAGCCAGCCCCGCCATGGCCGTCAAGCCCGTCTACCGCACGCTCGGCCTGCTGCTCGCCGGCGCCGCCGTGCCGACCGTGCTGATCCCGGTCGCCTACAGCGCCACCGCCGCGGTCGATCCGGCGATCTACCAGGAACTCGACCAGTTCATGAACGTGTTCGAGAAGGTGCGCGCCGACTATGTCGACAAGGTCGACGATCGCACGCTCATCAAGGGCGCGATCGACGGCATGCTGGAGAGCCTGGACCCGCACAGCTCCTATCTCGACGCGCGCGACTTCGACAACATG
Source organism: uncultured Sphingomonadaceae bacterium (assembly GCA_964244125.1). GTDB lineage: Bacteria > Pseudomonadota > Alphaproteobacteria > Sphingomonadales > Sphingomonadaceae > Solisphingomonas. The sequence goes on from CAXTHU010000092.1 coordinate 776, forward strand.
AAGACCCAGACCGACGGCGCCTACGGCGGCCTCGGCCTCACCGTCCAGATGGAGGACGGCGCGGTGAAGGTGGTCGCCGCCAGCGAGGACACCCCCGCCTCGCGCGCCGGCATCAAGTCCGGCGACTACATCACCCATCTCGACGGCAAGCTGATCTTCGGCGGCAAGCTGGACGAGGCGGTGGACCAGATGCGCGGGCGCCCCGGCACCCCGGTGCGGCTCACCATCGTCCGACCCGGCCGCGACAAGCCGTTCGACGTCGCCATGCGCCGCGAGGTCATCACGCTGAAGCCGGTGAAGTGGGAGATCAAGGACCGCGTCGGCATCATCAACATCAACGCCTTCTCCAAGAACACCGGCGCCGACACCCGCGCCGCGCTGGTGGCGATCGACAAGGCGCTGGGCGCGCAGAAGCCGCTCGGCTACGTCGTCGATCTGCGCTCCAACCCCGGCGGGCTGCTCGATCAGGCGATCGAGGTGTCGGACGCCTTCCTCGATCGCGGCGAGGTGGTGTCGCAGCGCGGGCGCGAGAAGGGCGATATCGAGCGCTATTACGCCCGCCCCGGCGATTTCGCCCACGGCCTGCCGATCGTCGTGCTGGTCGATGCCGGCTCCGCCTCGGCGGCCGAGATCGTCGCCGGCGCGCTCCAGGACCAGCATCGCGCGGTGGTGCTTGGCGAGCGCAGCTTCGGCAAGGGATCGGTCCAGACGCTGCTGCCGCTGACCGACGATACCGCGCTCCGCCTCACCACCGCGCGCTACTACACGCCGTCGGGCCGCTCGGTGCAGGAGGGCGGGATCACCCCCGACATCCTGGTGCCGCAGCTCTCCGACGCCGATTACAAGGACCGTCCCCGCTTCCGCGAGGCGGACCTGCGCCGCCACCTCGTCAACGAGGCCAAGGTGGACGACAGCGTGCTGGAGGACGACGGCAAGCCCGATCCCCGCTTCTCGGCGACGCCCGACAGCCTGAAGAAACAGGGCATCGACGACTACCAGCTCTGGTATGCGCGCAACACCATCGCGCGCCTGGGCACGCCGACGGCGACGGCGAGCGCCGCCGCCAAGCCGCGCAGCCGGTGAGCGATCCGATCCTTCCCGGCACGGGGAGGGGGACCGGCGAAGCTGGTGACGGGGCGGCCCGCCATCGGCGTCGCGCCGATCCCTCCACCATTCGCCGGAAGAGGCGGTTGGCCCCCCTCCCCGTGTCGGGGAGGAATTAAGTGCCCCTCGCCCGCCTCCTCGCCCTCCTCGTCCCCGCCGCGCTTCTTGCCGGGGCATGGGGCGCGCAACTCATCGGCGGCCTCTACCCTTGCGAGATGTGCCACTGGCAGCGCTGGCCGCATTACGCCGCCCTCGCCGCCGCCATCCTCGGCTTCCTCCTGAAGCCGGCGCGCTGGCCGGTGGCGCTGGCCGCGCTGCTCGTCATGCTCTCCGGCGCGATCGGCGTGTTTCACGCCGGGGTCGAATATGGCTGGTGGGACGGGTTCACCCAGTGCACGGTGACCAGTCACGGCGGCTCGGCGGCGGACATGCTGAAGGAGATCATGGCGACGCCGCTGATCCGCTGCGACGTCGCCCAGTGGACGCTGTTCGGCATCTCGCTCGCGGGCTTCAACGCCGTCCTGTCGCTCGTTTTCGGAGGATCGATCCTGTGGCTCACCCGCGCGCGCTAAGCCCCGCCGACCGCGCGGCGATGCTGCGCGTCGATCAGGCGGGCGAATATGGCGCGACCCGCATCTATGCCGGCCAGCTCGCCGTCATGGGCGACCGTACCCCCGCCGCCCGGCCGATCGCGCTGATGGCGGCGCAGGAGGCGCGGCATCGCGCGTTGTTCGACCGGATGCTCGCCGAGCGCCGCGTCCGCCCGACCTTCCTCCACCCCGTCTGGGATCGCGCCGGCCATGCGCTGGGCGTCGTCACCGCGCTGATCGGACCGGAAGCGGCGATGGCCTGCACCGTGGCGGTCGAGACCGAGATCGACCGCCATTACGGCGAGCAGCTGGTCGCGCTTGGCGACGGCGACCCGGAACTGTCGGCCGCCATCGCCGACTTCCAGGCCGAGGAGGTCGAGCATCGCGAGACCGCGCTGTCGCACGGCGCCGAACGCGCCCCGGCCTATCCGCTGATGTCGGCGGCGATCAGGCTGGGATGCCGGCTGGCGATCGGGCTGTCGAAGCGGATTTGACGCCCACCGATTTGACACCCACCAGCGTCACCCTGAACCCGTTTTAGAGACGTTTGCGATCAGATCGATCCAACCTGAGCCCCTCCCCTTCAGGGGAGGGGTGAGTTGGCTCGATCGCAAACGGCTCTGAGCCCGTTCCAGGGTCCATTTCTTCGCCTGGGCGTAGCTCCGGGTTGAGAGATGGATGCTGAAACGGGTTCGGCGTGACGACGGATATCAGTTAAGCGTCGCGATCGTCCGGTCCACCAGTCCCCTGTCGGCCGCCGCGTCGTGGCTCTCGCCGATCAGCGTCGCCGCCGCCGCCGCCGCCGCCCGCGCTGCCCTGGCGCGCACATCCGCGATGGCCGCGCGCTCGGCGGCGCCGATCTTGTCCTCGGCCATGCGGGCGCGGCGCTCGACCAGCGCGTCGGCGTCGGTGCGGGCCTTGGCCAGGATGGCGTCGGCCTCATGCGCCGCCTGGGCGCGGATGGCGTCGGCCTCGGCGCCGGCGGCGGCGGCCTTGGCTTCATATTCCGCCTTCAGCGCCTCGGCCTCGGCGCGCAGGCTGCGCGCCTCGTCGAGCTGGCCGCGGATGCCGGCGATCTTCCTGTCGAGCGCGGCGGCGACGACCGCCGGCACCTTCTTCCACAGCATCAGCCCGATGACGACGAGCATCGCCAGCGCCACCCATGCGGTGGCGTCCAGCCCGAGCGCCTTGGGTTCGAGGCGCGGCGCCTCGTGACCCGCCGGAAAGGTGGTGCCGACATTCCGGTCGGCCGCGAGCGGCTCGGCATGGGCCGCTGTGGCGAGGTTGCCGGCGACGGCGGCGTCGTTGCTGCTCATGCGATCAACTCCGCCCCAGGGCGGTCTTGACCGCCGCCGCCGCCCGCTCGCGGCTGACCGCCGCGCCGGACAGCCGCGTGACGATGTCCTGCGCCGCTTCGGCCGCGACATCCTCGATCGCGGCCATGGCGGCAATCGCCTGCGCCTTCAGTCCCGCTTGCGCGGTGGTCATGCGTTCGGCGGAGACGGCGTCCGCCGCTTTCACCTTGGCCTCGGACTCGGCCGCGGCGCTCGCCTTGGCTTCCTGCGCGGCACGTTGCGCGGCGGCGCGGGCCTCGCCCATGCGGGTGCGATAGGCTTCCTCCGTCTCGTCGGCGGTCCGGCGCGCGGCCTGCGCCGCGGCGAGATCGTCGGCGACGCGGGCGGCGCGGCCGTCCATCGTCGCCTCGATCCTCGGCAGCATCGACCGGCCGATGCCGAAATAGATGAGGCCGAAGACGACCAGCATCCAGAAGATCTGGGAGGCATAGGTGGCGGCGATCTGGGCGATCTGGGGCATCTAAGGGTCCATTTCCGGCCGGACGGGCACGCGATCCGGCCGGCTCCGGAGGATCAGGCGACGAAGAGCAGGATCATCGCGACGACGAAGGCGAGCAGGCCGAGCAGCTCGGCGGCGGCGAAGCCGATGAACAGGCGGCCCTGCTGGCCATCGGCGGCCGCCGGGTTGCGCAGTGCGCTTTCCAGGAACGAGCCGAAGACGTTGCCCACGCCAAGTGCTGCCATGCCGACGCCGATGGCGGCGAGACCGGCACCGATCAGCTTTGCGGCTTCTGCGTCCATGATGAAACTCCTTGAGGTAGATCGTTGAAGGGGAAAGGGATCAGTGAAGGTTGACCGCGTCGTTGAGGTAGAGCGAGGTCAGCAGCGCGAAGACATAGGCCTGGATCGCGCAGACCAGCAGTTCCAGCGCGGAGATGCCGACCATCAGGACGAAGCTCGGCACGCCCACCAGCAGGCCGTAGCCGGCGCCGGCCGAGACGCCCTTGACGACGAAGCCGCCCAGCACCTTCAGCAGGATGTGCCCCGCCGTCATCGCGACGAACAGCCTGAGCGCCAGGCTGAACGGCCGCACCAGGAACGAGAACAGCTCGATCACGAACATCAGCGGGATCATGACGACCGGCGTGCCGTGTGGCACGAACAACGAGAAGAAGTGGAAGCCGTGGCGCGAGAAGCCGACCACCAGCACGGTGGCGAAGCTCAGCACCGCCAGCACGCCGGTCACGGTGAAATGGCTGGTCGCGGTGAAGGCGTGGGCGCCGTGCCACACCGGCGTCAGGATGCCGATCGGCAGCAGGCCGATGAGGTTGGCGATAAGGATGAAGGTGAAGAGCGTGAACACCAGCGGCACGAAACGCCGCCCCTCCGGTCCGATATTGGTCGACAGCATGCCCGTCACGAAGCCGGTCAGCCCCTCGACCGCCGCCTGCCAGCGGCCGGGAACCAGTTCGCGCTTCATGCCGCCCAGCATGAACACCCAGAGGCACGCGAGCGCCAGCACCATCCACAGCGCGGAATTAGTGAAGCTGATGTCGATCCCGCCGACGACCAGGTGACGGCCGAACAGCGGTTCGATCATGAACTGGTGCATCGGATCGATCTTGCCCGGTTCGGCGGCCACGTCGCTCTTCATCCCCGTCATGTGCGGCGAGCGCCCGAAGTCACTCCGGACGCTCGCTGGAAATCCTGATGATGTTCCTGAACGCCACCGCCATCCCGAGGAACAGCAGGCCGAGCAAGAAACCGGGCGACGTGCCGAGCCAGCGGTCGAGAAGCCAGCCGATCAGCGCGCCGCCGGCAAGACCCCCGATCAGCTCGGCCAGCACGCGGTTGCCCTGGGAGTAACCCCGATTGGCATCACCGCGCGTCTTGCCGCTCCTGACCGCTTCGGCGTGTTCCGCCGCCTTCAGCCGCTCGTCGAGCGCCGTCAGGCGGGCGTCCTCCGCCGAGGCCGGATCGTGCCCGGGATCGCCTGCCGCCATGCCGCCGCCCCCTCCACCGTCTCCGGGCGGGTGCCACGCCATGCCGGCGAACGCTCCCGCCAAGGCGTGGTCCCTTTATGAAGGGGGTGGTGCCAAGTCAACCGCGGCGCGCGGCACCGAGGAAATCCCCTCCGGCGCGGGGAGGAGCTTACCCGCAATAATCCGGCAGCGCGATCGGACCCGACTTCGCCTTCCACCCGCCGCCGGCGAGATACATCTCGCCTTCGCCCACCCGCCCGCGCAACTGGTCGCAGCCGCGCGCGGCGGCGACTTCCTGGACGGTGGCGCCGCGCTTGCCGGCGAGATCGGTGTAGATCGCCCGGCGCTTGATGTTGCTCGCGTCCACCGCCGCCTTCAGCGCCGCCGACGGCGCCTTCGGAAAGCCGAGATAGCCGTCGGCCTGCTCGCCGACCGCGCCCGATGCGCGCGCCGACGCCACCGCCGGGTCCTCGCCCTGGGCATGGGCGGCGGCGCCCAGCAGGGCCAGCGCGATCAGGGCGGGGAAGCGGATGGTCATGGCGTTCAGAACACTCCCGGAAACTGTTTCGCCAGATCCTTCACGTCGTTGCGCAGGCTGACGATCACCTCCTGCCGGACGTTGATGTTGAGGTTGATCTCGATCGGCTTGTCCGGCGCCTTCACCGTGATGCACGCGGCGAGCGGCGTCAGCGCCATCAACGAAACCAGCCTCCTCATCGCGCGATCCTGCGGCGGCGGGCCGGCTCCCGTCAACATCGCCGGCGTCAACGTCATGGCGCGGTGCCGCTTGCGGCAGGCTGAACGGCCAGACGCTCGCGCAGCAGCAGGCCGGGGTCGGCGAAGCTCCGCGCGCTGCCGAGCAGGCCGCGGAACGGCGCGCGGACGGTGATGTTGAAGACGAAGGGCAGTCCTTTCAGCTCGCGGCGGAACGGCGTCTTCGTACCGGCGATCGGCGCCTGGTTGACGCCAGCGAAGGACACCCGGCTGACGATCTCGCCATCCAGCGCGCCGTCGAGCGCCACCGTCAGCGCGCGATAGCGGATCGACTTCAGCGCGTCGAAGGCGAGCTTGCCCCAGGTGCCGAGCTGCGCGCGGGTCAGCTCGCCGACATAGGCGACGGTGCCGCCGCCGGGCCGCGCGGTAAGATGCCCGCCCTCGATCCGGCCCCCCTGCTCGTCGAACATCATCGGCATGGTCCCGTCGAAGATGCCGGTGGCGGCGATGTTCTCGAAGGCGAGCTGCTCGACGAAGCGGGCGGCGTCCAGCCCGTCGATGCGAAAGGCCAGGCGGCGGTCGTTGGGGCGCGAGAAGTCGATCGTCGCCGGCTCCAGCAGCAATCGTCCGCCGGCGAACGGCCAGCGCCCGCCCTCGATCCGCACCCGCCGGCCGGGGAGGAGCCCGAAGCGGACCCGGCCGTCGGCCACCGCGATGCCCGGATTGGCGCCCGCGATGGCCACCTCCTGCCCCAGCGGCGTCGCCAGCGCGAGCAGGTCGGAAAAGCGGATCGTCCCGCTGATCCCCGTCACCGGGCCGAAGGCGGCGGCGAGATCGATGCCGTCGGTCGAGAAATCGCCGGTCGAGGTGACGCCCGCCGGCCCCCAGGCGATCTCGCCGCGCCCCTTCACCGTCCCGCGCACATTGGCGACGACGCCCAGCGTCAGCGGGGTCAGCGCCTCGGGCTGGAGCGTGTCGTCGAACGTCAGGCCGGGAACGGTTAGCGTCGCCGCGCCGGTGCCGGCACCGAGATCGTGGCGGATCGCGACGGCGGTGACGGCGACGCCGGTCGCCGGGTCGCGCAGGGTGGCGGCGGCGTCGATGCGGCCGTTCGCCAGCGCCAGCCGCAGGTCGTCGGCGGCGAGCGGCGCGAAGCGGGGCTGCGGCGCGGTGTCGGCGACGCGGGCGGTGGTCGCCAGCGTCAGCCTGCCCCCCGCCAGCACCCAGCGCCCGGCGCCCGGCGTCACCGCCAGCGGCACGGCGGCGATCCTGCCGCCCAGCCCGGCGACGGTCCCCTCCAGCCCGCCCGGCCCGGCCCGGCCAGCCGCCCGGTCCAGCGACAGGCGGGTATCCGCGATCGCCAGCGTGGCCGCGCCGGTGGAGAAGCCGCCGCCGGCATAGCGCAAGTCGTCGATGGCGAGCGTCGCGGGCTGCGCGCCGCTCGTCCCCGTCAGCCGCACCGCCGCCACCCGCACCCCGTCCGCCCGGAGGCAGGCCAGCATGCGCGAGCCACGGAAGTCGAAGCCGGCGACGAGGATGCGCTCGGCCGCGAGCGGCAGGCAGGCGTCGCGCAGGACGATGCCGCTCCGATCGACGTGTCCAGCCAGCGGCAGGGTCAGGCCGGCGACGCCGCCGCCGGGCAGCGGCCCGTCGAGCGTCACCGTCGTCGCGAAGGACAGGCCGCCCGGCCGGAAGGCGAAGCGCACCGGCGTCGGCGCGACGCGCGCGCCGCCGGCGATATAGGGCGCGACGGTGGCGGTCCCGCCGGCGTGGCCGAACACGGCGCGCACGGCCGGCAGCCCGCCGCCGGCCATGGTGACCGTGCCGGCCGCGCCGGCGGGCGTCGCGCGGCCCTCGAACCGCAGCCTCGCGCCGCTCGCCGAGGTCAGCGATGCGCGGCCGAGGCTTGCCCCGGCCGGGCCGTAGGCGACCGTCGCCGCACCGCCGAAGGCGGCGGCGGCGCGGACGGCGGCGGCCGCCAGCGCGGTCGCCAAGGGGCCGGGCGGCGTCCCGGCCGCGGTCGCCGCGAGGCGGGGCAGCGCCGCCGTCGCGGACGGGTCGAGCCGCGCGCCGGAAAGGCGGACCTCCCCGTCGAACACCGGCGTCCCGGCGATGGCATAGCGCCCGGCCAGCGCCAGTCCCGCCGCCGTCACCGGCCGGGCGCGCAACGCCCGCCCGGCGATCCGCATCGTCCCTTCCGTGCGCGCCGCCGTCCCGGCGAACGAGACGGCGCCGGCAAGCGCGCGGACGGCGCCGGCGGGGATCGCCAGCGTGTCGGCGGCGAGGTCCGCCGTCCCGCTCCAGCCGTCGAGGCCGGGCGCGAACGTGGCGTGCAGCATCGCCCCGACGCCGTCCGCGGCGGCGCCGCCGCAGGCGATGCGGGCGGCCCGGATCGGCCCGTCGAGCCTTGGCGCCCGCCGCGCGACATGGACCGCCAATCCCGCCCGCACGCCCTCGCCCGCGCAGCCGCGCGCCGCCACACGCGGCGCCGCCGCCGCCACCCGGCCCCGCCAGCCGTCGTCCAGGCGTCCGCTTCCCTCCACGGCGATGCCGATCGGACCGGCCGGGGTCGCCAGCGACAGCGCCGCGTCGGCGACATCGAGGTCGATCGCCGGCAGCGCGAAGCCGCCCCCGCCGCCCGGCGACAGCAGCCGGTCGACCGCGCCGAAGGACAGCCGCCCGTCCCTCAGCGCCCCGCGCAGCCGCACCCCGCGCGCCGTCACCGCCGCCAGCCTCGGCCCGGTGACGCCCCAGGCCAGGCGAAGCTCGACCGAACGCGCGACGAGATCGGGACGCGCCGGATCACCCAGCGACAGGCCGGCCAGCCGCTGCGTGAAGACACCCATCGCCTCTATCCGGTAGCGTCCCTCCACTCCCCGCGCCGCGAGCGCCCGGTCGACGAAGCGCGCCGCGATCGGCCGCCGCTGCCACCAGCCCAGCAGCAACAGGCAGAGCAGGCCGCCGAGCGTGAGAGCGATCCATCGTGTTCGCATCGCCCGCCTGCATAGGGGCGACGGGGCCGGCTTCCCAGCCCGACTTCTCGGCTTGTCCGGCCGGGGCCGGAAGACTTCCACGCGCCGAAGCGGACCCGGCGGCACTTTCGCGCGAGGCGGACCGACCCTAAGCTCGCCCGATGGCGGACGGACCCATCGATGCGAGCGGCCACCGCGCCCGGCTCCGCGCGCGGCTGCTCGATCGGGGCGGCGATGCGCTGGCCGATCACGAACTGGTCGAATATCTCCTCGCGCTCGCCATCCCGCGCCGCGACACCAAGCCGCTGGCCAGGCGCCTGCTGCACGAGTTCGGCGGGCTGGAGAAGCTGCTGACCGCGCCGCCCGACGCGCTGCTGGCGGTCGACGGCGTCGGCGAGACGGCGGCGGCGGCGCTGAAGATCGTCCAGGCCGCCGCGCTGCGCCTGCTGCGCCCGCGTCCGAACGACCAGCCGATGCTGGCCGGCTGGCAGGCGCTGCTCGACTATCTCCACGCCGACATGGCGCATCTCGGGATCGAGCGGGTGCGGGTGCTGCATCTCGACCGGCGCAACCGGCTGATCCGCGACGAGGTGGTGGCGGAAGGATCGATCGACCAGGCCGCGGTCCACGTCCGCGAGGTGATGGCGCGCGCGATCCGGCTCGGCTCGGCCGCGCTGATCCTGATCCATAACCATCCCAGCGGCGACCCCCGGCCGAGCCGCCAGGACATCAGCCTCACCCGCGAGATCGCCGACGCCGGCCGCCCCCTCGGCATCGCCATCCACGACCACGTCATCATCGGCAGCACCGGCCATGTCAGCATGCGGGCGCAGGGGCTGATCTAGACTCGCCTGTTTCCAAACCTGTCGGTGTCGAGGGAGCGAGAATACCGACGGCTTGGTCCGGGTCGTCCTCCACGCCCATGCGTGGAGGACGACCCGGCGCGCTGCCGACTTACTGCTGGCATGGTGGTTTCGATCCACGCTCCCTTGTGGGGGCGACGCACCGACGATCGCGACCCGCATCGCCTGTTCCTGGTTTCGATCCACACCCCCCGCGCGCGGGG
>CAXTHU010000093.1:0-10277 GCA_964244125.1 uncultured Sphingomonadaceae bacterium
GCCGATCGACCGGGCGGAGGCGGGGATCGACGCCGCGCTCGCCGCCGCGCCGGCCGGCTGGCGCGAGATGGCCGACGCCATCGCCACCACCGACACCTTTCCCAAGGCCGCCGTCACCCGCGCGATGGTCGGCGGGCGCAGCGTGAGTCTCGTCGGCGTCGTCAAGGGATCGGGCATGATCGCGCCGGACATGGCGACGATGCTGGGCTTCGTCTTCACCGATGCCGCGGTGGCGCCGGCGCTGCTCCAGGCGATGCTGGAGCGGGCCAATGCGGCCAGCTTCTCCTGCATCACCGTCGACGGCGACACCTCGACCTCCGACACGCTGCTCGCCTTCGCCACCGGCACGGCAGAGCCCATCGCCGCCATGGACGATCCCGGCGCCGATGCGTTCGAAGCGGCGCTCGGCGATCTCTGTCGCCGCCTCGCCCATCTGGTGGTGCGCGACGGGGAGGGGGCGCGCAAGTTCATCGCCGTTTCGGTGACGGGTGCCACGACGGATGCCGGCGCGCGCCGGATCGGCCTGTCCATCGCCAATTCCCCGCTGGTGAAGACCGCCGTCGCCGGGGAGGACGCCAATTGGGGCCGGGTGGTGATGGCGGTCGGCAAGGCCGGCGAGCCCGCCGACCGCGACCGTCTCGCGATCCGCTTCGGCGAGACGCTGGTGGCCGATCGCGGCATGGTCGTCGCGGGCTATGACGAGGGGCCGGTGGCGGCGCATCTGACGGGCAGCGAGATCGCGATCGGCGTCGACATCGGCCTGGGCGAGGGGTGCGCGACCGTATGGACCTGCGACCTGACCCACGGCTACATCGCGATCAACGCCGACTATCGGAGCTGACGGTGACGCACCCGCTCCATGACGCCGTCGTCGCCCTGATGCGCCGGGTGGGGCGAGACATCATCCTGCCGCGCTTCCGGATGCTGGCGGCCGACGAGGTGGCGGAGAAGACCCCCGGCGACTTCGTCACCATCGCCGATCGCGAGAGCGAGGCGGTGCTGACCGAGGGGCTGTCGGCGCTGCTGCCCGGATCGCGCGTGCTGGGCGAGGAGGCCGAGGCGCTCGATCCGGGCGCGCTGGGCGATCTGTCGGCGGGCGCGCTGTGGATCGTCGACCCGCTCGACGGCACCAACAATTTCGCCGAGGGCAAGACGCCCTTCGCCGTCATGGTGGCGCTGGCGGTGGACGGCGTGGCGCGGGCGGGGTGGATCCTCGATCCGGTCGGCGGCCGGCTGTGCCATGCGACGCGCGGCGGCGGCGCGTTCGTCGATGGCGCGCGGATCGTCGCGACCGGCGGCGCGGGGCCGTCGCAAGCCGCGATCGCGCTCCACTTCCTGTCGGACGAGCGCCGCGCCGATCTGGTCGCGCGGGCCGAGGGGCGCTTCGCCCTCGTCCCCATCCCGCGCTGCGCCGGCGAGCAATATCCTCGCCTGGCGCTCGGCGAGAACGACGTCGCCCTGTTCGAACGCGCCCAGCCGTGGGATCACGTTCCCGGCGCGCTGATCCTGGAGGAAGCCGGCGGCCGCCTCGCCCATCCCGACGGCACGCCCTACGACCTCGCCGATCCCCGCCCCGGCCTGATCGGGGCGGCGACGCCGGCGCTGTGGGACGAAGCGGCGGCGGTGTTCTTCGGCTGACGCGGCCGTGCTCCTGCGCAGGCAGGAGCACGGTCGGGAAGGCTCATCCTGTCGAGCGAAGCGTCCTCCAACTAGGCTCCTGCCTGCGCAGGAGCACCGACTTTGCAGCAACGGCGATATTCCCGGTCGGATCAATTCAACGCCGGCGAGAGGTCGTTGTTCTCTTCGATCCGCAACATCCTGATATCCCGCACCGAAGGCCGGAACCAGTTATAGGTCCGCTTCAGCTCCTGCACCGCCAGCACGCAATCGACCGCCGTTACCCCGTCGTTACCGAGATAGGTCGATCCCTGCCGCCAGTCGAAGCTCTTGCCTTCCAGGGTTCGACGGATGTCGGCATAGGCATTGCGCCAGGATGCGTCGGGATAGGTCGCCTCGAGCGTTTGCGTGTCGAGATCGAAGACGATCGCATCATCCTGCCGCCTGTCCCCCGATCATGACCGATGCCGGCTGCCATGTCGCACTCCCGCGCGCGGCCTGCCTCAAAGCGCGCCTTCGATCCAGCCCTTGATCTGGCTCTTGGGCGCGGCGCCGACCTTGGTGGCGGCGGGGGCGCCGTCCTTGAAGAGGATCATCGTCGGGATGCCGCGCACGCCGTATTTCGCCGGCGCGTCGGGATTGTCGTCGATGTTGAGCTTGGCGATGGTCACCTGGCCGCCCAACTCGTCGGACAGTTCCTCCAGCGAGGGGCCGATCATCTTGCACGGCCCGCACCATTCCGCCCAGAAATCCACCAGCACCGGGCCGCCGGCGGAGAGGACATCGCTCTGGAAGCTGGCGTCGGTGACTTTCTTGGTGGCCATCGGATCGAAACTCCTGTGTTGTCGCCCGACATGTAGGCGGCGGCGGGGGCCGGCTCAACCACCGGCCGACAAGCTTTGGTCCATGTCCGCCAAGCCCGGCTTGTGGGCGGCCAGCAACGCCGCGGGGAGCGGGATCAGCACCGGCCCGGCGGTGTAGAGCAGCGCCGCCTCCACCCGCCGCCCCGGGAAGATCACGCCGAGCGCGGCGGCATAGGCCGCCATCTGGGCGAGGTGGTAGGCCGGCACCGTGTCCACCCCGGCGGGCGCGCGCCGCCCGGTCTTGAAATCGACCACCAGCACGCTGTCCGCCGTCACCAGCAGCCGGTCGACCGTCCCGGCGATCACCCGCCCGCCGACCACCGCGGCGATCGGCGCCTCCGCCAGGCCGTCGGGCGCGAATACGGCGGCGAAGCGCGGATCGGAGAGGATGGCGCAGGCGTCGCGGGCGAGCGACGCCCGCTCGTCGGCATCCGCAACGCCGGCGCTACCCGCCAGCCACCGCTCGGCCGCCTCGATCCGCGCCGATGGCGCCACCGCCGGCAGCCGCTCGAACAGGGCGTGGAGCAGCCGGCCGCGTGCCGCCGCCGCGCGCGTCGCCGGATCGGGCGGCGGATCGGCGACCGCGTCGGTGCCGATCGACGACGGCGCCAGCGGGCGCGGCGGCTGCGCCTCCCCGGGCGCCGCGACATGGAGCCAGGCCGGTATCGCCGGCGGCGGGACGACCCGGCGCGGGCGAGCGGCGGGCGCACGGCCGTCCCCCGCGTCGAGATGGTGGCGGGCGGCGCCCCACAGCGCATCCTCCTCCCACTCGGCCCCCAGCCCCATGAAGGCGCGCTCGACGGCGGCATACCAGCTCGTCTCGGGCGGCGCCCCGCGCATCCGGGGGGTCAGCGCGCCGCCGATCACCAGTCGCTCCTCGGCGCGGGTGAGCGCGACATACAGCAGCCGCCAATGCTCGGTCCGCTCGCGCGCCTCCTCGTCGGCGAGCAGGTCGGCGAAGGGCGGGTGGCGCTCGTCCTTGCGCGGGCGGAACACCGGCACGCCGTTCCACTTCAACCCGCCCGCGCGGCCGTTGTCGGGGTCGAGCGTCGCATCAGCCAGGATCACCAGCGGCGCCTGCAAGCCCTTGGCCCCGTGGACCGTCATCACCCGCACCGCGTCGGCCGGGGCGGAGGGGTCGCGCTTGATCTCCACCTCGCCGCGATCGAACCAGTCGAGGAACAGCTGGAGCGAGGCGGGGCCGCGGGCCTCGAAGGCGAGCGCGGCCGACAGCAGCTCGTCGATCGGATCGGCCGCCTCCATCCCCAGCCGTCCGAGCAGCCGCCGCCGCCCGTCGAGCGGCCCGGACAGGATCGTCTCCAGGAACCGATAAGGCGTGACGAGATCGGCCTGCCCCAGCAGCCGGTCGAGCGCCGGCACGACGGCGGCGAATTCGGGCGCGTCGCGCAACGCCGCCAGCAGCGTGCCGGGCCGGTTCCACGCCGCGCGGAACAGCGCCTCCTGGTCCAGGCCGATCAGCGGCGAGACCAGCAGCGCGGCGAGGTTCAGCTCGTCCTCCGGCTGGAGGGCGAAGCGGATCGCGGCGAGCAGGTCCTTCACCGCCAGCGGCGCGTCCAGCCGCAGCCGATCGACGCCCGCCACCGGCACCCCCTCGGCATGGAGCCGCGCCACGATCAGCGAGGCGAGGTCGCCGCGCTTCCTCACCAGGATCAGCACGTCCTCGGGCCTGAGCGGCCGGCCCTTCGCGCGCAGCATCAGCGGTTCGTCCAGCCAGGCGCGCAGCTGCCGCGCCAGCTTGCTGGCGAAGCCGCGCGTGGCGTCGTCGGTCCAGCCCTCCTCGCCATCCGCGCCGCCGTCGCCGCCGCCGTCGACGTCGGGAGCGTCGTCCACGGCATGCGCGCGCCACAGCGTCACCGCACCCGGCGAACCGGCCTTCGCGCTGACATGCGGCGGCGTGTCGTCATAGAGGCCGAGCGTATCGGGGCCGAGATCGTCCAGCAGCCGGTCGACCAGCCGCAGCACCGGCGGCGTCGAGCGGAAGGAGCGGGCGAGCGACATCTCGTCGAAGCCGCGCTCCGCCCCCTCGGCCTGGCGCATGAACGCCACGCGCGCCGCGTTGAACGCCAGCGGATCGGTGCCCTGGAAGCCGAAGATCGCCTGCTTGAAATCGCCCACGGTGAAGATGGTGCGCGACAGCCCCGTCTCCCCGTCCGCCTCCGGCTCCCCGCCGCCGCGTGCCCCTTCGCCGGCGAAGAACTCGCCGGCGATGCTGGCGACGATCGACCACTGGTCGGTATTCGTGTCCTGCGCCTCGTCGACCAATATGTGATCCGTCGCGCGGTCGAGCTTGTAGCGGACCCAGTCGCCCATGCCGTCGGCGGCGAGGAGCGCGACGGTGGCGCGGATCAGGTCGTCGAAATCGACCGCGCCGGCCGCCCGCTTGGCGGCCGCATAGGCGCGTGCGTAGGCCTGCCCCGCGCGCAGCCCGGCGGCGAGCAGCGCGGCATAGGCCGCCTTGGCGCGCAGCGCGAGGAGGGCGGAGCAGGCGTCGTGCAGCCCGGTCGCGAGGTCGGCATAATCCGCGTCCCTGGGCGCCTGTCCCCGGCCGAAGGAGCGCGGGTTCCCGTCGGCCCTGGCCCAGACGAGGTGGAGGTCGGCGAGGCCGGCGGCGCGCGCGGCGGGGTCCAGCGCCAGCCAGCGGGCGATGTCGTCGGCGCGCTTCAGCCCGGTCGCGGTGCCCCAGCCCCGGTTGGCGGCGGCGATCCCGTGGAGCGGCGCGCAGTCGAAGCTGTCCTCGTGGCAGGCGCCGGCCAGATGCGCCTCGATATCGCCCGAGGGGACCTCCATCTCGCGCCGCAGCCGCGCCTCGATCCCGCCGCCCAGCGCCGCCATCGCGTCCGGCGCGCGGCCGCAGGCCAGCAGGAAGCGCTCGGCCGCCTGCTCGCCCAGCCGGCGCGACAGGGTCTGGACGTCGGCGATCAGCGGACGGTCGCCGCCGGTCTCGGCCGCCACCAGCAGCTCGGCCAGCGTCGCGCGCGCCAGCCGCGCCTCCTCCCGCCCCTCCAGCGGGCGGAAGCCGGGGATCAGCCCCGCCTCCGCCGGGAAGCCGGCCAGCAGCGTCTGGCAGAAGGCGTGGATGGTCTGGATGCGGAGGCCGCCGCCCGGCGTGTCCAGCACGGTGGCGAACAGCGCGCGGGCGCGGGCGACGGCGGCGGGGCCATGATCCTCGTCCAGCGCGCGCAATTCGCCGGCGAGGTCCGGCCCCTTCAGCCGTACCCAGCGGGCGAGGCGGGCGTTGATCCGCTCGGCCATCTCGGCGGCGCCCGCCTTGGTGAAGGTGAGGCACAGGATCGTCTCCGGCGCGACGCCCGCCAGCAGCAGGCGCAGCACGCGCGCGGTCAGCACATGCGTCTTGCCCGTCCCGGCCGACGCCGACAGCCACACCAGCCGGCGCGGATCGGAGGCACGCGCCTGCTCGCGCTCCAATTTCTGCAAGGCGGGCGGGCGGGCGGACATGCGCCCCCGTAGCAAGCGGGATCGGCCGGGGGGAGGGGCGACGCAACCGCAGCGCCGCTCGGCTGTTATGGTCCGGTAATTCATCCGGAGACGTATCATGGCCACCACCACCGCCGCCAAGCCGCAGACGCCCGCCCGCAAGAAGCCCGCCCCCGCGCCCAGGCCGTCCGCCGGCACGGGCCTCGCGGTCGGCGCCGCCGCCGCCGGGCTGGTCGCGGGTCTCGCCGCCAACATCGTCCGCAAGGCGATCGTCCAGGGGCCGACCGCGCTGGCCGGCGGCTGGGACGAGGCGCTGGCCGCCGAACATGCCGCCACGCTCGCCATCTTCGACAAGCTGGAGGCGACCGAGGCCAGCCAGACGACGAAGCGCACCATCCTCCTCACCCAGCTGAAGCATGCCCTGGCCAAGCACGCGCTCCAGGAGGAGAACGTCGTCTATGCCGCGCTGCGCGATCATGCGCAGACCGAGGACGCCGACAAGCTCAACCACGAACATGGCTATGTGAAGCAGTTCCTCTACGACCTCACCATCCTGCCGCGCGGCGACGCCGGCTGGCTGCCCAAGCTGCGCGAGTTCCGCATGCTGATCGAGCGGCACATGCGCGAGGAGGAGAACGACATCTTCCCGAAGATGCGCCGCGCGCTGAGCGAGCAGGAGAACAAGCAGCTGACGCTGGCGATGAACAGGGAAGGCCTGAAGATCGCGTGATCGGTGGGGTGGTAGGGCAGTTTCGGACCACCCCACCACCCCGTTCCTCGGCAAAGGCCGGGGGCCAGTTGGGGGACTTTTGTAAGAGACGCCGCGCTTCGTTACCTTGGCCTTCCCAACCGGACCCCGGCCTCCGCCGGGGAACAGCTTCTTCAAAGGTTGAATGTCGCGGCTTGAGCGACAGTCGGCATGGTTTATTGCTCTTCCCATGACCATTCATGACGCCTTCATCGCCGGTCTGCCGAAGGCCGAACTCCATCTCCACATCGAAGGCTCGTTGGAACCCGAGCAGATGTTCGCGCTGGCCGCGCGCAACCATGTCGCGATCCCGTTCCGTTCGGTCGAGGAGGTGCGCGCGGCCTATGCCTTCGCCGACCTCCAGGATTTCCTCGACATCTATTATGCCGGCGCCGACGTGCTGCGCACCGAGGAGGATTTCCGCGATCTGGCCCTCGCCTATTTCGACCGCGCCGCGGCCGACACGGTGCGCCATGCCGAGATATTCTTCGATCCCCAGACCCATACCGATCGCGGCATCCCCTTCGCCGTCGTCGCCGGGGGGCTGCTGGCCGGGATGGCCGAGGCGGAGGCGCGGCACGGCCTCACCAGCCGCCTCATCCTCTGCTTCCTGCGCCACCTGGACGAGGCGGCGGCGTTCGCGACGCTGAAGGCGGCAGAGCCTTGGCTGGACCGGATCGCCGCCGTCGGCCTCGATTCGTCCGAGGTCGGCCATCCGCCGGAGAAGTTCGCCCGCGTCTTCGCCGCCGCCGGCGCGATGGGGCTGAAGCGCGTCGCCCATGCCGGGGAGGAGGGGCCGCCGGAGTATGTCGCCCAGGCGCTCGACCTGCTCCGGATCGACCGGCTGGACCATGGCAACCGTGCGCTGGAAGACCCCTTGCTGGTCACCCGGCTGGCGCGGTCGGCGATGACGCTGACCGTCTGCCCGCTGTCCAACCACAAGCTGTGCGTGGTGGGCGATCTCGCCGCGCACCCCCTGCCCGAGATGCTGGCGCGCGGCCTGCGGGCGACGGTCAATTCGGACGATCCGGCTTATTTCGGCGGCTATGTGAACGACAATTACCGCGCCGTCGCGGGCGCCGTCGGGCGGGACGGGCTGGCGACGCTGGCGCGCAACAGCTTCCTCGGCTCCTTCCTGGACGACGCGGCGGTGGCGGGGCATCTCGCGGCGATCGACGCCTATGTCGCGGCGGCATCGGCCTGATCGTTGCCCGCGCGGCGACGGTCGGTTAGCATCCCCGCCATGACCCCGCCGCCGACCCTGTCCTATGTGACCCACGAAGCCTTCGTCGCCGATGTCGAGGCGATCGCCGCGGCGGTGGAGGGGGGCGGCTGGACGCCCGGCTTCATCGTCGGCATCGGCCGCGGCGGCCTCGCGCCGGGGGTCTACCTGTCGCACCGGATCGGCGTGCCGCTGCTGTCGGTCGATCACAGCAGCCGGGTGTTCGGCTTCGCCGACGCGCTCCTCATCAACCTGGCCGGGCGCGCGGCGAGCGGCGAGCGGTTGCTGTTCGTGGACGACATCAACGACAGCGGCAGCACCATCGCCTATCTCCGCCAGGCGATCGGCGCGCATGGCGGCGATCTCGCCGCCGTGCGCTTCGCCGTCCTCGTCAACAACCGCCGCTCGGCGGTGTCGGTCGACTATTGGTCGCGCGCGATCGACCGGGCCGAGGACAAGAGCTGGTTCGTCTTCCCGTGGGAGGCGCTGGCCCGGCGGGAGACGCTGATCGAGGAAGCGGAGGCGGTGCCGGAGCGGCTGGCCTGAGGCTCAGCCCCGCAACCCCGCCGCCGCCCTCGCCCGGTGCGCGATCTCCGCCTTGTCCACCGGCCCCGGCGGGACGATCCAGCTGCCGCCGACGCAGGCCACCGCCGGATGCGCCAGCCAGGCCGGGGCGGTCGCGAAGGCGATGCCGCCGGTGGGGCAGAAGCGGGCCTCGCCGAACGGCGCCGCCAGCGCCTTCAGCGCGGCCAGGCCGCCGGACGCCTCGGCCGGGAAGAACTTGAACCGGGTCAGGCCCAGGTCGAGCCCGCGCATGATGTCGCCGGCGGTCGCGACGCCCGGCAGCAGCGGCACGCCCGCTTGCCCCGCCGCCCGCGCCACCGGCTCGGTCAGCCCCGGCGAGACGACGAAGCGCGCGCCGGCCGCCACCGCCGCGTCCAGCTGCGCGCCATTCAGCACCGTGCCGGCGCCGACCACGGCGCCGTCGACCTTGGCCATCTCGGCGATCGCGTCCAGCGCCGCCGGGGTGCGCAGCGTCACCTCCAGCGCGCAAAGCCCGCCGGCGACCAGCGCCTCGGCGATCGGCCGCGCCAGGCCGGCATCCTCGATCACCAGCACCGGGATCACCGGCGCCAGCGCCATCACCTCGTCGACCGTCATTCGCTCCGCTCCATCTCCGCCAGCATCGCCGATGCGCCTTCCTCCGCCGGCGAAGCGCCGTGGCGCATGAAGGCGAACAGCTCGCGCCCCGTGCCGACCGGCCCCGCCGGCGCCGGGGCGGGCGCTCGCGCGGCCCACTCCGCCGCATCCACCAGCGCCTCCAGCCGCCCCTCCTCGGCCGACAGCCGCACCAGATCGCCGTCGCGCAGCCGGGCGAGCGGGCCGCCGCCGAGCGCCTCGGGCGAGACGTGGATCGCCGCCGGCACCTTGCCCGATGCGCCCGACATCCGCCCGTCCGTCACCAGCGCCACCCTGAACCCGCGATCCTGCAACACGCCGAGCGGCGGGGTGAGCTTGTGCAGTTCCGGCATGCCGTTGGCGCGCGGCCCCTGGAAGCGGACGACGACGATCACGTCCCGCGCCAGCTCGCCCGCCCGGAAGGCGGCGATCACCGCATCCTGGTCGGAGAAGCAGCGGCAGGGCGCCGCCACCGTCCAGCGTTCGGTGGCGACGGCGGAGGTCTTGAACGTCGCGCGGCCGAGATTGCCCTGGACGAGGCGCATCCCGCCGTCCGGCTGGAAGGGGTTCGCGGCGGGACGCAGGATGGCGTCGTCCAGCGGCACGGGCGGGGCGGGGCGCCAGTCCAATACTCTGTCGTCACCCTGAACCTGTTCCGCTTGCGTCGACGGAGTTCGTGGCGGGATGGATGCCGAGACAGGTTCGGCATGACGATCCTCTCGGAGGAACGGCTCCGTCGCGTAATCCCCCAGATCACGCCCCGCCACGGTCGGCACGTCGCGATGGAGATAGCCGCCCGCCAGCAGCGTCCCGATCACGAAGCCCATGCCGCCGGCCGCATGGAAATGGTTCACGTCGGCCGAGCCGTTGGGATAGACCCGCGCGATCAGCGGGACGGCGGCGGAGAGGCGGTCGAAATCCTCCCAGTCGATCACGATGCCCGCCGCCCGCGCGATCGCCGGCAGGTGGATGGCGTGGTTGGTCGATCCGCCGGTGGCGAGCAGGCCGACGATCGCGTTGACGATCGCCTTCTCGTCGATGCAGCGCCCGAAGGGCCGGTAATCCCCGCCGTCCCGGCCGATTTCCGTCACCCGCCGCACCGCCGCTCCGGTCAGCGCGTCGCGCAGGCGCGTGCCGGGATTGACGAAGGCGGCGCCGGGCATGTGCAGGCCCATCACCTCCATCATCATCT
>CAXTHU010000094.1:0-10220 GCA_964244125.1 uncultured Sphingomonadaceae bacterium
CCGAGTTCAAGGAATGGGAGCGCGACACGCCCTATTTCGAGGGCTGCATGCCGATCGAGGTGATGGCGTCGCGCGGGCCCGAGACGCTGCGCCACGGCCCGATGAAGCCGATGGGGCTCGACGATCCGCGCACCGGCCGCTGGCCCTATGCGGTGGTGCAGCTGCGCCAGGACAATGCGCTGGGCACGCTGTGGAACATCGTCGGCTTCCAGACGAAGCTGAAACATGCCGAGCAGGTGCGGCTGTTCCGCACCATACCGGGGCTGGCGCGGGCCGAGTTCGCCCGGCTGGGCGGCCTCCATCGCAACACCTTCCTGAACGCCCCGCGCGTGCTCGACGGGTCGCTCAGGCTGAAACGCGCGCCGCACATCCGCTTCGCCGGGCAGATCACGGGCTGCGAGGGGTATGTCGAGAGCGCGGCGATCGGCCTGCTGGCGGGGCGGTTCGCGGCGGCCGAGCTGGCCGGCGGGGCGCTCGCCCCGCCCCCGCCCGAGACGGCGCTCGGCGCGCTCCTCGGCCACCTGACCGGCGGCGCCGATGCCGAGACATACCAGCCGATGAACGTCAATTTCGGCCTCTTCCCGCCGATCGAGGGCCGGCCCGGCGGCCGCAAGCGCAAGGCGGATCGGAAGGCGATGCTGGCGGCGCGGGCGAGGGACGCGCTGGCGGGGTGGATGGCGGCGTAACACGTATCACCCCTCCTCCTCCCCGCCCTCCTTCGCCGGCGGGCATCTCGGCCGTACCGCTGCCTTGCGCACCACCCGCGTCGCCGCGAACTCGACGGCGGACAGCACGCCCGAGCGATCCTTGTCGGCGGCGGCGAACTTGGCGGTGGTCTTCACCGCATATTCCTCGAACGCCAGCCGCCCGTCGCCGTCGGTGTCGAGCCTGGCGAAGGCCTTGCGCCGGGCGGCGAGATATTCCTCGCGGGCGACGGCGCCGTTCCGGTCCTTGTCGTAACGGGCGAAGCGCTTCTCCTCGCGCGTCCTGTCGGATGCTTCCGGCGGATCGGCCAGCGGCGTGGCGCCACCCTGCGCCATCGCCGCGAAGGGCGCGCGGGGCAAGCCGCCTAGCGTCGCCCCATCGCGCCCCTGCCACCAGAACAGCCCCGCCCCGGCCAGCAGCAGCGCCGACACCACGCCGGCAAGGAATCGCCACATCGTCTCGTCCCCCTTGTTTCGGGCAGCCTAGCGGCCGGTCAGGCGGTGACGCAACATGGCGAGGATGCGCGCGGGCGAACCGGGCCGCTCGGCGGGGTCGCGCCGGGCGAGGACGGCGAGCATGCCGAGCGGGCGGATAGTTCGAGGCCATCGATCCTCCCCGGCACGGGGAGGGGGACCAGCGAAGCTGGTGGAGGGGGGCCGCCGCTTGCGATCCCGCTCGTGGAGGGTCCCCTCCACCACGCTGCGCGCGGTCCCCCTCCCCGTGCCGGGGAGGATCGCGCGGACGAGGTCCGCGCGTGCCCACATCGCGCCGGCGCCCGCAGGAGGAGCGCCGCCCAGCAGCCGGCCGGATAGCGCGAACAGTCGCTCCCCCCGTTCCTCCGCATGTGATTCCAACGCGGCCTCATCCACCGCATCGAGCGGCAGCAGCGCATCCCACCCCGCCACCATCGCCGCCATCCCGGCGCCCGAAACCGTTGGCAGCACCTCGGCCGCGAGCGCCACCAGCAGCGGCTCGGCTGGCGGGGCGGCATCGTCCAGCGCCGCCAGCGCATCCCGCCACCATGCCAGCCGGATGCGCCCGATCATCGGCTCGCGCGTGGCGGCGACGATCCCGGCGAGCCGTTCGTCAAGCGCCCAGATGGCAGCAAGCGCGGGACGGCGGGCGGCCGGCACATAGGCGAGGGCGAGGCGGCGTTCGGGATCGGCAGGAAGGATCATCTGCGCTCGGCATGGACGGTTTCGAGAGGATGGGGCCGCCCTATTCCCGGTAACAAACCTTCTTCACCGCCGCGACCACGCCCTCCACCGTCACCAGCGCCAGCTTCTCCAGATTGGCCGCATAGGGCATCGGCACGTCCTCGTTGGTCACGCGCAGCACCGGCGCGTCGAGGTCGTCGAAGCCTTCCGCCATGGCGATGGCGACGATCTCCGACGCGATGCCGCAGGTCGGCCAGCCCTCCTCCACCACCACCATCCGGTTCGTCTTGGCGAGCGACTTCAGCACGCAAGCCTTGTCGAGCGGCCGCAGCGTGCGCAGGTCGATCACCTCGGCCTCGATCCCCTCCTCGGCCAGCCTCTTCGCGGCATCGAGCGAGACGCCGACGCCGATCGTGTAGCTGACGATGGTGACGTCGCGGCCCTCGCGCGCGACCCGCGCCTTGCCGATCGGCAGGACGAAATCGTCGAGCGCCGGCACCTCGAAGCTCTGGCCGTAGAGCAGCTCGTTCTCCAGGAACACGACCGGATCGGGCGAGCGGATCGCCGCCTTCAGCAGCCCCTTGGCATCCGCCGCCGTATAGGGCGCGATGACGATCAGGCCAGGGACGGAGGCATACCACGGCGCGTAATTCTGGCTGTGCTGCGCGCCCACCCGGGCGGCGGCGCCGTTGGGGCCGCGGAACACGATCGGGCAGCGCATCTGGCCGCCGGACATGTAGTTCGTCTTGGCTGCCGAATTGACGATGTGGTCGATCGCCTGCATGGCGAAGTTGAACGTCATGAACTCGATGATCGGACGCAGGCCCCCCATCGCCGCCCCCGTGCCGACGCCGGCGAAGCCGTATTCGGTGATCGGCGTGTCGATGACACGCCTGTCGCCGAACTCGTCGAGCAGCCCTTGCGTTACCTTGTAGGCGCCCTGATACTGCGCCACCTCCTCGCCCATCACGAATACGCGGGGGTCGGCGCGCATCTCCTCGGCCATGGCATCGCGCAACGCCTCGCGGACCGTGGTCTTGACCATCTTCGTGCCGGCGGGAACCTCCGGGTCGGCCGTCTCCGGCCCGCCCTCGGTCGCGGCATGGACGAGATCGCGCGCGCCGGTTTCCATCTTGTGGGGGGTAGGAGACCCTTCCGCCCCCTCCACCCTTGGGGGAGAGGGGGATTCGGCTGGGACGTCGTCCTTCTTGTCGGGCCCCCCCTCTCCCAACCCTCTCCCCGGAGGGGAGAGGGCTTTCGCATCATCCCCTTCCTCGGCGATCAGGGCGATAACGGTGCCGACCTTCACCCCGTCGGTGCCCTCCGCGACGACGATCTGCGCGACCGTCCCCTCGTCGACCGCCTCGAACTCCATCGTGGCCTTGTCGGTCTCGATCTCGGCGAGGATGTCGCCGGATTTCACGACGTCCCCTTCCTTCACCAGCCACTTGGCGAGCGTCCCCTCCTCCATGGTCGGGGACAGGGCCGGCATCTTCAGCTCCACGGCCATCAGTAGCGACCCACCAGCACGTCGGTATAAAGCTCCCCGCCCTCCGGCTCGGGCGACTGCTCGGCGAAGTCGGCGGCCTCCGCCACCACGGCGCGGATATCCTTTTCCAGCTTCTTCAGCTCGTCCTCCGTCACGCCCAGCGCCTCCAGCTCCTTCTTGGCATGGTCGATCGGATCGGACTTGTCGCGCACCGCCTGGACCTCGTCGCGCGAGCGGTATTTGGCCGGATCGGACATCGAGTGGCCGCGGTAGCGATAGGTCTTCAGCTCCATGACCACCGGCCCCTTGCCGGCGCGGACCCATTTCAGCGCCTCCTCGGCGGCGCCGCGCACGGCCAGCACGTCCATGCCGTCCACCTGCATCCCCGGCACGCGGAAACTCTCGCCCCGGCGGTAGAGCTGGTCCTCGGCCGAGGCGCGGTTCACCGACGTGCCCATGGCATACTGGTTGTTCTCGATGACGAAGATGATCGGCAGCTTCCACAGCTCGGCCATGTTCAGGCTCTCGTAGACCTGGCCCTGGTTGGCCGCGCCATCGCCGAAATAGGCCAGGCAGATGCCGCCGTCCCCGTCATATTTGTGCTTGAAGGCGAGGCCGGTGCCGAGGCTGACCTGCGCCCCGACGATGCCGTGCCCGCCATAGAACCTGTGCTCCACGGAGAACATGTGCATCGACCCGCCCTTGCCCTTGCTGATGCCGGCGGCGCGGCCGGTCAGCTCGGCCATGATGAGCTTGGGATCGATGCCGTAGGCGAGCATGTGGCCATGGTCGCGATAGCCGGTGATGACCGAATCCCGGCCCGGGGTCAGCGCCGATTGCAGCCCGACCGCCACCGCCTCCTGCCCGATATAGAGGTGGCAGAAACCGCCGATCAGCCCCAGGCCGTAGAGCTGCCCCGCCTTCTCCTCGAAGCGGCGGATGAGCAGCATCTGCCTGTAGAAGCCGAGCAGCTCTTCCTTCGACGGCGCGAAGCGTTCCGGCTGGCCGGGGCGCTCGCGGTTGGGGATGGCGGGCTCGGCCGGGGGGGATGGCTGCGCGGACGGGGACTGGGAACGGGCTGTTCGGGCCAAGGATCGCCTTTCCGGGGGACGCGGGGAGCCTGCATATAGGCCCGGCGGATCGCGATGGGAACGCTTCGGCACGGGGCCGGGCGCGCTATTTCCGGATCGCTATTTGACGTCGAGGATCACTTCGTCCGGGCGGGCCAGGCCGAGATCCTTGCGCACCAGCTCGTCGGCCATGTCCGGATCGGCGCGGCGCGGATCGAGCAGCGCGACGCGATGGGCGAGACGCACCCGCTCGGCATCCAGCCGCGCCAGCTCGGCCGTGCTGGCGCCGAGCTGCTGGCGATAATCGCCCAGCGCGAAGAGGCCGTTGGCGCCGAACAGGGCATAGGCGGCGAAATTGCCGATGACGAGCAGCGACACCGCCGGCCAGAATGCCGCCTTGATGAGGGCGAGGGGGGATTGGCGCGCACGGCTCATGGCCCGAATCAAAGCAGAATCCGCGGCTTCACTCAAGCGGATAGCGATTCGGCCCGGCGCGGACCGGCACCGTCCGGCCGGGACGATGCTTGTCCGCGCGTCCCGCCGCCCTACTCCTTGGGGCCGCCCAGCCGCGCGATCTCGCGCACCACCGCGCGCTCGACGATGCCGGGCAGTTCGGCGTCGAGCCACGCCCGGAGCATCGGCCGCAGCAATTCGCGCACTAGCGCCGCCAGCGTGTCGTCGGCCGGCTCGCCCGACAGCTTCAGCGACGACAGATAGGCGAGCGCCTGCCGGCTGGCGTCGGCCGGGCCGGGCGAGACCAGCGCCGACGGCCCCGGCGATACCGGACGGGTCAGTTCCAGCACGTCGTCCGGCTCTTCGTCCGGCTCCTCGGGCGGCGCGGCCGCCGGCGCCTCCTCGACCATCATCCGCTTGATCGAGGCGAGGATGTCCTCGACCGACTGCTCGGGCGCGCTCACGGTTTGGGCGGGCCGGCCGGGTCCGGATCGACCGTGCGCGTCGCCTGGGTCTCGGGCGCCTTGTCGTAATAGAAGTCGGACACGCGGCGCGACACGCGGTTGTAGTTGATCGTCGGATCGTAGAGCGGACCCGATCCTTCAAGGTTCAGGTCGTCCAGCTCCGCCTGGCCCATCGCGTTCAGCAGCGCGAAGCCCGCGACATAGAGGTCGCGCCGCGCCGTCACCAGCAGCACCTGGCTGTTCAGCAGCTCCTGCTCGGCGTTCAGCACCTCGATGATGGTGCGCGTGCCGACGCTGTTCTCCGCGCGCGCGCCTTCGAGCGCCAGCGTGTTGGCGGATACGGCGGATTCGTTGGCGGCGATCGTCTCCTGCGCGGCGCGGTAGCTGGCGAAGGTGGAGCGCGCGCGGGCGACGACCGATCGCTCGACCAGCACCGTCTGCTCCAGCGCCTGGCTCTGCAACGCCTGTGCCTGGCGGACCCGCGCCGCGACGCCGCCGCCCTGGTAGAGCGGCACCCTGAGCGACAGGCCGATGTTGGAATTGGTCTGCACCTGGTCGACCCCGGCGCCGGGAATGCCGACGGCGTTGTCGAGCGTGCCGAGATAATTGTTGTAGGTGGTGCCGGCCACCGCCGAGATCGTCGGCAGGCGGGCGGCGCGCGCGGTGCCGACGTCGAAGGCGGTCGCCCGGCTGGTCGCCGCGGTCGAGGCGAGGCCGGCATTGTTGGACAGCGCCACCTCCACCGCCCGATCGGGCGTCGCCGGCAGCACCGGCAGCGGCGGCGGTGCGGCGAGCGCCTCGGGCAGCTTGCCGACGACGCGGCGGTAATTCTCCTGGCTGGCGGTCAGCCGGCCGATGGCGAGCGCCAGCTGGCCGCGCGCGCCGGACAGCCGCGCCTCCGACTGGGCGACGTCGGTGCGGGTCAGGTCGCCCACCTCGAACCGATCGCGCGAGGCCTGGAGGTTGGTCTCCAGCACCTTCACCTGGTTGCGGTTGAGCTCGACGATGGAGGTGTCGCGGACGACGTCCATATAGGCGCCGACCGCCTCGGTGAAGATGTCGCCCTCCACCCCGCGCAGGGCGGCGCGCCCGGCCTCGACCCGGGCGTCGGCGGCGCGGATGGAGGAACGGACCCGCCCGCCCTGGAACAGCGGCAGCGAGACGTCGGCCCCGCCGGTGATCGACCGGCCGCGCGAATCGAACGTGCCGAGGCCGCCGAAGCTCTGGGTCAGCCCCGCCGTTCCGGTCACCGCCACGCGCCCCTGGGACCGGGCGATGGCGACCCCCTCGTCGAGCGCGCGCAACTGGGCGCGCGCACCCGTCAGCGTCGGATTGTTGCCGTAGGTGCGGATCAGCGCCTCGCGCAGCGTGTCCGCCGGCGCCGCCGACGGCACGGCCGCCAGCGCGACGGCCAGCCCCGTGAATGCCCGCGCCAACTGTCGCGCCATCTTCGATCTTCCCTTCAGAAACTGAACGCCGGCGCCGGGGCGAAGCCGGGCAGCATCACCACCTCGCCGTCGGCGAAGGCGGTTATGCCGAAGGCGTCGCCCGTCCTGCGGCCGAACGCGAGCCGGGTGACGCCGCGCTCGACGAGGCCGGCGGCGAGCCGCCCGCCGTCGACCAGCTGGTCGACCAGCGCGCGCGGCACCGCCTCCACCGCGCCGTCGATCAGAATGACATCATAGGGTCCGCCGCCGGCATGGCCCGCGGCCAGCGGCCCGACATCGATCGACAGCGCCCGATGCTCAAGCGCGACGCGGGCGATCTCGGCCAGCACGCCGTCCTCCTCCAGCGCGGTGACGGCAAGACCGATCTCGGCGAGGATGGCGACGGCATAGCCGGTGGCGGCGCCGATCACGAGCGCGCGTTCGCCATGACGTGGCCCGAGCGCATCGAGCAGCCGCGCGGTGGCGAGCGGCGGGTTGATCGCCCGGCCTGGGGCGGCGGCCAGCGGCAGCGCGCGATCGACATAGGCCGTGGCGCGCTGGCCCGGCCCCACGAACCGCTCGCGCGGCACCCGGCCCATCGCGGCCAGCACGCCGGCATCGGTCACCGCGCTGGTGCGCAGCTGGCTCGCCACCATCGCGCGCCGCATGAGGGCGAAATCCGCCTGGTCCGTCATGATCCCGCCTGTCGCACGACTGTGTTATCGATGCAATACACTTGATCGACACTCCAGTCTCTATCGCTGGCGCCGGCGCGCGCCAAGCACTGCGGCGCGACTCGTTCGGATCACTCTATGCCTGTGTCATGGTTACCGCGCCGTTCACGGGCAGATCCGAACGGGCGACCGATCGCCGCCCGTTCCGAGGCGACGCATCGGCGGGCACGACAACGCCGCCGGAATCGATCCGGCGGCGCGCGTCGCTCAAGGATGGTCGGTCAGGCGGCGGCGACGGCGGCCTTGCGGCGACGCGCCGCGCCGCCGACCAGGCCGAAGCCCAGCACCAGCATCGCCCAGGTGCCGGGCTCGGGCACGGCATCCGCCAGGGGCGCCGCCTGGAAACCGAACCGGGAGATCACGTCGCCCGTCCCGCCATCGCCGGTCGCGCCGGCATAGTTGAAGGACTGGCTGGTGCGGAGCTGAAGCAAACCGCCGGCCGCGACCAGCGGCTGGTTGAGGCCCAGGGCGTTGGTGACGAAGACGGTCCAGGGGATCGAGAACTCGATCACGTCGCCGACCGCGCCCGCGCCCGGCGTGGATGCATAGACCGCGCCCACCGAGGTCAGCGAGGTGGCGGAGAACACGCCGGTGGCCGGCACGAACGCCTTGTTGTTGAACACCTCGAAGCCGATATCCGAACCCGCGGCCGTCGCGTTGTTGGTATCGAAATAGAGATTGGCGAAGGGCAGGCCGCTGGCGACGTCCGACCGCAGGCCGACATACACGTTCGTCGCATCCGAAGAGTAATAGACCGTATAGCCGACATTCTCGACGAACACGCCGGGGGTGCCGGGGCCTTGGGCGCCCGAGTCGACGTTCGCGCCGCGCTGGACCGTGGTGACCAGCGCCCCGGCATATTCGCCAAAACCGATCGTCCCGTCGACGGTGATCGCCTGCGCGCCAGACGCGGAAAGGACGGCCGCGGTCGCGGCGAAAAGCATTTTCTTCATTTGAAATCCTCGTGATGGTTGCAGCGTGGCCTGAGCAGACGTCGCTGGCAACCAGTGCTAGCAACCATCATGCCAACCCACCTTTTGCGTGCTTTCCCACCTGGCCCGGCCCGGACCTGTAAAGATTGCCGACGCTCGCCCCGCCCGTACCGCCGCGAAGCCGCCGCCGTTGACGCCGGCCGGAAAGTCGAGCATCTGCGCGCCCTTGCCGACGTCGCGGCCCGATGGCGGAGTGGTTACGCAGAGGACTGCAAATCCTTGCACCCGGGTTCGATTCCCGGTCGGGCCTCCATCCACGCGTCCCGCCGGCACCTCCTTTCGCCGCCGAAAAGGTTTCCGAAAGGAAGTTCACGTTATCCTTGCCGGCGACGGGCAGGACTGGCCCGATCGGCCGCATCGGAACGGGGTTGCCATGCTCGACGAGGAAAAGAGCGAATCGACGCGCTTCTCGTTCGCGACCACGATCCCGGATCCCGCCGACGACGGCGAGCGCCGGATCGGCCAGCGCCACATGTCGATCCTGCGCGTCGCCAAGGTGGTGACCAAGCGCGGCGAGGATCTCTGCCTCATCCGCAACATCTCGGCCGGCGGCCTGATGGCGCGGGTCTACAGCAGGCTGGAGATCGGCCAGCACGTCATCTTCGAGCTGCGCGCCGACCGGCGGCTGGCGGGCATCGTCCGCTGGCTGCGCGACGACAATGCCGGCATCCAGTTCGACGAACCGATCGACGTCGCCGCCGTGCTGACGGACCGCGATCCGGAGGGCAACCAGCTCCGCGCCCGCGCGCCGCGCCTGTCGCGCCCGTGCCGGGCGACGCTGCGCGTCGGCGCGCATTACCATCGCGTCATGGTCCGCGACGTGTCGCAGGGCGGCGTGAAGGTGGAGCTGGACGTCGAGCTGGCCGTCGGCGCCGAGGTGATCGTCACCCTGGAAGGCTTCCGCGCCATCGCCGGGATCGTCCGCTGGTCGCGCGAGGGCCATTCCGGCATCGCCTTCAACCAGGTCATCTCCTATCCGGAGATGACCGCCTGGCTGAAGAGCGCATCGGCCGGCTGAGCGGCGAATCCGTATTTTCCGCGACACGGCTTCCCGCCGGTTAACCTTCTCCGCACATCCTCCGGCAACGACGTCCGCGCCATAAACGCTCGCATGTCGGCAAACCTCACCTCCCGGATCGCGCGGCTCGGCCGCTCCCGTCTCGCCCGGCTCGGCCGGGACATGCGCGGGGGCGTCACCATCATCGCGGGGCTGTCGCTCACCTCGATCCTGGGGATGACCGGCCTCGCCATGGAAGTAAGCCAGGGCTATGCGACGAAGGTCGCAAACCAGCGCATCGCCGATGCCGCCGCCCTCGCCGCCGCCATGGCCTATGCGGCGGCATCCGACGCCAGCGTGGTGCAGCCGACGGCCAGCGCCATCGCCGTGGCGAACGGTCTCGCCGGCACCGCCGTTGTCACACCCGCGCCGACCACCGACGCCAGCAACCGCAAGGTCATCACCGCCACCGTCACCACCGCCGTGCCGCTGCGGCTGACGCGCATCCTGACGACCGCGCTCAGCTACAACGTCGTCTCGGTCGGCGTGGCGGCAGTGACGCCGGCGACGGCGGGCACGACGCCGACGGGGGTGACGCTGCCCGGCTGCCTTTATGCCCTGTCCGGCTCCGCCCCGGACGGCATCGTGGTCTCGGGCGCCTCGACGATCAACGCACCGTCCTGTTCGGTGGTCGCCAACAGCCGGACGACCGTGTCCGGCAGCGCCTCGATC
>CAXTHU010000095.1:0-10210 GCA_964244125.1 uncultured Sphingomonadaceae bacterium
TGCTTCAGTATGGCGAAGACGGTGGTCGCGCCGGACGACGGCGGCCCCATGCCGCAGATGCGCCACACGCGATACGCCCCGCAGACGACCGGCCGCGCCCTGGCGTCGTAGCTGGCGAGATCGCCCCCGGTCATCCTCGACGGATTGCGCGCGGCGCCGTTCACCGTCGCGACGATCGCCCCGGCCATGGGGCCGACATAGAAGCTGTCGGCCCCGCGCGCGGCGATCCGGCGCAGCGTCGTCGCCAGCAGCGGGTTGCGGATCACCGTGCCCACGGGTCTGGGCGCGCCGTCGGCGCCGAAATACCGGCCCCGCGCCCAGGCATCGACATGGCCGCCATGGTCGGCGAGGAACTCGAACAGCCGGGGGGTGACGGCGAAGCCTCCGTCCGCCAGCCGGATCGCCGGGGCGAACAGCCGCGCCCAGGGCAGCCTGCCATGCGCCGCATGCGCCAGCGCCGCCAGCCGCAGGTTGCCCGGCACGCCGACGCTGCGCCCGCCGGGGACCGCGTCCGCCTTGCTCATGGCGCGACCGTCGGCGCCGAAGAACCATCGCGCGTCGGCGGCGGCCGGCGCGGTCTCGCGCCCGTCATAGCTGTCCATGGCGCCGGTCCGGCCGTCGCGCACCAGCATGAAGCCGCCCCCGCCGATGCCGGAGGATTGCGGCTCGACGACGGTCAGCGCCAGCATCGTGGCGATGGCGGCATCGGTCGCGGTGCCGCCGGCGCGCAGCATCTCCCGCCCCGCCGCCGCGGCGCGCGGGTCGGCGGCGGACACCATGCCGCCCCCGGCCAGCGCCGGGGCGGGGAGGAGGAGGGCGAGCAGGACGAGGATGCGGATCATGGGAGGACGATAGCCGGGCGGGACAATGGGGCAAGTGCGACGGTGCCGCCGTCGTCCAGGGAGAACCGATCCCGTCTCCGGATTCGTGCCCTGCGCAGGCAGGAGCACACTATTCGTTTCGCCGGGCCTCCGACCCGACCGCCTCCGCCACCGTCCCGATCCCGTCCCGCTCCAGCAGCCGCGCCAGCCCCGCCGCGATCCGCCGCGCCAGCCCCGGCCCCTCGTAGACGAGCGCGGAATAGAGCTGCACCGCGCCCGCCCCCGCCCGGATGCGGGCATAGGCGTCCTGCGCGCTCGCGATGCCGCCGGCGGCGACCAGCGGCAATGCTGCGCCGGTCGCTGCACGGAAACGCCGCAGCATTTCCAGTGCCGGCAGCGCCAGCGGCACGCCCGACAGGCCGCCGCTCTCCCCCGAGAACCGGGAGACGAGCGGCGGCCGCGCCACGGTGGTGTTGGCCACGATCAGCCCGTCGATGCCGCGATCCAGCGCGACGGCGGCGATGTCGTCCACATCCGTGTCGCGCAGATCGGGCGCGACCTTCAGGAAGATCGGCGGCCCGCCCGCCGGCCGCGCCGCCGTCACCGCCGCCAGCAGTTCGTCGAGCGGCCCGCGACCCTGCAACGCGCGCAGGCCCGGCGTGTTGGGGGAAGAGACGTTCACCACCAGATAGTCGGCCGCCCCCGCCATCCGCGCCACGCCCCCGGCATAATCGGCGATGCGGTCGACGCTGTCCTTGTTGGCGCCGATGTTCACCCCGACGATGCCCGTCCCCCGCCGCGCCGCCAGCCGCGCCAGCGCCGCCGCCTGTCCGCCGTTGTTGAAGCCCATGCGGTTGATGACGGCGCGATCCTCCGCCAGCCGGAACAGGCGCGGGCGCGGGTTGCCCGGCTGCGGCAGGGGGGTGAGCGTGCCGACCTCGACCATGCCGAAGCCCAAGCCCAGCATCGCGTCGGGCACCTCGGCGTCCTTGTCGAAGCCGGCCGCCAGCCCGATCGGGTTCGGCAGCGCCAGCCCCGCCAGCCGCGTGGCGAGCCGCGGATCGGATGGCCGGGGCGGCCGTCCGCCCAGCTTCAGCGCCGAGATCGTCAGACGGTGCGCCCGCTCCGGCTCCAGCGCGAAGACCAGCGGGCGGATCAGGCGGAAGGCGTCCATCGCCCGCCTATGCCCGCCCCGGTCCGGCCGACCAAGGGTTGACCCGACCCTTCGGCAACCCCAATTGGAAAATCGGAACGATTTCGTCCGATTGAGTCGGAGCCGCCATGCGCCTGTCCAGCCTCGCCGACTATGCCGTCGTCATGATGTCGGCGGCCGCGCGCCACGACGATGGCGAGCGGCTGTCGGCGACGTCGCTCGCCGGGGAGACGGGCGTGCCGCTCCCCACCGCGCAGAAGCTGATGGGCAGGCTCGCCGCCTCCGGCCTGCTCGTCTCCGCGCGCGGCGCCGGCGGCGGCTTCAGCCTGGCGCGGGGCATGCACGACATCTCGGTCGCCGACATCGTCGAGGCGGTCGAAGGGCCGATCGCGCTGACCCCCTGCGTCGGCGAGGGCCGGCGCGACTGCGAGCTGGAGGAGAGCTGCCGGGTGAAGCCGCATTGGAGCGTCGTCAACGCGGC
Source organism: uncultured Sphingomonadaceae bacterium (assembly GCA_964244125.1). Taxonomy (GTDB): domain Bacteria; phylum Pseudomonadota; class Alphaproteobacteria; order Sphingomonadales; family Sphingomonadaceae; genus Solisphingomonas. The sequence continues at coordinate 2,456 of CAXTHU010000095.1, forward strand.
GGTGAAGGGCGCGCTGGCCGGGGTCACCCTGGCCGTGCTGGCGGGCGAGGTGCTGGCATGAGCGACGGTGTGGATGTGCGCAACCGCGCGGCGCATGAGGCGGCGGAGAAGCTCTCCACCTATGAATGGGGCTTCACCTCCGACGTCGAGCAGGATTTCGCCCCCAAGGGCCTCAGCGAGGACATCGTCCGCTTCATCTCGGCCAAGAAGGGCGAGCCGCAGTGGATGCTCGACTGGCGGCTGAAGGCCTGGGCGCATTGGCAGACGATGACCGCGCCGGACTGGGCGAAGCTGAACGTGCCGCCGATCGACTATCAGGATGCCTATTATTACGCCGCGCCGAAGGCGAAGCCGACGCTCGGCTCGCTGGACGAGGTCGATCCCGAGATCCTGCGCGTCTACGAGAAGCTCGGCATCCCGATCGAGGAGCAGAAGGTGCTGGCCGGCGTCGAGGGCGCGCGGCGCGTCGCGGTGGACGCGGTGTTCGACAGCGTGTCGGTGGCGACCACCTTCCGCGCCGAGCTGGAGCGGGCCGGCGTCATCTTCCGCTCCATCTCCGAGGCGGTGAAGGAATATCCCGAACTGGTGAGGAAGTGGCTGGGCAAGGTGGTGCCGATCCACGACAACTACTTCGCCGCGCTGAACGCCGCCGTCTTCTCCGACGGCACCTTCGTGTACATCCCGGAGGGGGTGCGCTGCCCGATGGAGCTGTCGACCTATTTCCGCATCAACGCGGCCAACACCGGCCAGTTCGAGCGGACGCTGATCGTGGCCGACAAGCGCAGCCACGTCTCCTATCTCGAAGGCTGCACCGCGCCGATGCGCGACGAGAACCAGCTCCACGCCGCCGTCGTCGAACTGGTGGCGATGGACGATGCCGAGATCAAATATTCGACGGTGCAGAACTGGTATCCGGGCGACGCCGACGGCAAGGGCGGCATCTACAATTTCGTCACCAAGCGGGCGCTGTGCCAGGGCGCGCGCAGCAAGGTGAGCTGGACCCAGGTCGAGACCGGCTCCGCGATCACCTGGAAATACCCGTCCTGCGTGCTGTCGGGCGAGGACAGCGTCGGCGAGTTCTATTCGGTGGCGGTGACGAACAACCGCCAGCAGGCCGACACCGGATCGAAGATGATCCACCTCGGCCGCGGCAGCCGCTCGACCATCGTGTCGAAGGGCATCTCGGCCGGGCGGAGCGACAACACCTATCGCGGGCTGGTCCGCGTCGGGCCGACGGCGGAGGGCGTGCGCAACCACACCCAGTGCGATTCGCTGCTGCTGGGGCCGGACTGCGGCGCGCATACCGTGCCCTATATCGAGGTGCGCAACCCCTCGGCCCAGATCGAGCATGAGGCGACGACGAGCAAGATCAGCGAGGACCAGCTGTTCTACGCCATGCAGCGCGGCCTGGGCGCCGAGGACGCGGTGGCGCTGATCGTCAACGGCTTCGCCAAGGAGGTGCTGCAGCAGCTGCCGATGGAGTTCGCGGTCGAGGCGCAGAAGCTGCTGGGGATCAGCCTTGAGGGGTCGGTCGGATGATGGCCGTGCTCGCGGCGGGGGCGCTCACGGTCGACGGGGTTGAACTCGACGCGATGAACGGCGCGGTCGCCAGATGCGACCGGGTGACGGTGGCGCGCGGCGTCGAGGCCGAGGGCGGGCGCCACACCGCCTTCCTGCTCGACGGTTTCCGCGAGCAGAGCGCGATCGCCACGGCGCGCGCCGACCTCGCGGCGCGGCGACGGGCGCTGCGAACGCCGGGACAGGGCCGCCCGGCCGACAGCGAGGCGGGGATCGCCCTCGCCTATCAGGCGCTCGAGGACCGGCAGCAGTCGCTCGACGACCTGCGCACGCTCGACCGGCTGCGGCAGGAGGCGGTCGCCAACCTGCGCCAGGGTTTCCTGAGCCGGTGCCAGGGAAAGGCCGGATGATGGCGACGCCCCATGAGACCGATTTCCACGGCTGGACCCAGGGGCAGGCGGCGAAGCTGCGCGCGCTCGCGACGGACATGCGTCGGCCCATCGTGCAAGTTCCTGTCGTTCAAGGCTTGTTGACGACACCCGCACTCTTTCCGATGGTATCGAACCGCTGATGCTCCACATCACCGATCTCACCGCCGAGACCGCCGGCAAGACGATCCTCGACGGCCTCTCGCTCGCCGTGAACGCCGGCGAGGTCCATGCCATCATGGGGCCGAACGGGGCGGGCAAGTCGACGCTCGCCTATACGCTGGGCGGACGGCCGGGTTACGAGGTGACGGGCGGCGCCGTCGATTTCCTCGGGCGGGACCTCCTCGCGCTCCAGCCGCATGAGCGGGCCGCCGCCGGGCTGTTCCTCGGCTTCCAATATCCGGTCGAGATCCCGGGCGTGTCCAACGTCCAGTTCCTGCGCACCGCGCTCAACGCCCAGCGGCGCGCGCGGGGGGAGGCGGAACTGTCGGGGGCGGAGTTCCTGCGGCTGGCGCGCGCGCAGGCCGATGCGCTTGGCCTCGACATGGACATGATGAAGCGGCCGGTGAACGTCGGCTTCTCCGGCGGCGAGAAGAAGCGCAACGAGATGGTGCAGATGGGCATCATCGCGCCCAGGCTCGCCATCCTCGACGAGACGGATTCGGGCCTCGACATCGACGCGCTGCGCGTCGTAGGCCACGGCATCAACACGATCATGCGGGCGCCGGACAAGGCGGTGCTGCTCATCACGCATTATCAGCGGCTGCTGGACTATGTGAAGCCGGACTTCGTCCATGTGCTGGCGGGCGGGCGGATCGTCCGCTCGGGCGGGGCGGAACTGGCGCATGCGCTGGAGCGCGAAGGGTATGTGGGGGTGGCGGCGTGACCCTCTTCAATCCTCCCCGGCACGGGAGGATCTGGTGACGCTCGACCTTCCCTCGGCGCGGGACGAGGCGTGGCGCTGGTCGGACCTGGCCGCGCTGCCCGAACTGTCGCGCGCCGCCGCCACCGGCGTCGCCGCCGACGACGGCCTCTGGATCGGCTGCGGCGGCCCGCGCCTGTTCTTCGTCGACGGCGTCTGCGATCCGGCGCGCAGCGATCCCGGCCCGGTCGAGGTCGGGCCGGCCGATGCCCGCGCCGCGCGCCACCCGCTGGGCGCGCTGGCCGGCGGCACGGGCTGGCGGCTGCGGCTGGGGCGGGAGCATGACCCGTCCGCCACGATCGAGATCATCCATGTCGCCACCGGCGGCGCGAGCCACGTCGCCGCCGAGATCGCGCTGGGCGAGGGCGCGCAGGCGAGCATCGTCGAGACGTTCGCCGGCACCGGCTGGACGAACCGGGCCTGCGGCGTCACCCTCGCGCGATCGGCCCGGCTGGCGGTGGCGCGGCGGGTACTGGGCGGCGGCCTGACCAGCATCGCCGACACCGCCGATCTGGCGGCGGGGGCAAGCTTCGACCTGGTGACGCTCGCCGCCGGCACCGGCGACACGCGGCTCGACGCGGCGCTGACGCTGGACGGCGCGGGCGCGTTCGCCGAGGCCGGCGGGGCGCTGCTCGGCCGCGCGGCGCAGCGCCACGACGTCGGCGCGGTGCTGCGCCATGCCGCGCCCGACGGCACGACGCGACAGGTCTGGCGCTCGGTCGCCGACGGACGCGCGACCTGCTCGGTCGCGGCGCGGGTCGAGGTGGCGCGCGGCGCGCAGAAGACCGATGCCGAGCAATCGCTGCGCGGGCTGCTGCTGGCCCGCACCGCGACGATCAACGCCAAGCCGGAACTGGAGATCTTCGCCGACGACGTGAAATGCGCCCATGGCGCGACGGTCGGCGAACTGGACCGGGCGGCGCTCTACTATCTCGCCTCGCGCGGCATCCCGCCGGCGCCGGCGAGGGCACTGCTGACGCGGGCGTTCGTCACCGAGGCGCTGGCGCGGATCGGCGAGGAGACGGTGCGCGAGGCGTTCGTGGCCGATGCGGAGAGGTGGTTGCGTGATGAGTGAGATCGGCCTGATCCTCCCCGATACGGGGAGGGAGACCGCCGCAGGCGGTGGAGCGGGTTTGCCACGAGCGATCCCGCTTGCGGAGGGCCCCCTCCACCGCGCTTCGCGCGGTTCCCCTCCCCGTCCCGGGGAGGCTCTGCGCCCCCTCGACCTCGTCTCCGACTTCCCCGCCATCCCCTCCGGCTGGGCGTATCTCGACACGGCGGCGACGGCGCAGAAGCCGCGCGCCGTGATCGACGCGATCGCACGGGCCTATGGCGAGACCTATGCGACGGTGCATCGCGGGGTCTACCGGCGGTCGGCCGACATGACGCTCGCCTATGAGGCGGCGCGGGCAGCCTGCGCGCGGTTCATCGGGGCGGCGACGCCCGACGAGATCGTCTTCACGCGCGGCGCGACCGAGGGCATCAACCTGGTCGCGCAGAGCTGGGGCGCCGGTCTCAGGCCCGGCGAGCGGATCATGCTCTCGACGCTGGAGCATCATTCCAACATCGTGCCGTGGCAGATGCTGGCGGAGCGGACCGGCGCCGCCGTCGACGTGTGCCCGCTGACCGGGGACGGCCGCGTCGACCTCGACGCGATGGCGGCGATGCTGACGCCGGCCCACCGGATGGTGGCGCTGGCGCATGTCTCCAACGTGCTCGGCTCGGTGCTGGACGCGCCGCGCGCCGCCGCGCTGGCGCATGGCGTCGGCGCGCTGCTGCTGCTCGACGGGTGCCAGGCGGTGCCGCGCATGGCGGTCGACGTGGCGGCGCTCGACTGCGACTTCTACGTCTTCTCCGGGCACAAGCTCTATGGCCCGACCGGGATCGGCGTGTTGTGGGCGCGCGCCGCGCTGCTCGACGCCATGCCGCCGTGGCAGGGCGGCGGGGCGATGATCGACCGGGTGTCCTTCGCCCGCACGACCTACGCCCCGCCACCGGCGCGGTTCGAGGCGGGGACGCCGCATATCGTCGGCGCGCTCGGCCTGCATGCCGCGATCGATTACGTCGAGGCGATCGGCCTCGACGCGATCCACGCGCATGAGACCGCGCTGGTCGCCGCCGCGCGCGACGCCCTGTCGCGGCTCGACGGCGTGCGGCTGTTCGGGCCGGCGGATTCGGCCGGGATCGTCTCCTTCGCGATGGAGGGGGTGCATCCGCACGATATCGGGACCATATTGGACGAAGGCCGGGTGGCGGTGCGCGCCGGCCACCATTGCGCCCAGCCGCTGATGGCGGCGCTGGGCGTCGATGCGACGGCGCGGGCGAGCTTCGGCGTGTATAACGGCGCCGGCGACGTGGCGGCGCTGGCGGCGGGGATCGAGCGCGTGACGCGGTTGTTCGGGTGAGGGCTGTTCGGATGGACGAAGGCGGCATCAGGATCGAAGAGATGGCGGCGGCCCCCGCCGCGCCCGAGCGGCCGCGCGTCGAGCGCGAGCGGGATTATCTCACCGGCTTCCTCGATCGGAAACCGGCCGAGACCCCGGCCGGCGAACCCGGCGGCGACCTGTACGAGATGGTGATCGAGGCGCTGAAGGACATCTACGACCCGGAAATCCCGGTCAACATCTACGATCTCGGGCTGATCTACGGCGTCGACATCGCCGACGACCATGCCGTCGTCACCATGACGCTGACGACGCCGCATTGCCCCGTCGCCGAGACCATGCCCGGCGAGGTCGAGATGCGCGTCGGCGCGGTGCCCGGCATCGGCTCGGCCGAGGTCGCGCTGGTATGGGACCCGCCGTGGGACCCGGCCAAGATGTCGGACGAGGCCAAGCTCGAACTGGGGATGTTGTGATGAGCGCCCTTCGCACCCGGACGCGACCCGCCGCGCTGAACCTCACCCCCCCGGCCGAGGCGCGCATCGCCGCGCTGATGGCGCGCGCGCCGGACGGAACGATTGGGGTGAAGCTGTCGACGCCGCGCCGGGGCTGTTCGGGCCTGGCCTATTCGGTCGATTACGTCGCCGTCGCCGATCCGCTAGACGAGCGGATCGCGACGCCGGGGGGCGACCTGTTCGTCGACGCGGGCTCCGTCCTCTACCTGATCGGCTCGACGATGGACTGGGTGGAGGACGACTTCACCGCCGGCTTCGTCTTCCAGAACCCCAACGCCAAGGGCGCCTGCGGCTGCGGCGAGAGCTTCACCGTCTAGGCGCACCCGGGCTGCCGCGCCCGGCCGGCGGCAGCCCGCCCGGTCAGCGGTAGGAACAGCGCTGGACGCGGTGGCCGCGATGGCGCTCCCAATGGCACACGCGACGGTGGCCGCGATTATAGCCGCGGCCCTGGTGATGGCCGTTGTTCACGCCATAGCCGGGCCGGTGGTCGCGCCGGCCGGGGTCGGCCGATGCCGCACCCGGCAGCGCCGTGAGGCCGCCGATCAGGACGGCGGCGAGGGTGAGGGTCTTGAAGCGCATGGGTCTCTCCTGTCCGCCCGAATGAGGACGCAGCGGCAGAAAGGCCGGAGCGGGAACTCGTTCCATGGCCACACCGACCGCGCCCGCGCGGTTGCCGCGGCGGGGCCGAACGGCTAGCGCCACCGCGATGCAATCGGCGCTTGGCCATATCGAGACCTGGATCTTCGATCTCGACAACACCCTCTATCCGGCCGCCTGCGACCTGTTCGGCCAGATGGACGTGAAGATGACGGCCTATGTCGCCCGGATCACCGGGCTCGACGCCCGGGCGGCGCGGGCGGCGCAGAAAGGCTGGTTCCACGATCACGGCACGACGCTCGCCGGGCTGATGCGCGATCACGCGGTCGATCCGCATCACTATCTCGCCGACGTCCACGACATCGATCTGGCGGTGGTGGCCGAGGACCGGCGGCTGGTCGACGCCATCGCCCGCCTGCCGGGACGCAAGCTCGTCTTCACCAACGCGGACGGTGCCTATGCCGGCCGCGTGCTGGCGCGACTGGGGCTGTCGGAGAGCTTCGAGGCGATCCACGACATCCACGCCTGCGCCTATCTGCCCAAGCCCGATCCGGCGGCCTATGCGGCGATGTGCGCGGCGCTCGACATCCGGCCGCAGACCGCGCTGTTCGTCGACGACATGGCGCGCAACCTGGCGCCGGCCAAGGCGCTGGGGATGACCACCGTGTGGCTGGACAACGGCTCCGAACAGGGGGGCAAGGCGCCGGTGCTGGACCATGTCGACCATCGGATCACCGACCTGGGCGACTGGCTGGACGAGGTAGGGGGACATGGATGAACGATCTCGCGGGAACGATCGACGCCGCCTGGGAGGCGCGCGACACGCTGTCGCCGGCCACCGCCGGGGCGGTGCGGGATGCGGTGACGGCGGCGCTGGAGCTGCTCGACGGCGGCGCCGCGCGCGTGGCGGAGCCGGACGGCGCGGGCGGCTGGCGGGTCAACCAGTGGCTGAAGAAGGCGGTGCTGCTGTCCTTCCGGCTCGACGACAACGAAGTCGTGGCGGGCGCGGGCGGGGCGATCGGCTTCGACAAGGTACCGCGCAAGTTCGCCGGCTGGGACGAGGCGCGGTTCCGCCAGGCCGGCTTCCGCGCCGTCCCCGGCGCCGTCGTCCGCCACGGCGCATACGTCGCGAAGGGCGCGGTGCTGCTGCCCAGCTTCGTCAACATCGGCGCCTATGTGGGCGAGGGATCGATGATCGACGCCTGGGCGACGGTCGGCTCCTGCGCGCAGATCGGCGCGCATGTCCACCTGTCGGGCGGCGCCGGCATCGGCGGCGTGCTGGAGCCGTTGCAGGCCAATCCGGTGGTGATCGAGGACCGTTGCTTCATCGGCGCCCGCGCCGAGGTGGCCGAGGGGGTGATCGTGCGGGAAGGCGCGGTGCTGTCGATGGGGGT
>CAXTHU010000096.1:0-10163 GCA_964244125.1 uncultured Sphingomonadaceae bacterium
TGCCGAGGTGGAGGTTGCCGGTCGGCTGGATGCCGGAGACGATGCGCTGGATCATGGCCGCGCCTTGAAGGCCGGCGGGGCGCGGCGTCAAGCGCGGCGGCGGAGCAGGCGCTTCAGCTCGTCCAGGCCATAGCCGCCGATCGCGCCGGCGACGGCGAAATAGACCGCCGCCGATGCCCCCATCAGGATCGCCAGCCCGGCGATGCGGTGCGCCACCGGCCCTGCCATCAGCGGTGCGACCGCCGGGTTCAGCAGCAGCAGCGCCGCCGCCATCGCCGCCGTCGCGACGAACAGCCGGAGCGCGCGATGGCGGAGGCGGGCGTCGATCGTCAGCTGCCCGCGCCGGTGGAGCGTCCACCACAGCAGCGCGGCGTTGACCCAGGCCGAGGCGGCGGTCGACAGCGCCAGGCCGACATGCGCGAGCGGCCACACCAGGACGAGGTTGAGGAGGAGGTTGACCAGCATCGCCGCCAGCGCGATGCGCACCGGCGTGCGCGTGTCGGCCCTGGCGTAGAAGCCCGGCACCAGCACCTTGATGAGGATATAGGCCGGCAGCCCCAGCGCGAAGGCCGACAGCGCCCGGGCGCTCGCCAGCGCGTCGGCGGGCGAGAAGGCGCCATATTGCAGCGCGCCGCGGATCACCGGCCCGGCCGACAGGACGAGGCCGGCGAAGGCGGGCAGCGTGAGGAGCAGCACCAGTTCGATCGCCCGGTTCTGCGTGTCGTCGGCGGCGCCGGCGTCGCCCGCGCCGATCTGGCGCGAGAGCGGCGGCAGGATGGCGGTGCCGACGCCGATGCCGATCAGCCCCAGCGGCAGCTGGTTCAGCCGATCGGCGTAATAGAGGTAGGAGACCGATCCCTCCGGCAGGAAACGCGCCGCCAGCGTGGTCGAGACCAGCAGGTTGAACTGCACCGCGCCGGCCCCCAGCGCCGCCGGGCCGATCAGGCGCAGCAGCCGCCTCACGTCGGGCGAGAGGCGCGGCGCCCGGAGCTTCAGCGAGACGCCCGCCCGCGCGCAGGCCCGGACCAGCCAGAGGAGTTGCAGCACGCCCGAGACGGTGACGGCGATCGCCTGGGTCCGCGCGGTGTCGACGTCGGTCTGCCCCCGGAACAGCAGCAGCCCGGCGATGAGGCAGAGGTTCAGGAGGATGGGTGCCGCCGCATTCACCCAGAAGCGGCCGACCGAGTTCAGGATGCCGCCGAGCAGCGAGACGAGCGAGATCAGCATCAGATAGGGAAAGGTGATGCGGGTATAGTCGACCGCCAGCGCCAGCTTCTCCGCCCCGCCGCCGCCCGATCCGTTTGGCGGGAAGCCGCCGGTCATCGCCCAGACGATCGGCGCCGCCGCCCACATCATCAAAAGGGTGAAGAGCAGCAGGAAGGGGAACAGCACCGACAGCACCGCCTCGGCGAAGCGCAGCGCGGCGGGCAGGCCGCCGTCGTCGGCATCCTCGCGGCCGGCGATACGGTTGAACATCGGCACGAAGGCGGCCGAGAACGCGCCTTCCGCGAACAGCGCGCGGAACAGGTTGGGCAGGCGCCAGGCGATCAGGAAGGCGTCCGACGCGAAGCCCGCGCCGACGAACCGCGCCATCAGCGCGTCGCGGACGAAGCCGAGGATGCGGCTGACGAGCGTCAGCCCGCCGATGGTCATGGTGTTGCGGACGAGGCTCATGGCTTGGGGATGTTCAAGCCCCTCCCCTGAAGGGAAGGGGAAGAAGTGTGCCGATGGCCGATGGTTCTAAACGGCAAGGCCGTCGGTCACGCCTCGCCCTGGGTCTCGAAGCCGCCTTCGGCCTCCTGCCGCTCCAGCTGCGCCATGTAGAGCGCGGTGAAGTCGATCGGCTCCAGCAGCAGCGGCGGGAAGCCGCCGTCGCGGACGACGTCGGCGACGATGCGGCGGACGAAGGGGAAGATCAGCCGCGGCGCCTCGGCGAACAGGAACGGCTGAAGCTGGTCGGCCGGCACGTTGCGCAGCGCGAAGAGCGCGCCGTAGGACAGCTCGATCTGGAACGCCGTCTGGCTGCCGGACACCGCCTTGATCTCGGCCTTCAGCACCACTTCGTAGACGTCGTCGCCGACCTGGCCCGAGCCGAAGTTGAACTGGACGTCGATCTGCGGCTGGCCCTGCCACTGATAGACCGCCGGCGCGTTCGGATTCTCGAACGACAGGTCCTTCACATACTGGGTGATGATGCCGACCTGCGGCGCGGTATCGGCGCCGTTCGCCAGGGCCGCGCCGTCGTTGCCCGCACTGCCGTCATCGGCCATCCGAATCCATCCTCGACTGTCTGAAAACAAGGCCCGCCGCCTAGCAGCAGCGGCCGGGCCATGGCAATGGAGGCGGGCGTCGCGGACCCTGACGGCGTTCGAGAGGTTTATTTGAATCGCAACGCCGACGCGCCTATGTAAGGCGCCGGCATGATTGGAGGCTCGGTGATAACCATAGTCATTCTCGCGATGGTCGCCGCTTTCGTTGCGCTCCGGCTCTATACGGTGCTGGGGCGGCGGACCGGCCACGAGCAGCAGCCGCTGCCGAAGCCGGTCGATGGCGATCGGTCCGCGCAGGCGAGCCCGCGCGCCGTCCGCGACGTGACGCCGGAGGCGCCGGCGGTGCCCGAACAGGCGATCGGCGCCCCGGCGCGCGACGGCCTGCGCGCCATCGTCGCGGCCGATCCGTCCTTCGACGTCGCCCGCTTCATCGAGGGTGCCAAATCGGCCTATCGCATGACGCTGGAAGCCTATTGGGCGGGCGACGAGGCGAAGCTCGCCAAGCTGTGCGACGCCGACGTCGCGGCATCCTTCGCCGAGGCGATCGCCGCCCGCGCCGCCGACGGCCATGTCGTCGACAACCGGCTGGTGTCGATCGAACGCGCCGCGATCGAGCATGCGCGGGTCGAGGGCAGCGGCGCCGGCGCCATCGCCGTCGTCACCGTCCGCTTCGATGCCGACATCGCCGCCGTGACCCGCGACGGCGACGGCACCGTGGTGGGCGGATCGATGACCGACGCGGTGCCGACGCACGACTTGTGGACCTTCAGCCGGCCGGTGCGCGCGGCCGATCCGAACTGGCTGCTGGTCGAAACCGACGACGCGGATTAGGGCGTCCTTATTTTAAAGCGACCGTTCGTCCTGAGTAGCCGCTGAGCCTGTCGAAGCGGCGTATCGAAGGAGGGGGCTGGGCTTGATGCTTCGATACGAGCCTTCGACAAGCTCAGTCTCTACTCAGCACGAATGGAGTGGGGTGAAGCCGATCTCTCCCCGCTTCGATGAGCGCCGATCAATGCTCAGGATCGCGCGTCTCGGCGCGCTCGTTGTCACGGCCCTGTTGTCCGCCTGCGCCGGGAGGTCGCCGGCCCCGGCGCCGGAAACGCCGTCGGTGGCCAAGGTCATCCCGCCGCCCGTCGTCGACGCGCTTACCACGGGGATCAGGGCGGGGCCGGCGCTGGCGACCCTGCCCGCCGGGCCGCGCGGCTACGCCCCCGCGCTCGCCGCCTTCCGCGCATCCTGCCCGGCGCTGCTGAAGCGGAGCGACGCGTCCCGCCTGACGCGCCGGGAAGACTGGCGGCCGGCTTGCGCGGCGGCGCCCGGCTGGCCCGACGGCGATGCGCAAGGCTTCTTCGCGCGCTGGTTCGAGACGGCATCGGTCGGCGACGGCAGGCTGTTCGCCACCGGCTATTTCGAACCCGAGATCGCCGGCGCGCGCGAGCGGCGGCCGGGTTACGACACCCCCGTCTACGTCCGCCCGCCCGACCTGGCGGAGGCCGACCTGGGCCGCTGGTCCGGGGCGCTGAAGGGCAGGACCATCCGTGGCCGGGTCGATGGCGGCCGCTTCGTCCCCTATCCGGACCGCGCCGCGATCGAGGACGGGGCGCTGGCGGGCAAGGGGCTGGAACTCGCGTGGGCGGCCGATCCGATCGACCTGTTCTTCCTCGAAATCCAGGGATCGGGGCGGCTGCGCCTGCCGGACGGCGGGGTGATGCGGATCGGCTATGACGGGCAGAACGGCCGCGACTATGTCGCGATCGGCAAGCTGATGAAGGATCGCGGGCTGCTCGCCCCCGGCCAGGCGTCGATGCAGGGCATCGTCGCCTGGCTGCGCGCCAACCCCGTGCCGGGCCGGGCGATCATGCGGGAGAATGGCAGCTATGTCTTCTTCCGCGAAGTCACCGGGCCGGGGCCGGCCGGCGCGCTGGGGGTGGCGGTGACGGGCGGCGCGTCGGTCGCCGCCGATCCCAGGTTCGTGCCGCTGGGCGCACCGATCCTCCTCGACGCCGACCGGGCCGAGGCGACCGGGCCGTGGGTGGCGCAGGATACCGGCGGCGCGATCAAGGGCGCGAACCGGGTCGACACCTTCTGGGGCGCGGGCGAGGCGGCCAAGGCGACCGCCGGCGGCATGTCGGCGCATGGCGCGGCGTGGCTGCTGCTGCCGGTGGGGACGGTGGCGCGCCTGGCCGGCGAAGCCGGAGCGGCCACGGGGGGAACGGGCGATGACCCGGCGCCGCCTCGACCCTGAGGAGGTCGCGCTCTGGCAACGGGTGGTGCGCGACATCCGGCCGTTCGGCGGCGTCCGGCCATCGCTGGCCGACACGCCCGTCTCCCCGCCCGTCCTTCGTCCGCGCGAGGCGCCCGCGCCGCCGGCATCGGCGCGGCGCGGGCCGGGCGACACGCTGGACGGCGGCTGGGACCGGCGGCTGGCGCGCGGCCTCGTCCAGCCCGACCTGACGCTCGACCTGCACGGCCACACGCTGGCCGCCGCCCACGCCGCGCTCGACGCCGGGCTGGCGCGCGGCGTCGCGGGCCACGCCCGGCTGATCCTCCTCGTCACCGGCCGTCCCCCGCGCGAGCGCGCCGACGGCACGCGCCGCGGCGTGATCCGCGCCGGCATCGCCGACTGGCTCGCCGCCTCCCGCTTCGCCGACCGCATCGCGGCGGTCAGGGGCGCGCATCCGAGGCATGGTGGAGCGGGGGCGCTGTATGTCGTGCTGAGGCGCGCGCGGTAGGCGAGCCTGGGCTGGAGCCACCCTCAACTTCGTCTTGGATCGCGAGAACCGTCCATTCCGAGCGAAGTAGAGGGGCTTGCTGCTTGCGTTCGGGCAGGTGCCTCGCTGTCACGACATCGCTCGACAGAGTCTTCGATCGGCATGGCGGTTTGGAAATGATTGCAGCCAGACCGACACCGTCCTGAATGACCATCCGTCACGGCCGCCAAAGAACGGCCGCCGGCCACGCTTCTTTAACGGTTCGGCGCATATGCCGGCCCGGACCGGGGGCGGGAGCGGTGGCGGGATGGTGGCGGACGATACGCTGAAGGGCCGGGCCCTGTCCTTCGCCTTCGGCGCGGGGGCGCTGGTGTTCATCCTGGCGATGCTCGCGACGATCGCCCGATCGGACGACGGCGGGGTCGAGACCGCCGGGGAGATCGTCGGCGCGCTCTGCGTCGCGATCGTCTGCGCCGTCCTCACCTGGGCCGCGGCCGAACGCGCCATCGCCGGCCACGCCGAGGCGGTGGACGCGATCGCCGAGCGGCTGGGCCGGGCGGCGGCGGGCGATCTCGTCTCCCCGCCGCCGGCGGTGATCGGCGGCACGCTGCCGCGCGTGTCGGCGGCGCTGGAGATCATGTTCCGGCGCATGCGGCGCAATCTCGACCGGATCAACGCGATGGCGCTGACCGACCTGGTGACCGGCCTGCCCAACCGCGTCCACTTCCGCGACGAGGCGGAGCGGCTGCTGGCAAGCGCCGGGCCGGCCGACCGCGCCGCGCTGCTGTTCATCGACCTCGACCGCTTCAAGGCGGTGAACGACGGGCTGGGCCACGCCGTCGGCGACCAGCTGCTGGCCGAGGTGGCGCGACGGATGCGGGCGGTGGCGGCGACGCATGCCGACGCGCTGGCCGCGCGGCTGGCCGGCGACGAGTTCACCATCCTGCTGCCCCGCGCGGCGGGCGCCGGCGAGGCGCTGCGGCTGGCCGAGGCGGTGGTCGCGGCGGTGGCGCGGCCGATGTGGATCGACGGGCACGAGGTGGCGGTCGGCGCGTCGATCGGCATCGCGCTGCGCCCCGACCATGGCACCCAACCGGCGACACTGATGCGTGCCGCCGACATCGCCATGTATCATGCCAAGGCGGAGGGACGGGGCCGCGCGACCCTGTTCCGCCTGGCTCTGGAGGATCGCTGCCCCGGCCGCCGCCCGGTCGGCCTGCCGGAGGCGACGTCCGCGGCGGCGCGCGGCGGCGTCGACTTCGCCTTCCTGCGCGATTTGCCCGGCGGCGGCCTCGCCGGCGCGCAGGCGCTGTGGCGCGAGGACGGGATCGCGCGGACGATCCTGCCGGACGAGGCGCTGGTCGCGACGCTGGCGGGCGATGCGCTCGCCGTCACCGTCGCGCTGGATGCGCGGCAGGCGGGCGACATGGCGCTGGTGGCGCGGCTGTGCGCGATGCCCGCGACGCCCATGGCGACGCTGCTGGTGGACGAGGCGACGCTGGCGCGGGCGGATGCGCCGCTGGCCGGCATCGCCGCGCTGCGGGCGGCGGGCGGCGGTATCGGCCTCACCGGCTTCGGCTCGGGCGGCCTCGGCCTCGGCGCCATCCGCGCGCTGGCGCCGGTCGCGCTCCACCTGGCGCCGGCGCTGACGGCGGGCCTGCGCGACGCGGCGGCCGATCGCGCGCTGGTCGCCGCGCTCGTGGCGCTGGGCCATGCGCTGGGCGCGGTGGTGGTGGCCGAGGACGGCGAGGCCGAGCTGCTGCGCGCCGCCGGCTGCGATCTCCTGCGCGAGGTCGCCGCCCCTCACGACAGCGCGCGGCGGATCACCTCGGCATAGATCGCGGTCAGCTGGCGGAGGTCGGCCAGCGCCACCGCCTCGTCCAGCTTGTGCATGGTGGCGTTGGGCAGGCCGAACTCGACCACCGGGCAGAGCTTCGACAGGAAGCGCGCGTCGGACGTGCCGCCGCCGGTCGAGAGTTCGGCCTCCACCCTGGTGACGGCGCGGATCGCGTCCGCCACCAGGGTGGAGAGCGGGCCGGGCGCGGTCAGGAACGCCTCGCCCGATATGCTCGCCTCCACCGTCGCGGCCGGAGCCTCCTCCAGCACGACGCCGCGCACCCGCTCGACCAGCTCGGCCCCGCGCTGCCGGTCGTTGAAGCGGATGTTGATCCGGGCGGCGGCGGCGGCGGGGATGACGTTGGCCGCCGGATTGCCGACGTGGATGTCGGTGATCTCAAGGTTGGACGGCTGGAACCAGTCCGTGCCCTCGTCCAGCGTCATCGCCGACAGGCGGGCCAGCGCGCGGACGAGGCGCGGCGCCGGATTGTCGGCGAGCTGCGGATAGGCGACATGGCCCTGCGTGCCCGGCACGGCGAGCCGGATGTTGACCGAGCCGCGCCGCCCGATCTTGATCGTGTCGCCCAGCCGCTCGGTCGATGTCGGCTCGCCGACCAGGCACAGGTCGGGCCGGTGGCCATGCGCCGCCATCCAGTCGATCAGCGCCACCGTCCCGTGCGTCGCCGCTCCCTCCTCGTCGCCGGTGACGACGAGGCTCAGCGTGCCGGGGTGGTCGCGGACCCGCGACGCGGCGGCGACGAAGGCGGCGATCGCGCCCTTCATGTCGACGGCGCCGCGCCCGTGGAGCAGGCCGCCGCGCACCGTCGGCTCGAACGGACCGCTGGTCCAGCCGGCGCCCGGCGGCACGACGTCGCTATGGCCGGCGAAGGCGAAATGCGGCGCGCCCTCGCCCCTGACGGCGAAGAGATTCTCGATCGGCCCGTCCGGCGGCCCGCCGGCGGCGAAGCGGTGGCAGGCGAAGCCGATCGCCGACAGCGCCGCCTCCAGCACCGCCATCGCGCCCGCATCGGCGGGCGTGACGCTGGGGCAGGCGATCAGCCGGGCGGCGAGGTCGACGGGGTCGATCGGGGTGTCCATGCGCGCCGCCTAGAGCCACCTTGCGCCGAACTGAACCATGTCATTTCCGTCCATGCCGAGTGAAGTCGAGGCACGCCCCTCGACTTCGCTCGGCATGGAAGGGACGTGGGGCGTTCCACGGTGCGGCCGGTGAAATCTCCGTCCGTTCATACCGCCACCGGCGGTTCGAACTTCTCGATCACCCAAGGCTCTTCCTGTGCCGCCAGCACCCAGTCGCGGACGAAGGGATGGGCCATCACCGCCTCGCCATAGGCGGCGGCGAAGCGGGGGACGGGGATGGAATAGGTGACGAAGCGGGTGACGACCGGCGCGAACATGATGTCGGCCGCGCCGAAATCGCCGAAGAGATAGTCGCCGCCGCCACCCCAGCGCGACCGCGCCTCGGCCCACAGCGCCACGATCCGCGCGACATCGCCGCGCGCCGCGTCGGTAAGCGCGGCCGGCGGGAAGCGGCGGCGGACGTTCATGCCATGCTCGCGGCGGAGCGTCGCGAAGCCCGAATGCATCTCGGCCGCCATCGATCGCGCCGCCGCCCGCGCCGCGCGATCGACCGGCCAGAAGCGGCCGGGCGCGGCCTGCTCGGCGAGATGCTCGACGATCGCCAGGCTGTCCCACACCACCGTCTCGCCATCCCACAGGATCGGCACCTTGCCCGATGACGGCGCGAACTCGTCGCCCTGGCGCAGGCGATCCCAGTCCGCGTCGTAGAGCGGCACGACGATCTCCTCGAAAGCCAGCCCGGACTGGCGCACGGCCAGCCAGCCGCGCAGCGACCATGAGGAATAGGCCTTGTTCCCGATGATGAGCTTCAGCATCGCCAAGCCGATACGAGCCGCGTCCCGTGCTTTCAAGCCGACGGACCGCTGCGCTGCACCACCGCATGCGATCGCCTCCGCCGATCGCCCGGGGGATGTGGTCGCCCGTGTTCATGACGCGACGAGGAAAAAAGTTTCATCGGCGGTCGTTTTCTTTGGAACCTTTAGAGAAGAACAGTATCCGACCTGAAATCCTGACCGGCCGGGTTTACTACACTTTCATGTATTCCATGACCTGCGCCGAAAACTGTCGGAATACTTTACGATATTATAAAATCGATTAAGTTCCATCGGTTTGAAGAAACTTATTTTCTTTATCCAGAACAGCGTCGTGCGATCGACTATCTCGCGGTTGCAGCACGATGGCACGGCGCTTGCACCTTTTTTCGGCGATGCAGTCGCTGCTGGCAGTGGTCTGGATCGTTTGTTGGCGCTGGTGCGAACCACGCCGTGTGTTGCCGAAGGGAATTGAATATGGGTCGTATCTCCAACATCCTCGCCGCCGGATCCGCGATATGTGCCGGTATGATGATTGCCGCTCCCGCTTCCGCGCTGACTTACGCCGCCAACTTCGACGGTAACAACGGCACCTACGGGCGTATCGTGACCCCGACGGGATCGTTCAGCGACGACGTCACCTTCACCCTCGCGACCGGCGGCGTCGCCAGCTTCGACGTGACGTCGATCCTGGCCTCGGGCGACCAGACGACCAACCTGGACTTCACGTCCGTGCTGCTCAACGGCGTCACCGCCTTCACGATCGCCTCGACGGGTGATCGCGAGAGCCGGTTCCTGCTCAACACCGTCGTCAGCGCGGGCACGAACTTCATCCGTCTGATCGGAACGACGGGTGGCAACGCTTCCTACAGCGGCACGATCGCGTTCAGCCCGATCCAGACGACGGTGCCCGAGCCGGCGACCTGGGCCCTGATGTTCGTCGGCTTCGGCCTGGTCGGCGCCAGCATCCGTCGTCGCTCGACGCGGATGGTGCTGTCCTGAACCGACCCTTCGACCGAGAACGCGCGTCGCCGGGCCGGAGGCCCGGCGACGTCGTTTCAAGTGGTCGTGCGATACGCGGGCGCGAGCGGTCCCGAGCCTAGATCAGGCCCTCGGCGACTGCCGCGCGCAAGGCGGCGATACCGTCCCCGGTCTCGCTCGACGTCACCAGCAGTTCCGGATGGGCGGCGACATGGGTGCGGGCCTCGGCGGCGGTGGCCGCCTGCACCGCGGCAAGCGCGCTCGGCTTCACCTTGTCGGCCTTCGTCAGCACCAGCCGGTACGACACCGCCGCCTTGTCGAGCATCGTCATCAGTTCGCGGTCGACGTCCTTCAGCCCGTGGCGGCTGTCCACCAGCACCAGTGCCCGGCGCAGGACCGCGCGCCCGCGCAGATAGTCGTTCACCAGATGCTTCCACTTGCGCACCATGTCCTTG
>CAXTHU010000097.1:0-10124 GCA_964244125.1 uncultured Sphingomonadaceae bacterium
CAAGGTGGGGGCGACATGCGCCGCATCGGCGCACCAGGCGAGATCGTCCGACACCACCACCAGCCGCCCGTCGCGGCCGCCCTTCAGCGAGGCCAGTTTCATATCGGCTCCATGGTTCTTATCCCGGACTGCTTGGCCCAGCCCTACGTGGACGGCAAGCCGCTGCGCCGCGAGAAGAAGAGATAGACGATCGCCGCCGCCGCCGCCGTCGCCAGCGTCGCGACGATCTCGGCCGGCTCGCCCTGGACCAGGATCCACGCCATCGCCGCGATGCCGACGACGGCGGCGGCCGGCAGCAGGCGGAAGCGCACCGGCTCCCCCAACGCCGCGACGCCGCGCCGCTGGAGCGCCCAGGCGGCGGCGCAGGCGAGCGAATAGAGGATGGTGGTAGCGAGCGCGGCCAGGATCGCCAGCTGCTCGAACGTGCCGGAGACCGCCAGCAGGATGGCGATGGCGGCATGGGTCAGGATGGCGTGGTGCGGCACCTTCGTGCGCGGATGGAGCGCGCCGAGCCAGGCGGGCAGCAACCCGTCGCGGCCGAAGGCGAACAGCGCGCGCGGCGCGCCGAACAGGTCGCCGGCGATCCAGAACAGCATCGACACCGCCGTGCCGGCCAGCAGCAGCACGCGGAGCGCCGGGCTGACCACCCCGATCGCATCGGCCAGCGGCGCCTTGGACGCGGCGAGGCCGGCACCCAGCAGTCCCTGCGCCACCAGCTGGAGCGCGATGTAGAGGAACAGCACGATCAGCATCGCGCCGATCAGCGCGCGCGGCACGGTGCGCGCCGGCCGGGCGATCTCGCCGCTCGCCGCCAGCGGCGTCTCCATGCCGGAAAAGGCGAACAGCGCGAAGATCACCGCGCGGCCGAAGCCCTCGCCGCCGGCGCCGGCCTGGCCGCTGAAATTGGCCGGATCGACGAACCACGCGCCGACCAGCAGCAGCAGCGCGAGCGGCAGCAGTTTCGCGACGGTGGCGGTGGCGATGAAGCGGCTGGCGAAGGTCACCCCGCGCAGGTTCATGGCGGCGAAACCGCCGACCACCGCGACGATGATCGCGGCCCGCGCGAGCCACGGGCCGGCCGCCGGGATCGCGACGGCGACGGCATCGGCGAAGCCGGCGGCCAGCGCCCCGCAGGCCAGCGCCGCCGACAGCCAGACCCCGAGGAACCCGCCGACGAAGGCCGGAAGCGGCCCCAGCCCCGCCTCGATATAGCCATAGAGCCCGCCCGAGGTCGGCACCCGGCTGCCCGCCTCCGCGCAGCACAGCACCACCGCCCCCATGGCGACGGCGCAGGCGAGATAGGCGATCGGCGCCATCGTCCCGACCGACGCCGCCATCGCCGCCGGCAGCTTGAAGATGCCCGCCCCGACGACGCCGTTGACGATGGTGGCGGTGAACGCCACCAGCCCCACTCCCCGCACCAGCCCGCGATCCCGCCGGCGTTCCTCGGCGGTGACGGTGGTGTTGTCGGGTGCGTGCATGGGGCGTTGTCGGCGAGGCGGCGGCGGTTGGCAAGGTCCGACGGGTGGACTTTGGGGCCGAGCGTTATAGCTGCCATTCGGTATCCACATGCACCTGACCCGGAGTTCCCCATGCGCCTCCCCATCCTCGCCGCCCTCGCCCTCGCCCTCCTCGCCGGCTGCGGCGGCCCGGCTCCCGCCCGGCCGGCCGGCCCGCCCTTCGCCGTCACTCCGGTCGCGACCTTCGCCTCGCCTTGGGCGATGGCGTTCCTGCCGGACGGGCGGATGCTGGTGACCGAGAAGCGGGGGCATATGCGGCTGGTGAGCCGCGACGGGCGGCGGGCGCTGGATGTCGCCGGCGTGCCCAGGGTCGACAGCGCGGGGCAGGGCGCGCTGATGGACGTCGTCCTCTCGCCCGGCTTCGCGGTGGACCGCACCGTCTATTTCAGCTTCTCGGAGGCCGGGCCGGGCGGCAAGGGTGTGGCGCTCGCGCGCGGGAAGCTGGGCGGATCGGTGGCGAGGCCCGCGCTGGAGGGTGTGACGGTGATCTTTCGGGGGGCGCCGAAGGTCGACGGGAACGGCCATTATTCCGGCCGCATCGCCTTCTCGCCAGACGGCCACCTGTTCTTCACCAATGGCGAGCGGCAGAAGTTCGATCCGGCGCAGGATCCGGGATCGACCCTCGGCAAGGTGCTACGGCTCACCCCCGACGGCCGGCCCGCGCTCGGCAATCCGCTGGCGGCCAGGGGCTTCGACCCGGCGATCTGGAGCTACGGCCACCGCAACCTGCTGGGTCTCGCCTTCGATGGCGCCGGCCGGCTGTGGGAGGTGGAGATGGGGCCGCGCGGCGGCGACGAGGTGAACCTGATCCGGCCGGGCCTGGACTATGGCTGGCCGAAGGCGTCGAACGGCACCCATTACGACGGCCGCGACATCCCCGATCACCGGCCCGGCGACGGCTACGAGCCGCCGAAGGTCTGGTGGAACCCGTCGGTCTCGCCGGCGGGGCTGATGATCTATTCGGGCGCGCTGTTTCCCGCCTGGCGCGGCGACGCCTTCCTGCCGGCGCTGTCGGGCGAGGCGCTGATCCGCGTCGACCTGGACGGCGATGCCGCCCGGAAGGCGGACGAATGGCCCATGGGCCACCGCATCCGCGCGGTGACGCAGGGGCCGGACGGGGCGCTCTGGCTGCTGGAGGATGGCGACGGCGGGCGGCTGCTGCGGCTGACGCCGAAGGGGTGAGGGCGGCCTTCAGGGGCCGGCCGTCCGCGACAGGGCGATCAGCGCGTCGATGTCGACATGGCGTTCCAGATGCGCAGCGACGGCATCCAGCGCGGCATCGACGTCGGCGGCATGGTCGGGACCGGCCGCCGCCACGCCGATCCGCGCCAGCCACGCCCGGCGCTGCTCCGCCTCGCCGAGCAGGCCGTGGACATAGCTTCCCGCGACGAGCCCGTCGGCGCTGACCGCCCCCTCCGTCCGCCCGTCGGCGAAGCGGCCGACCGGGCGCGCGGTGTCGGGGCCGGTCGTTTCGCCGAGATGGATCTCGTAGCCGGTGAAGCGCGCGCCGAGCGCCCGGCCCGTCACCTCGCGCAGCCGCTTGTCGCCGGTCAGCGTCGTCTCGACATCCAGCAGCCCGAGCCCCGCCACGGTGCCGGCGGGGCCTTCCAGCCCGTGCGGATCGGCGACGCTGCGGCCGAGCATCTGGTAGCCGCCGCACAGGCCCAGCACCGGCCGGCCGCGACGGCGGTGGGCGAGGATGTCGATGTCCCAGCCCTGATCGCGCAGGAAGAGCAGATCGGCGACGGTCGCCTTGGAGCCGGCGAGGACGATCAGCGCGGCATCCGGAATGGGCCGTCCCGGCGGCACCATCACCAGATCGACGCCGGGTTCGAGCCGCAGCGGATCGAGATCGTCGAAATTGGCGATGCGGGGCGTGATCGGGCAGGCGACGACCGACCGCCCATCCCCGCCCCCGAGCGGTCGTTCCAGGATCACCGCATCCTCGCTCGGCAGCCGGCGCGCTTCCGGCATGAACGGCACCACGCCATAGCCGCGCCAGCCGGTGCGATCGGCGATGGCGCGATAGCCGTCCTCGAAGAGCGCCGGGTCGCCGCGGAACTTGTTGATGATGAAGCCGTGGATCATCGCCGCGTCCGCCGGATCGATCACCGCCCGCGTGCCCACCAGCGCGGCGATGACGCCGCCGCGATCGATGTCGCCGACCAGGACGACGGGAACGCCGGCGGCGCGGGCGAAGCCCATGTTCGCGATGTCGCCTTCCCTCAGGTTGATCTCGGCGGGCGACCCCGCGCCTTCGACGACGACGATGTCGGCTCGCGCCGCAAGCCGGCGATAGCCGGCGAGCACCTCGGCCAGCAGGCCCTCGCGCCCCTCGCGCCAGCGGGCGGCGCTCAGCAGGCCCCGCACCCGGCCGTTGACGATCAGCTGCGAGGTGCGGTCGCCCTGGGGCTTCAGCAGGACGGGGTTCATGTCGACGCCGGCCGGCACGCGGCAGGCCAGCGCCTGGGTCGCCTGCGCGCGGCCGATCTCGCCGCCCTCGACCGTGACGGCGGCGTTGTTCGACATGTTCTGCGGCTTGAACGGACGCACCGACAGCCCGCGGTCGGCAAGCGCCCGGCACAGTCCCGCGACCAGCACCGACTTGCCGACGTCCGATCCGGTGCCCTGCAGCATCACGCCAGCCAAGCGACGGCCCCCGCGATCAGCCAGAGCAAGGCGCAGGCCGCGATGTACAGCCGCAGCGCGCGACGCAGATCGGCGACGGTCGCGGGGCCGCCGGCGCGGTTGATCCACGGCTTGTCCTGCACGACGCCGTCATAGGCGACCGGCCCGGCCAGCGCGATGCCGAGCGCGCCCGCCATCGCCGCCTCGGGCCAGCCGGCATTGGGCGAGGCGTGGCGGCCGGCATCGCGCATCATCGTCCGCCAGCCGCCGAAGCCCGCGATGCAGATCAGCACGCCGGACAGCCGCGCCGGGATCAGGTTCGCCAGATCGTCGGTCCTGGCCGCGGCCCAGCCGAAGGCGCGCCAGCGCGCCTCCCTGTGCCCGATCAGGCTGTCGGCGGTGTTGATCGCCTTATACGCCCACAGCCCCGGCAAACCGCCGATCAGGAGCCAGAACAACGGCGCCGCGACGCCGTCGCAGAAGCTTTCGGCCAGGCTCTCGATCGCGGCGCGCGCGATCCCGGATCGGTCGAGCGCCGCCGTGTCGCGCCCGACGATCATCCCGACCGCCGCTCGCGCCGGGGCGATATCGTCCCGCGCGAGATGCGTCGCGACCGGGGCGACGTGATCGTGGAGGCTGCGCTGCGCCAGGCCGGGCGCCGCGAGCAGCGCGACGGCGATCCAGGCGCGGGGGCCGAGCAGGCGGTGCGCGACCATCTCGGCGGCGAAGGCCGCGCCGCCCGCGCCCGCGACCAGCAGGACGATCAGCACCGCGCCCATCGCCCGGCGCCGGCCGAACCCGCCGGCCGCGCCATTCCACCGCCGCTCGCCCCAGCCGATCAGCCGCGCGAACGCGCCCACCGGATGGCCGATCCGCGCATGGACGAATGCCGGCCAGCCGAACGCGGCGTCGATCGCCAGCGCCGCCAGCGCCGCCGGCTCAGTCACGGCCGAGCGCGTGGTCGAGGCGGTCGAGCGCTTCGCGATCCGCCGGCAGGCCGCAGCGCAACCGGCCGGGCGCGTCGCCGAACGGCCGCGTCAGTATCCCGGCCCGCGCCAGCCGTTCGAACAGGGACGGGTCGCATCGCACCAGCCGGAACAACGGGCAGCCCCCGCGCGGTTCCAGGCCATGCCGCCGCAGGACGGCGTCCAGCGCCGCCGCGTCAGCGACGAGACGGGCGCGCGTCGCCGCGATCCAGTCCGCGTCGCGATAGGCCGCCTCGCCCAGGACGATGGCGGCGGTGGAGACCGGCCAGTCGCCGAGCATGCGCCGGAAGGCCGCGACGATCGCGGCGGGGCCGACGACGAAGCCGAGGCGCAGGCCGGCGAGGCCGAAGAACTTGCCGAAGCTGCGCAGCACGATCGTCCGGTCGGGTCGCCGGGGGACGATGCTGATCGCGGCATCCACGTCGGCGAACGCCTCGTCGACGATCAGCCAGCGGCCGGCGCCCAGCGCTTCGAGCGTGGCGGCGGGCAGGATGCGGCCGTCGGGATTGTTCGGGTTGGCGAGCAGCAGCGTGCCGCCGGGCGGCAGCGCGTCCTCCAGCCTTATCGGCACGCCGTCCGGAAACGCCTCCGCATGCGTCCGGTAGCTCGGCGTCGCATGGCGGAACGGGCCGGGCAGCCCCAGCCGCGCGAGCAGGCGCAGCGCGATCTCCGTCCCCGGCACCGCCGCCACGCTCTCGGGCGGGGCGCCGAAGAAGCGGGCCGCGCTCGCCTCAAGGCCCGCCAGCGCCGTCGGCGACGGCAGCGGCCCCCAGTCGATCGTCGGCGGCGACGCGCCGTGCCACGCCACGGGATTAATCCCGGTCGACAGATCGATCCACGGCCGTGGCGCATCCGGATAGAGCGTCGCCGCCCGATCGACCCGTCCGCCGTGATGGTGCAGCGCCGTCATCGCTTCCTTCCCGGCTTCGTGCCGTGATAGCCGTTCACCCGATGCCCGATGCGATCACAAGGACGAAGCGCATTCCGCCGACATTCGACCGCAGCCTGCTCGTTCTGGGCGGCGCGCGATCGGGCAAGAGCCGCCACGCCCAGGCCATCGCGGAAGGGATCGGCGGCCGGCTCGTCTACATCGCCACCGCGCAGGCCTTCGACGCCGAGATGGCGAACCGCATCGCGCGCCATCGTGCGGATCGCGACGGCCGCTGGACGACCGTGGAAGCTCCGGTCGATCTTGCCGCCGCGATCCTGGCGGCCGACGGCCCTCGTGCCACGATTCTGGTCGACTGCCTGACCTTGTGGACGTCGAACCTGATGCTCGGCGGGCATGGGGCGGATGCGGCGCTCGACGGACTGGCGGACGTGATCGGGCGGACGGAGGCCGGGCTGATCCTCGTCGCGAACGAGACCGGGCTGGGCATCGTCCCCGACAACGCCCTCGCCCGCGCGTTCCGCGATCTCGCCGGCCGCGTCAACCAGCGGGTGGCCGCCACCGTCGATGCCGTGGATTTCGTCCTGGCGGGTATCCCCCGGCGTTGGAAGGGATAGCATCGCTCCCGCAGTCGCCGCCGCGGGCGGGTTCAGATGGGCAGGCGGGTGGTGGCCTTGACCTCTTCCAGCACGGCATAGGTGCGGGTCTCGCGGACGCCGGGCATGGCCGCGAGGATGCCGCCGAGGAAGGCGCGGTAGGCCGTCATGTCGGAAACGCGCACCTTGAGCAGATAGTCGAACCCCCCGGCGACCATGTGGCATTCCAGCACCTCCGGCACGCCGCGGACGTGCTGCGCGAAGGCGGCGAACGCGTCCTGGGTGGTGCGGTCGAGCAGCACCTCGATGAAGACGAGCAGCGCGTGCCCCAGCCGCAGCGGGTCGAGCAGCGCGGTGTAGCCGGTGATGATACCGCTCGCGCGCAGCCGTTTGACCCGCTCGAACGAGGTCGCCGGCGACATGCCGACGCGCTGGGCCAGTTCCTGGTTGGTGATCCGCCCATCCGTTTGCAGGATTCGCAGGATTCGGAGATCGGGCTCATCCGGCAAGTAATCTTCGGAGATATTGAACATCGGCAAGGAACTTTCGCTCATTGGGGGTTATTTCCGAAGCACATTTACCGGCGGTAGCGCTAGTCTCATCACGAGAAGCCGATGAGGAAAAGCAGCATGGACGTGCCTTCGAGCTGGGACGCGCTGGACGACGGCAAGTATCGCGACGAGGCCGAGGCGGTGCGCGACCTGCTCGCGCGCCAGCCGCTGGCGCCGGCGCAACGCGGCGCGATCGTGGCGGAGGCGGTCGCATTGGTCGAGGCGGCGCGGGCGTCGACGAAGAAGCAGGGCGTGGTCGAGAGCTTCCTCCAGGAATTCTCGCTCGGCACCAAGGAGGGGCTGGCGCTGATGTGCCTGGCCGAGGCGCTGCTGCGCACGCCCGACGCCGCCACGCGCGACCGGCTGATCGCCGAGAAGATCGGCTCGGCCGACTGGGCGGCGCATCTCGGGGCATCCGACAGCCTGTTCGTCAATGCCTCGACCTGGGGGCTGATGCTGACGGGCAAGCTGGTCGACGTCGACGAGGAGGCGAAACGCGACGCGGGCGGCTGGCTCAAGCGGCTGACGCAGCGCGTGGGGGAGCCGGTGATCCGCCAGGCGGTGGGCGCGGCGGTCAAGATCATGGGCGAGCAGTTCGTGCTCGGGCGCACGATCGAGGCTGCGCTGGCGCGGGCGAAGCGCGAGGACACGCTCTGCTCGTTCGACATGCTGGGTGAAGGCGCGCGCACCGCCGCCGATGCCGTGCGCTATGAAAAAATCTACGCGGACGCGATCCATACGGTCGGCAAGGCGGCGGCGGGCGCGGGGCCGGAGCTGGGCCACGGCATCTCGGTCAAGCTGTCGGCGCTCAGCCCGCGCTACGAGGCGGTCCACGAGGCGCAGGTGTGGAGCGAGCTCTATCCGCGCGTGAAGCGCCTCGCGCTGATCGCCGCGCGCCACGATCTCAATTTCGCGATCGACGCCGAGGAGGCAGACCGGCTGGTCATTTCGCTGAAGCTGTTCGACCGCCTGGCGCGCGATCCCGATCTCGCCGGGTGGAGCGGGCTCGGCATCGTCGTCCAGGCCTATCAGAAGCGCGCACCGGAGGTGATCGCCCGGCTGGCCAAGCTCGCGCGCGATGCCGATCGGCGGATCATGGTCCGCCTCGTCAAGGGCGCCTATTGGGACAGCGAGATCAAGCGCGCGCAGGTCGCCGGCCGCCCCGATTATCCGGTTTACACGACCAAGGCGGCGACCGACCTGTCCTTCCTCGTCTGCGCGAAGGCGCTGATCGATGCGGCCCCGGCGCTCTATCCGCAATTCGCGACGCACAACGCGCATACGCTCGCGGCGGTGCGCCGCATGGCGGCGGACGCGGGCGTCACGATCGAGCATCAGCGGCTGCACGGCATGGGCGAGGCGCTCTACCGCGCCGGCGACGCGCGCTACGGCAAGGCGCGGCTGCGCGCCTATGCGCCGGTCGGCGGGCATGAGGAATTGCTGCCCTATCTCGTCCGCCGGCTGCTGGAGAACGGCGCGAACACCAGCTTCGTCCACGCCCTGCTCGACGAGCGCGTGCCGGCCGATCAGGTGGTGCGCGATCCGGTCGGGCTGGTCGAGGCGCAGCCCGACCGGCATCCGAAGATCCCCGTGCCGGCCGAGATCTACGGCGCGGCGCGGCGCAACCCGCCCGGGCGCGACTATGCGATATTGTCCGAGCGGCAGGCGGCTGATCGCGCGCGGACGCTGGCGATGCGCGAGCGGATCGCCGCCGGGCCGATCGTCGCCGGCACGCTGCGCCAAGGCGACGGATCGCCGGTCGCCGTCACCAGCCCCGCCGATCGAACGCTGGTGCTGGGTGACGTCCGCAACGCGACGGCGGCCGATGTCGACGCCGCCGTCGCCGCCGCGCGCAAGGCCCAGCCCGGCTGGGATCGCATCGGCGGCCCCGCCCGCGCCACCGTGCTGCGCGCGATGGGCGACGCGCTGGAGGCCGACATGGATCGGCTGGTGGCACTGCTGTCGCTGGAAGGCGGCAAGACGCTCGACGACGGCGTCGCCGAGGTGCGCGAGGCGGTCGATTTCTGCCGCTATTACGCGCATCTCGCCGAGCGCCAGTTCGGCGGGGCTACGACGCTCGCCGGGCCGGTCGGCGAGACCAACCAGTTGGAACTGCGCGGGCGCGGCGTGTTCGTGTGCATCAGCCCCTGGAACTTCCCGCTCGCGATCTTCACCGGACAGATCGTCGGCGCGCTCGCCGCCGGCAACGCGGTGATCGCCAAGCCCGCCGAACAGACCGTGCTGATCGCGGCCGAGGCCGTGCGCCTGTTCCACAAGGCGGGGCTCGCGCCCGATCTGCTGGCGCTGCTGCCCGGCGACGGCGCGACGCTGGGGCCGATCCTCACCGCGCATCCCGGCATCGACGGCGTCGCCTTCACCGGCGGCACCGAGACGGCATGGAGCATCAACCGCGCGCTGGCCGCGCGCGACGGCCCGATCGTACCGCTGATCGCCGAGACCGGCGGGCTGAACGGCATGTTCGTGGATACCACGGCGCTCAAGGAGCAGGTCGTCGACGACGTGATCCAGTCGGCGATCGGATCGGCGGGGCAGCGCTGCTCGGCGCTGCGCGTGCTGTATCTGCCGAACGAGTCGGCCGATGCGCTGATCGCCACGCTCGGCGGCGCGCTCGACGTGCTGACCGTCGGCGATCCGTCCGATCCCGCCACCGATATCGGCCCGGTGATCGACGAGGCGGCGCGCGCCGATCTGGAGCGCCACGTCGCGCGCCTGCGGAGCGAGGCCAAGATCCTGTTCGAGAAGGACGTGTCCCCGCTCGCCGGCAGGGGCGCGTTCTTCGGCCCGGTCATCGCCGAGGTGCCCTCGCCCGATTTCCTCGAACGCGAGGTGTTCGGGCCGATCCTGCATGTCTACCGCTACGATCCCGCCGACCTGGCGGCGGTGGCGGGCAGGCTGGCGGCGCGGCGCTATGGCCTGACGCTCGGCGTCCACAG
>CAXTHU010000098.1:0-10101 GCA_964244125.1 uncultured Sphingomonadaceae bacterium
AGCATCATAACCGCGTCCGACACGGTGCCGTCGGGGATGTCGACGCGCGTCTCGGCGACGATCAGCGGGTTGTCCGCCGCCTCCTCCTCGTCGCGATCCTCGCGGAAGACGGTGTAGCCGGCATCCGCGCCGCCGCCACCGCCGCCGCTGTCGCCCGCCTGCGGGGCCGGCGCGCCGCCGCTGCGGTCCTTCAGCCGGCGGACGTAGCGGCGCAGCTGGGTCTCAATCTTGGTGGCGGCGGCGTCGAAGGCGGGGTTCGCCTCCTGCCCGCTGTCGTGGGCGGAGGCCTTCAGGATGACGCCGTGCATGACATGGGCGACGATGTCGCAGACGAAACCGGCGTCGTGCGGCCCCTTGCCGAAGGTGACGTTGGCCGAGATCGTCCGCTGGAAATATTTGTCGGCGATGCCGTCCAGCCGCTCGCGCACATGGGTGCGCAGCGCCTCGCTGGTATGGACCTGGTGGCCGGATACGCGGATGTCCATGGCTGTCTCCTCATGTGGCGCCCCGGCGCCCGATTGAGCCGACCGTCAGGCGGCGTCAACCGCGGGCGGGACGGCGGCCCACAGCGGGTCGACCAGCGTCCGGACGAAGGCGGCATGCCGCGCCCGCTCGGCCGGGCTGGGGCCATGCGGGCGGGGCGGCCGCGCCGGACGGGCGCTGGCGATGTGCCTAATCGCGGCGGCGGGGTCGGGTTCCGTCGCCGGCCGCGCCGCGAGCGAGAAACCGATCTGCCGCCCGCCGGTCAGCTCGACGTAGAGCTGGGCGAGCAGCTGCGCGTCGATCAGCGCGCCGTGCTTCACGCGGGCGCTGCGATCGATGCCGTAGCGGTTGCAGAGCGCGTCCAGGCTGTGCTTGGCGCCGGGATGGCGGATGCGCGCCATGGCCAGCGTGTCGACCATGCGGCTGCGGACGATATGCGGATGGCCGGCGGCGTCCAGTTCCCAGTTGAGGAAGGCGAAGTCGAAGCCGGCATTATGCGCCACCAGCGGCGCGTCGCCGAGAAAGTCGAGCAGATCGAGGCAGTGGACGCCGAAGCAATGCTTGTCCGACAGGAATACGGCGGACAGGCCGTGGATGTCGAAGGCGTCCGCCGGCATGTCGCGCTCGGGGTTGAACCAGGCGTGGAAGGTGCGGCCGGTCTCGACCCGGTTGACGAGCTCGACGCAGCCGATCTCGACCAGGCGGTGGCCGTCGGCGGGGCTCAGGCCGGTGGTTTCGGTGTCGAAGACGATCTCGCGCATCGGCGGCAATATCGGACGCCGCGCGCCGTCAGGCAAGCGACGAGCGCGCGGACCCGGGCCGCGGTGGCGGCGCGCGTCGTGCCCGTGTCGATGACGAAGTCGGCCCGCGCGCGCTTGGCCTTGTCCGGCAGTTGACGGCGCATGATCGCGGCGAGGCGAGCCTCGGTCATCCCGGGGCGGGCGAGGACGCGGGCGCGCTGGCGGGCGGCGGGGGCGGAGACGACCGCGACGGCATCGACTCCGCGCCGGCCGCCGGCCTCGAACAGCAGCGGCACGTCCAGCACCACCAGCCGCCGGGCGCGGTGGCGGCGGAGGAAGGCGGCGCGGCTTGTCCCCACCGCCGGGTGGACGATCGCTTCGAGCGCGCGCAGCCGGACGCGGTCGCCCAGCACCAGGCGGCCCAGCGCGGCGCGATCGACCCCGCCGGCGCCGGTGGTGCCGGGGAAGGCCGCCTCGATCGCATCGAGCAGCCGCCCGCCCGGACCCTGGAGCCGGTGCACGGCGGCGTCGGCATCCCATACCGGCACTCCCAGCCGCCGGAACATCGCCGCGACGGTCGACTTGCCCATGCCGATCGACCCGGTGAGACCCAGCACGATCATGCCGTCAGCAGGGCACGCAGTTCGGCGTCATGCTCGCGCGGCGCCGCCGCGTCGAAGAAGATCTCGAAGGCGAGCGCCGCCTGGCCGATCAGCATGGCCAAGCCGTCGACCGTGGCGAGGCCGCGCGCGCGGGCGGCGGCGAGCAACGGCGTCTCCAGCGGGGCATAGACCGCGTCGTAGACGACGGCGTCGGCCGGAAGCGCCGCGAGATCGAGGGCGAGCGGCGGCTGCCCGGTCATGCCGAGCGGGCTGGCATTGACCAGCAGGGCGGCCGCGGGGAGCGGCGCGGCGAGCGGCCGGGCTTCGCCGGCAAGGTCGAAACGGGCGAGCAGCGCGCGCGCCTTGTCGGGCGAGCGGTTGAACAGCGTCACCGGCCCGACGTCGCGCTGCGCCAGCGCATAGAGCACCGCCCGTGCCGCGCCGCCGGCGCCGACCACCGCCGCCGGCCGGCCGGCCAGCGGCATCCCGGCCAGCGGTTCGAGGAAGCCGCCGGCATCGGTGTTGGTGCCGACCAGCGCCCCCTCGTCGTTGACGAAGACGCAATTCAGCGCGCCGATGCCCGCCGCGATCCCGCCCGGATCGGCGACGAAGGGGAAGATGCCGGTCTTGTGCGGTATCGTGACGTTGCAGCCCAGCCAGTCGCCATCGGCGGCGCGGCCGGTGAAATACTCCTCCAGCGCATGCGGGCGGACCCGGACGGCGCGGTAGTCCGCGTCGATGCCGAGCCTCGCCAGCCAGAAGCGGTGGATGAGGGGGGATTTCGACTGGCCGATCGGATCGCCGATGACCTCGGCATAGGCGGTCATCGGGCCACCACGCCCAACACCCGCAACTGCTCCAGCAGCGGCAGCAGGGGCAGGCCCATGACGGTGAAGTGACTTCCTTCGATCCGGGCGAAGAGCTGCGCCCCCAGGCCCTCCAGCCGGTAGCCGCCGACGCAGCCGCCGATCGCCGGCCATTCGGCATCGAGATAGCCGTCGAGAAACGCATCGGAGAAGCCGCGCATGGCGAGCGTCGCGCCGTCGACGTGGCGCCAGATCGGACGCCCGTCGCGGCAGAGGACGGCGGCGCTCCACAATTCATGCGTGGTGCCGCGCAGGACCGACAGCTGGGCCTGCGATTCCTCGCGCGTCGCCGCCTTGTCGATCGGCCCGCCGGCGGCGGTCGCGACGGTCGAGTCGCAGCCGAGGACGAGAGCGCCGGGGCGGCGCGCGGAGACCTTCGCCGCCTTCAGCTCGGCGAGCGCATCGGCCAGGTCCCTCGGCGGGGTGCCCCGCGCGAGATGCGCCGCCTTGGCCGCATCCTCGTCGACCTGCGGGCGGATCACCTCGTGGACGACGCCGGCGGCGGTCAGCATCGCCGCGCGGCTGGCCGAGCCGGAGGCCAGCACCAGCGTCATTCCGCCGCCTCGGCCCGCGCCGCCGCCAGGTTGATGATCGCCGCCGCCGTCTCCTCGATCGAGCGGCGGGTGACGTCGATCACCGGCCAGCCGCGATCGGCGAACATCCGCCTGGCATAGGCCAGCTCGGCGGCGACCCGCTCCTGATCGACATAGGCCGTCTCCGGCGCCTGGTTGAGCGAGAGCAGCCGGTTGCGCCTGATCTGGACCAGCCGGTCGGGACTGGTGGTGAGACCCACCACCAGCGGCTTTTCCAGGGTGAACAGCGATTCCGGCGGCGGGCTTTCCATCACCAGCGGGATGTTGGCGACGCGATAGCCGCGGTTGGCGAGATAGATCGAGGTCGGCGTCTTCGACGAGCGCGACACGCCGGCCAGGACGATGTCCGCCTCCTCCCAATCCTCCGCGCCGACGCCGTCGTCATGGGCGATGGTGTAGTGGATCGCCTCGACCCGGTCGAAATAGGCGGCGTCCATCGCATGCTGCCGGCCGGGACGGGTCACCGCCTGCTGCCCCAGCATCGCCGACAGCGCCTCGATCACCGGGTCGAGCGCGGACACATGCGGCAGCCCGGCAGCCAGGCATCGCGTCTCCAGCCGCTGGCGCACGTCGGAATTGACCAGCGTGTAGATGACGAGGCCGGGCCGCGCGGCGATCTCCACCATCACCCGGTCGAGATGGCCGGCCGAGCGCACCATCGGCCAGAAATGCTTGATCGGCTCGACATCCTCGAACTGGGCGAGGCCGGCCTTGGCGATCGTCTCCAGCGTCTCGCCGGTCGAATCGGACAGGAGGTGGAGGTGGAGGCGGTTCATGCGACTACCCTCTCCCCAGCGGAGAGAGGGCGGGAGGGAGAGAGCATGCCCGGCCTGGCAAGGGAAGAAGGCCGCTCTCCCAACCCTCTCCCCGGAAGGGGGGAGAGGGCTGGAGGTGCGCTGCTGTGGAAAACCATGTTCACCGGCTAGCGGAGGAAACGGTGGACGCACAAGCGGCGCGGTTCGATCCCCGCTGCGCCGACTCCCGTCCGCCGCTTGTCCACAGGTGGATCGGTTTTTCCACAGGCTGTGGATGACGGGGACGGACGGGGCGACTCCGCGGCCTTCCGCGCCCCACGCAGAGTCAAGCTGTTGGCAAGATCGGGCGGGGGGAATAAGCCCCGCTTCGCCTGCCCCCTACAATCCTCCTCCACCTAATAGATTCCTATTTAAGGATAGATATGAGCGATCCGATCGACCGGCCCCTGCTCGCCGTGCTGAAGGGCGAGCGGCGCGATCCGCCGCCGGTATGGCTCATGCGCCAGGCGGGGCGCTACCTGCCCGAATATCGCGCGCTGCGGGCGGAGAAGGGCGGCTTCCTGGAGCTGGTGAACGACAGCGACGCCGCCGCCGAAGTGACGTTGCAGCCGATCCGCCGCTTCGGCTTCGACGGGGCGATCCTGTTCTCCGACATCCTCGTCATCCCCCACGCCATGGGCCAGGACCTGGCGTTCGAGGCGGGCGAAGGCCCGCGCCTGTCGCCGCGCCTGGCCGATACCGGGCTTGAGGCGCTGGTGGCGGCGCCGGAGCGGCTGGAGCCCATCTACGGCACCGTGGCGCGAGTTGCTGGGGCCTTGCCGCCCGAGACCACCTTCCTGGGCTTCGCGGGCTCTCCGTGGACCGTGGCGACCTACATGATCCACGGCGCGGGATCGAAGGAACAGGCCGAGGCGCGGCGGCTGGCCTATGGCGATCCGGGGCGGATGGCGGCGCTCGTCGACGCGCTGGTGACCGCGACGGTGGACTATCTGGCCAGGCAGATCGCCGCCGGCGTCCATGCCGTGCAGCTGTTCGACAGCTGGTCGGGCAGCCTCGCCCCGGCCGAGTTCGAGCGCTGGGTCGTGGCGCCCACCGCCGCCATCGTCGCGGGCCTGCGCACGCGCTGTCCCGGGGTGCCGATCATCGGCTTCCCGAAGGGCGCGGGCGGCAAGCTCGGCGCCTATGCGCGGGAAACCGGGGTGGATGCGATCGGGCTGGACGAGACGGTGGATCCGGTCTGGGCGCATGGCGAACTGCCCGAGGGCATGCCGGCGCAGGGCAACCTCGATCCCCTCGCGCTGATCGCCGGCGGCGGTCGCCTGGCCGAGGGGGTGGCGCGGGTGCGCCGCGCGCTGGCCGGGCGGCCGCATGTGTTCAACCTGGGCCACGGCATCCTGCTCGACACGCCGGTGGCGCATGTCGAGGAACTGCTGCGGCTGGTGCGGAGGCCCCTTTAACGAAGGGTTGGACAGACGCTAAGGGTGTTTGCATGAGTGGTTTCCTCGGCGCGGCCTACCCTTGGGTAAAGGCCCTCCACCTCATCTTCGTCATCTTCTGGATGGCGGGGCTGTTCATGCTGCCGCGCTTCCTCGTCTATCACCGCGCCACCGCTCCCGGCTCGGCCGAGGCGGCGCTGTGGATCGAGCGGGAGGCGCGGCTGCGGAGGATCATCCTGACCCCGGCGATGACGGTGGTGTGGCTGCTGGGGCTGGCGCTGGCGGCCAATATCGGGCTGCTCGACGGCGGCGCGGGGCTCGGCTGGCTGCACGTCAAGCTGCTGCTGGTGTTCCTGCTGTCGGGCTATCACGGCTGGGCGGCCGGCTTCTCGAAGAA
Source organism: uncultured Sphingomonadaceae bacterium (assembly GCA_964244125.1). Classification (GTDB taxonomy): domain Bacteria; phylum Pseudomonadota; class Alphaproteobacteria; order Sphingomonadales; family Sphingomonadaceae; genus Solisphingomonas. The sequence goes on from CAXTHU010000098.1 coordinate 5,873, forward strand.
GCTGGCGCGGGGGGAGCGGCCCGGCGGCGACAAGGGGCTGCGGCTGGCCAACGAGGTGCCGAGCATCGCCACGATCCTGATCGTCATCCTGGTGATCGTGAAGCCGTTCTGAGGACGGCGCGGCCCGCGCTTGACTCGATCCCGATCGCCACCTAGTTCACCACCAAGCAGCGCCCGCCATCCGTGCGAGAGCGCTACCTCCAGCATCATCCCCGTCGATCCCCTCGACCCGCTGCGTCCCTCCTGATCCCGGACTCCCCATGCATCTGAAAGACCTGAAGCGCACCACCCCGGCCGAACTGGTCGCGATGGCGGAGGAGCATGGCGTCGAGGGCGCATCGACGCTGCGCAAGCAGGACCTGATGTTCGCCATCCTGAAGGTGCAGGCCGAGAATGGCGAGCAGATCATGGGCGAGGGCACGATCGAGGTGCTGCCCGACGGCTTCGGCTTCCTCCGTTCCCCCCAGGCCAACTATCTCGCCGGGCCGGACGACATCTACATCAGCCCCAATCAGGTGCGGAAGTTCGGCCTGCGCACCGGCGACACGGTCGAAGGCGAGATCCGCGAGCCGAAGGACGGCGAACGCTATTTCGCGCTGACGAAGCTCATCGCGGTCAATTTCGACGATCCGGCGATGGTCCGCCAGCGGGTCAATTTCGACAACCTTACCCCGCTCTATCCCGAGCGCAAGCTGACGCTCGATCCCGCCGACCCGACCGTCAAGGACAAGTCGGCCCGCGTCATCGACATCGTCTCCCCGCAGGGCAAGGGCCAGCGCACGCTGATCGTCGCGCCGCCGCGCGTCGGCAAGACGGTGATGCTCCAGAACATGGCGAAGGCCATCACCGACAATCACCCGGAAGTCTTCCTGATCGTGCTGCTCATCGACGAGCGGCCGGAGGAGGTCACCGACATGCAGCGTTCGGTGAAGGGCGAGGTCGTCTCCTCGACCTTCGACGAGCCGGCCACCCGCCACGTCCAGGTCGCCGAGATGGTGATCGAAAAGGCCAAGCGGCTGGTCGAGCACAAGAAGGACGTGGTGATCCTGCTCGATTCGATCACCCGGCTGGGCCGCGCCTACAACACCGTCGTGCCGTCCTCGGGCAAGGTGCTGACCGGCGGCGTCGACGCCAACGCGCTCCAGCGGCCCAAGCGCTTCTTCGGTGCCGCGCGCAACATCGAGGAGGGCGGATCGCTGTCGATCATCGCCACCGCGCTGATCGATACGGGTTCGCGCATGGACGAGGTGATCTTCGAGGAGTTCAAGGGCACCGGCAATTCCGAGATCGTGCTCGACCGCAAGGTGGCCGACAAGCGCGTCTTCCCGGCGATGGACGTCGGCAAGTCCGGCACGCGCAAGGAGGAGCTGCTGGTCGACAAGTCGAAGCTGTCCAAGATGTGGGTGCTGCGCCGCATCCTCATGCAGATGGGAACGATCGACGCGATGGAGTTCCTCCTCGACAAGATGAAGGATTCCAAGACCAACGAGGACTTCTTCGATTCGATGAACCAGTGACGGCCGGCAGGGCCGGGGCCGGGTCCGGCCGGCGGCACGGGCTTTGCCCATGCGCTTTTTTCTTCTAGGCGACGTCGATGCTTCACCTGTGGCAGCAGATCGTCGCCGATTTCTCGAATATCGGCTCGCCGTCGGCGCTGGCCGCCTTCGGCCAGGTGCTGATGATCGACGTCATGCTGGCCGGCGATAACGCCATCGTCGTCGGCGCGCTGGCCGCCGGCTTGCCGGCCGAGCAGCGCCGCCGCGTCATCCTGATCGGGATCGGCGCGGCGCTGGTCCTCCGGATCGTCTTCGCGCTCGCCGTGTCGCAGCTGTTGCAGGTGGTCGGGCTCGTCTTCGCCGGCGGGCTGCTGCTGCTGTGGGTGGCGTGGCGGATGTGGCGCGACCTGCGTCACGGCGGCGGGGACGGCGCCGCCGACCTGGCGCCGGCGCGCAGCTTCGCCGCGGCGGCCTGGGCGGTCGCCGTCGCCGACGTGTCGATGAGCCTCGACAACGTCCTCGGGGTCGCTGGCGCGGCGCGGGATCATCCCGGCATCCTCGTCGTCGGCCTGCTGCTGTCGGTGGCGCTGATGGGCCTGGCCGCCAACGTGATGGCGCGGCTGATCGAACGCCATCGCTGGATCGCCTATATCGGCCTGGCGGTCATCCTCTACGTCGCCGGCCGGATGATCCACGACGGGCTGGTCGATCCGTCCGTCGGCCTGATGAGCCTCTTCCGCTAGAGCCGTTTGCGATCGGATCGATCCGACGTGAGCCCCTCCCCTGAAAGGGAGGGGAGAGTTGGCTCGATCGCATACGGCTCTAGACCAGATCGCCAGCTATCTCAGCCACTTGGCGAAGAAGTCCCGCGTCCGCCCGTCGGCCAGCTGCGCCGCCGCCTCGTCCCGCCGCTCGCCGAACTGGGTGGCGAAGCCGTGATCGACGCCCGGGTAGTCGTGGATGACGACATGCGCGTTGCCGCCCAGCCCGGCATGGACGGCGGCGCGCTGTTCCGGGCCGATGAAATGATCGTTCTCGGCGAAGTGGAGCAGCAGCGGGCGGGCGATGGCGTGGGCTTCGTTCAGCCGCTGGTCGATCTGCGCCCCGTAATAGCCGACGCTGGCGTCGCTGTCGGTGCGGGTGGCGCACAGATAGGCCATCTGCCCGCCGAAACAGTAGCCGACGACGCCGACCTTCGGCGCCCCCCCGGCCTTGGCGAAGCGCATCGCGGCTTCGAGATCCAGCACCGTCCGATCGGGGTCGAGCGTGCCCATCAGTTTGAATCCCTTGGCGAAATCCTCCGGCACGTCGGGGTCCAGCGCGACCCCGCGCTCGGCCCGCCAGAACAGGTCCGGGGCGATCGCGCGATAGCCCTCGGCCGCCAGCGCATCGCATTTGGCGCGGATGCCGCGATTGACGCCGAATATCTCCTGGATGACGATGATCGCCGGCGCGCCGGCATCGCCGGCGGCATGGGCGCCGATCTCGTCGGTGCCGTCGAGGGTCGGGATGGTGGCGTTGAACATCGGTGGGGCTCCTGGGCGCGCGAAGGTGGACCGTGGCCCCGCCATCCTCTACCAAGCGGCGGCCGGGCTCAAGCGGAAGGCGTGATGCGATGAAGATCAGCGTGGATGTGGACTGCACGCCGGAGGAGGCGCGGCGCTTCATGGGCCTGCCCGACATGGCGCCGGTGCACGACGTCTATCTCGACAAGATCAAGGCGGCCATCCTGTCGGGGATCAATCCCGGTTCGGTCGACGGGCTGGTGAAGAACTGGGCGCCGATGGGCGAGGCGGGCATGAACCTGTGGCGCCAGCTGGTCGACCAGATGGGGCAGACGCCGAAGAAGTGAGCGACGGTCAGGGCGTGGACACGATCTTCGCGCTGTCGAGCGGCGCGCCGCCGGCCGCGATCGCGATCGTCCGGGTGAGCGGAGCCGCCGCCGCCGCCACCGCCGCCGCCCTGGCCGGTCCCCTGCCCGGGCCGCGGCGGGCGGCGTTGCGCGCCATCCGGTCGCGCGACGGCGGGCTGGTCGATCGCGGGCTGTTGCTGTGGTTTCCGGGCAGGGGGAGCGTCACCGGCGAGGATCTGGTCGAGTTCCACGTCCATGGCGGGCGGGCGGTGGTGGCGCGGCTGCTGGACGTGCTGGCGGCGGAGCCGGGGCTGCGGCTGGCGGAGCCGGGGGAGTTCACCCGGCGGGGCCTGCTGAACGGCCGGATCGACCCGGTCGCCGCCGAGGGGCTGGCCGACCTGCTGCTCGCCGAGACGGAGTCGGAGCGGCGGGCGGCGCTGAAGGTTCATGACGGGGCGCTGGGCGAGGTGATCGAGGGCTGGCGCGTCCGGCTGCTCGCCCTGTCGGCCGAGGCCGAGGCGCTGATCGACTATGGCGACGAGGGCGATGTCGCCGGCCGCGAGACCGCGGCGGCGTTGCGGGGCGGGCTGGCGGCGCTGGCCGGCGATGTCGCGCGGCTGACGCGGGGGCCGGACAGCGAGGCCTTGCGCCACGGACGGTCGGTGGTGCTGGCCGGGCCGCCGAACAGCGGCAAATCCTCGCTGCTGAACGCCATCGTCGCGCGGGAGGCGGCGCTGGTGACGCCGATCGCCGGCACCACGCGCGACGTGATCGAGGTGCCGCTGCGGATCGGCGGCCACCACTTTCGCATCAGCGATACGGCGGGATTGCGCGAGGCCGAAGACGTGGTCGAACGGCTGGGCGTCGCGCGGGCGCGGGAT
>CAXTHU010000099.1:0-10071 GCA_964244125.1 uncultured Sphingomonadaceae bacterium
AGGTTGCGCGGCTGGTCGACGTCGGTGCCCTTGGCGACGGCGACGTGATAGGCGAGGAGCTGGACCGGGACGGCATAGACCAGCGGCGCGATCAGCGGATGGACCTTGGGCATGGTGATGGTGGCGAGGCACCCGTCGCCCGCCGCCGCGATCCCGTCATAGTCGGAGATCAGCACCACCTTCCCGCCGCGCGCGCGCACCTCCTGCATGTTGGACACCGTCTTGTCGAACAGCGGGCCGGAAGGGGCGATGACGATCACCGGCACCTGATCGTCGATCAGCGCGATGGGGCCGTGCTTCATCTCGCCGGCGGCATATCCCTCGGCATGGATATAGCTGATCTCCTTCAGCTTCAGCGCGCCTTCCAGCGCCAGCGGGTAATCCGGCCCGCGCCCGAGATAGAGCACGTCGCGGGCGCCGGCGATGGTGTGGGCCATCGCCCGGATCGCCTCGTCATAGGCGAGCGCGGCGTTCAGCGCCGCCGGCGCCTCGGCCAGATGGCGGACGATCGCGCGCTCCTGAGGCGCGGTCAGCCGGCCCCTCGCGCGGGCGAGGTTGGCCGCCAGCGCCGCCAGCACGGCGAGCTGGCAGGTGAACGCCTTGGTCGATGCGACGCCGATCTCCGGCCCGGCATGGGTCGGCAGCAGCAGGTCGGCCTCGCGCGCCATGGTGCTGGTCGGCACGTTGACGACGACGGCGATCCTCTGCCCCTCGGCCCGGGCATGGGCGATGGCGGCGAGCGTGTCGGCGGTCTCGCCCGACTGGCTGATGAAGAGGGCCAGCCCGCCAGGCTCCAGCACCGGCGCCCGGTAACGGAACTCGCTGGCGAAATCGATGTCGACGGGGACGCGGGCGAACTGCTCGAACCAGTATTTGGCGACCATGCCGGCATAATAGCTGGTGCCGCAGGCGACGATGGTGACCCGCCCGACGGCGGCCAGGTCGAAATCCGGGATGGGCAGCGTCACCCGCTCCTCCATCCGCTGGAGATAGGCGCGCAGCGTCTGGGCGACGACGAGCGGCTGCTCGTAGATCTCCTTCAGCATGAAATGCGGGTGGTTGCCCTTGTCCACCACCGCGTCGGACAGGCCCGAATCGACGATCGGCCGTGCGACCGGCCGGTTCTCCCGATCGAGGATCTCGACCGTGTCGCGGGTGATGACGACCCAGTCGCCCTCGGCCAGATAGGCGATGTCGCGGGTCAGCGGCGCCAGCGCGTGCGCGTCCGAGCCGAGATAGTTCTCGCCGTCCCCATAGCCGACCGTCAGCGGCGCGCCGAGCCGGGCGCCGATCACCAGGTCGGGCCGGTCGCGGAACAGGACGGCGAGCGCGAAGGCGCCGTGGAGCCGGGGCAGCACCGCCGCCACCGCCTCGCGGGGTTCGGCGCCCCGCTCGATCTCGCGGGCGATCAGGTGGGCGACGACCTCGGTGTCGGTCTCGCTCAGGAAGGCGCGTCCCTCGGCGGCCAGTTCCTCGCGCAGCGGCCTGAAGTTCTCGATGATGCCGTTGTGGACCACCGACACGTCGCCGGCGATATGCGGGTGGGCGTTGTCCTCGGTCGGGCCGCCGTGGGTCGCCCAGCGGGTATGGGCGATGCCGGTGCCGCCGGGCAGGGGCTCTGCGGCGAGCCGCGCGGCGAGCTTGTCGAGCTTGCCCGGCGCCCGCCTGCGGTCGATGACGCCGTCGTGGACGGTGGCGATGCCGGCCGAATCATAGCCGCGATATTCCAGCCGCCGCAGCCCGGCGAGCAGCCGCTCCGCGACCGGCGCCCTCCCGACGATGCCGATGATACCGCACATTGAGCCGCTCCGGAACTAGACGGTGTAGGGGATGCGGATGCCGGGCATCGCCGCCGGGAAATCCTTGGTGTTGCGTGTGACGAGCGTCCGGCCGTTGGTCTGGGCCGAGGCGAGGATCACCGCATCGGCAAGCTTGAGCGAGCGCCGCTCGTTCCGCAGGGCCGCCGCCCGTTCGGCAATTGCCAGCGACACCTCGTCGATTTCGAAGCCGGACAGCATCTTCTGTGTCGCGGCAAAGGTCTTTTCGTTCACCTTGGACATGACCTCGATCCAGGTCAGCCGGCTGATCCAACGGGTCTGGACGCGCCTGATTTCGATCGGAGCGGCATCAATTCCGTTCAATGCGTCGATCAGGATGCTACTGTCGAAAGAAGCACACTCAATTGCCATCACTACGCTGCTGCCGAGCCCGGTTTTCAAGATAGATGTGCCGCTCACGGTCGTCCTGCTCGGTGAATAGGTCGGGGAACTCCGCCTTGACCTCCTCATAGTCGTCGTCCCACGGCCGGGTCCAACTGGCCCGTTCGCGCCGTTGCCACGCGACGGAATCGGTGATGTCGGTGTGGCCGACCCAAGCGCCGAAGCCGGCCTCGATCGCCGCCAGGCTCCGGGCGCTCGCCTCTTCGGCCGTCTCACCGGCAGCGTCGGCGCGGTAGGCCGATACCGCCTCGCGCACGATGGCGGCGCGCGACTTTCCCTGCTCCGTCGCTCGGTCGTCAAGCCAGCGAATGTCATCCTCGGGGATATCGACCAGCGTTCTCATGGCGTCACGATATCACCCGGCGATATCACTTGCCAGCCTTCTTCGCCGCCATCCGCTCGCGAAACTTGGTGGCCCAGCCCGGCTTCGTCTGCTGCGCTGGCCGCACCAGAGCCAGCGCGTCGTCCGGAACGTCGGCGGTCACCACCGATCCCGCCCCGACGATCGCGCCGGCCCCCACCGTCACCGGCGCCACCAGCGCGCTGTTGGAGCCGATGAAGGCGCCGGCGCCGATGACGGTGCGGTATTTCAGGAAACCGTCATAGTTGCAGGTGATGGTGCCGGCGCCGATGTTCGCCCCCGCCCCGATCTCGCTGTCGCCGATATAGCTCAGGTGGTTCGCCTTGGCCCCTTCGCCCAGCCGCGCCTGCTTCACCTCGACGAAGTTGCCGACGCGCGCGCCCCGGCCGATGTCGGCGCCGGGGCGCAGGCGGGCGAACGGCCCGATCTCGGCGGCGGCGGCGACGGTCGCGCCGGCGACATGGCTGAAGGGATGGATGACGGCGCCGTCGGCCAGCGTCACGCCGGGGCCGAAGACGACGTTCTGGCCGATGGTCACGTCCCGCCCGACCACCGTGTCATGCGCGAACCAGACCGTCTCGGGCGCGACCAGCGTCGCCCCTTCGGCCATGGCGGCGGCGCGGCGGCGCCGCTGCCAGCCGGCCTCCACCGCGGCCAGTTCGGCGCGGCTGTTGATGCCGGCGACCTCCCACGGCGCGGCCTCGATCACGGCGGCGGCGCGGCCGTCGGCCAGCGCCAGCATGACGATGTCCGGAAGGTAATATTCGCCGCCCGCATTCGCATTGCCGACGCGGGCGAGGAGCGGCCAGAGGTCGGCGGCGCGCACCGCCATCAGCCCCGAATTGCACAGGGTGACGGCGCGCTCGGCCTCGCCGGCGTCCCGGTGCTCGACCATCCTGGAGATGCCCCCGGCATCGTCGGCGAGGATGCGGCCGTAGGCGAGCGTCTCCGCCGGGCGGAAGCCGAGGACCACGACGGCGGGCGCGTCGGGTGCGTGGAGCCGGTCGAGCATCGCCGCCATCGTTGCGGCCCGCACCAGCGGCACGTCGCCATAGAGGATGAGGACGTCGCCGGCGAAACCGGCCAGCGGCCCTTCCGCCTGCCGCACCGCGTGGGCGGTGCCGAGCTGCGGCTCCTGCGTGGCGACGGCGGCATCATGCCCGGCGGCGAACGCCTCGACCTGTTCCCGCCCGCTGCCGACGACGACGACCGTGCGCGCCGGGGTCAGCATGTCGAGCGCGGCGAACAGGTGGCCGAGCATCGGCCGGCCGGCGATGGGGTGCAGCACCTTGTGGGTGGCGGAGCGCATCCGCGTGCCCCGGCCGGCGGCGAGGACGACGGCGGCGAGCGGCGGGCGTTGCGGGTCGGTCATGATGCGCGGAGCCTCTGCCATGTTCCCCTTGCCATTGCCATCGCCGGGCGACAGGCAGGGGCGATGGCCGCGATCCGCTTCGACACCGTCGCCTTCGACCTGGACGGGACGCTGGCCGACACCGCGCCGGACCTGACGGCGGCGCTGAACCACGCGCTGGCCGAACTGGGCCGGCCGCCGGTGCCGGCCGCGGACGTGCGCCACATGGTCGGCCACGGCGCGCGCGCGCTCCTCACGAAGGGGCTGGCGGCGTCGGGCGGGGCGACGGAGGCGCTGGTCGACGCCGGCTTCCCGATCTTCATGGATCGTTACGCGCGCGACATCTGTGTCGGCACGCGGCCTTTCCCCGGCCTGCAGGCGGCGCTGGATCGGCTGTCGGGCGACGGCGTCAGGCTGGCGGTGTGCACCAACAAGCCGGAGGGGCTGGCGCGGCGGCTGGTCGATGCGCTGGGCTGGGCGCCGCTGTTCCCGGTCGTCGTCGGCGGCGACACGCTGCCGGTGAGGAAGCCGGACCCCGCGCCGCTGTTCGCGGCCGTCGCGCGGAGCGGCGGCACGGTCGCGGCTTACGTGGGCGATTCGATCACCGACACCGATACGGCGCGGGCGGCGCGCATCCCCTGCGTCGCGGTGAGCTTCGGCTTTTCCGACCGGCCGGCGGCCGAACTGGGGGCCGACGCGCTGATCGACCATTACGACGCGCTGCTGCCGGCGCTCGGCCGGCTGTGACACGCGCCCGCCCGTGACGCCGCTCCGCCTCGCCTTCGCCACGATGCTGGCCGGCGGGGCGATCCTGGTCGCGGCGCTGGCGGCGGCGCCGCTGGCGGCGGTGCTGTGCGCCATGCTGGCGGCCGGCGCGATGGCGGTGCTGATGTCCCGGTCCGAGCCGGCCGAGCCGCCGCCGTCGCCGCCGCCCCCCGCGCCCGTGCCGCAGGCCGACGTCATCGAGGCGCTGGACGATCCGATCCTGGTCGTCGAACGGCGGATCGTCATGCGCGCCAACGCCGCCGCGCGGGCGCTGCTGGGGGCGCATATCGTCGGCGACGACGCGCGCGTTGCGATCCGCCACCCCGCCGCCGCCTCGCGGCTGGGCGGCCCGGCCGAACATGTCCGCCGCGTTCCCCTGAGCGGGCTGGGCGGACGCGAGAGCCGCTGGGAGATGGCGATCACGCCGGGCGGGGAGGGGAGCGGGGAGGATGCCCGCGTCGTCCACCTGGTCGATCGCTCGACCGCCCATGCCGCCGAGACGATGCGGGTCGATTTCGTCGCCAACGCCAGCCACGAACTGCGCACCCCGCTCGCCACCCTGCTCGGCTTCATCGAGACGCTGGCCGACCCCGACGGGCCGGACGATGCCGCGACCCGCGCCCGCTTCCTGGGCATCATGCTGGGCGAGGCGCGGCGGATGCGGCAGCTGGTCGACGACCTGATCTCGCTGTCGCGGATCGAGGCGGACCGGCACAAGCCGGCCGACACGCCGCTGGCGCTGGCGCCGCTGGTCGCGCAGGTGGCCGACACGATGCGGGTGGCGGCCGGCGAGCCGCCCGGCACCTTCCTGCTGGCGCTGGGCGACGACGAGGCGCTGGTCGCCGGCGACGAGGCGCAGCTGTCCCAATTGCTCCACAACATCCTGGGCAACGCGCTGAAATACCGCCGGCCGGGGACGCCGGTGCGCGTCGCGCTCGCATCGCTCGACGGCTTCTTCCAGCTTGCCGTGGCTGACGAGGGCGAGGGGATCGCGGCCGAACACCTGCCGCGCCTGACCGAGCGGTTCTACCGCGTCGACACCGGGCGCAGCCGGTCGCTGGGCGGCACCGGCCTGGGCCTGGCGATCGTCAAGCATATCGTCGAGCGGCATCGCGGCCGGCTCGACATCGCCAGCCGGGCGGGGATCGGCACCACCGTGTCGGTGCTGCTGCCGGCGGCGGGAACTGAGTCACAAAAGCGTCATCCCGCTGTCATAAAAGCCCCGCCGGACCCCGCCTAGATTACAGGAAGTCATCGGAGCAGCATGGGCAGGACGGATTTTCTTGGAGCCGCCCGCATCCTCGGGCCGGCGGTCGGCCTGCTGGCGCTGGGCGCGTGCGACCGGCTGGCCGGCGCGGAGGCGTCGCGCGACCAGGTGCGCGTGGTCGGTTCCTCGACCGTCTATCCCTTCACCATCGCGGTGGCCGAGCAGCTCGCCCGCAGGAACCCGGAGGTGAAGGCGCCGATCGTCGAATCGACCGGCACCGGCGCCGGCATGAAGCTGTTCTGCGAGGGCGTCGGCGCGCGCTATCCCGATGTCGAGGACGCCTCGCGCCGGATCAAGGCGAGCGAGGCGGCGGACTGCCGCGCCAACGGGGTCGACCGCGTCATCGAGATCCAGATCGGCATCGACGGGCTGGCGCTGGCGCAGAGCCGGGCCGCGCGACCGCTGGCGCTGACCGAGGCCGACATCTACCGCGCGCTGGCGGCGACCCCCGGCGGCGCCGGGCCGAACCGGGCGCGGACGTGGCGCGACGTGAACCCGGCGCTGCCGCCGGTGCCGATCCTGGTCTTCGGCCCGCCGCCGACCAGCGGCACGCGCGACGCCTTCGCCGAACTGATCCTCCAGAAGGGCTGCGAGGCGGACGCGGCGATGAAGGCGCTGAAGGCGACCGACCCGGATCGCCAGAAGGCGCTCTGCACCCGGCTGCGCGAGGACGGGCCGTTCGTCGAGGCGGGGGAGAACGAGAACCTCATCGTCCAGAAGCTCGCCGCCGACCCGCAGGCGGTCGGCATCTTCGGCTACGGCTCGATCGAGGAGAATGCCGACCGGCTGCGCGGCATCCCGTTGCAGGGCGTCGCCCCGACCTATGCGACGATCGCCGATTACAGCTATCCCGGCGCGCGGCCGCTGTTCATCTACGTGAAGGCGGCGCATCTCGACGCGGTGCCGGGGCTGCGCGGCTTCGTGGCGGAATATGCCTCGGCATGGAATCCGGGCGGCTATCTCGTCCGGCGCGGGCTGATCGCGGCGCCCGCCGACGTGCGGGCCAAGGCGCTGGCGACGGCCGCCGCGCTGACGCCGATGGACCTGGGCGCGGCGGCGGAATGATGTCGCCCGCCTTCGTCCTGCTGCTCGTCGCCGGCCTGGGCCTCGTCGCCTGGATCACCGGACGCGCGCGCGCCGCCGCCTTCGGGAACGGCATGCAGGTGCACAGCCGGCCGGGGCAGCATGGCTGGTACGTCGCCTTGTGGGCGGTGATCCCGGCGCTGCTCGCGGTGATCCTGTGGTCGGCGGCCAGCCCCGGCCTCGTCACCCGCGCGACGCTCGCCGCGCCCGCCGCCGCCGGGCTGCCGGCCGCGCCGATGGAGCGGGCGGCGATCCTGGCGGAGGCGCGCGGGCTGGCCGACGGGCGGTTGCAGGCGGCGTTCCACCCGCAGGCCGCCGCGCTGGCGCCGGCCTATGGCGCGGCCGAGCGGCGCCATGGCCTGATCGGTCTGGCGCTGGCCGGGCTGGTCGCGCTGGCGGGCGCGGCCTTCGCGTTCGGCCGGGTGCGGCCGGCGTTCCGCGCCCGCGCGCGGGTCGAGCGGGTGGTGATGGTCGTGCTGCTGCTCGCCTCGCTGATCGCGGTGCTGACCACGATCGGCATCGTCGGATCGCTGCTGTTCGAATCCGTCCGCTTCTTCGGCAAGGTGTCGCCGGCCGAGTTCCTGTTCGGCAGCCACTGGAGCCCGCAGACGGCGCTGCGCCCCGACCAGGTCGGCTCCTCGGGCGGCTTCGGCGCGGTGCCGCTGTTCTGGGGCACGGTCTTCATCGGCGCGATCATCGCCATGGCGGTGGCGATCCCGCTGGGCCTGATGAGCGCGATCTACCTTACCCAATATGCCGGCCCCCGCACCCGCCGCTGGATGAAGCCGCTGCTGGAGGTGCTGGCCGGCGTGCCGAGCGTCGTCTACGGCTATTTCGCCGCGCTGACGGTGGCGCCGGCGGTGCGGTCGCTGGCGACGATGCTGCATATCCCCGGCGCCTCGTCGGAAAGCGCGCTGGCCGCCGGCCTCGTCATGGGGGTGATGATAATCCCCTTCGTGTCATCGATGGCCGACGACAGCCTCGCCGCCGTGCCGCAGGCGATGCGCGACGGGTCGCTCGCCATGGGTGCCACGCCATCGGAGACGATCCGCCGCGTGCTGGTGCCCGCGGCGCTTCCCGGCATCGTCGGCGGGGTGCTGCTGGCGGTCAGCCGGGCGATCGGCGAGACGATGATCGTGGTGATGGCCGCCGGCCTCGCCGCCAACCTGACCGCCAACCCCTTCGCCAGCGTCACGACGGTCACGACCCAGATCGTCCAGCTGCTGACCGGCGACCAGGCGTTCGACAGCGCCAAGACGCTGGCGGCCTTCGCGCTCGGCCTCGTGCTGTTCCTGGTGACGCTGATCCTCAACATCGTCGCGCTCGGCGTCGTGAAGACCTACCGCGAGGCCTATGAGTGACGTCCTGACCCCGATCGTGGCGGGCGTCCCCGCCATGGGCCGCGAGCCGCCGGCGCCGGTGCCGAGCGCGCCGACCGAATGTCGCGGCCGCGACATGCGCCGCCGCACCGCCCGCCGCTATGCCGCCGAGCGGCGCTTCCGGCTGCTGGGGCTGGGGGCGGTGCTGCTGTCGGCCGGCTTCCTCGTCTTCCTGCTGGCGTCGATGCTGGGCCAGGGGCTGCGCGGGTTCAGCCAGACGGAATTGCGCCTCGCGATCGACTTTCCCGCCGCGCATCTGCCGGTCGATCCGGCGGCGGTCGGGCGCGACGGCGCCCGGGCGACGCTGTCCGCCGATATCGACGGCGCGACGGCGGCGGCGGCCGAGGCGAGCCTGGGGCACGGCGGCGCGCGGCTGCTGTCGGACGGCGCCTGGCTGGCGGTGCGCGACGCGATCCTGGCCGATCCGGCGATCCTCGGGCGCCGCGCCGATATCTGGGTGCCGGCATCCACCGCCGTCGACCTCGCCGCCAAGGGCAAGGGCGACGACAGGGCCGAGGCGGCGCGCGACCGGCTGGACCGCGCCGGCCTTCTCCGCACCCGCTTCTCGGCCAGCTTCCTCACCGGCGCCGATTCGACCGACCCGACGCTGGTCGGCATCTGGGGGGCGTTCAAGGGATCGCTGCTCACCATGGCGGTGACGATGCTGCTGGCCTTTCCGGTCGGCGTGTTCTCGGCCCTCTATCTGGAGGAATACGCCCCCCGGAACCGCTGGACCGACCTGATCGAGGTCTCGATCAACAACCTCGCCGCCGTGCCGTCGATCATCTTCGGGCTGCTGGGGCTCGCCGTCTTCCTCAACATCCTCCACCTGCCGCGCTCGGCGCCGCTGGTCGGCGGGATCACGCTGGCGCTGATGACCATGCCGGTGATCGTCATCGCCGGCCGCAACGCGATCAAGTCCGTCCCGCCCTCCATCCGCGACGCCGCGCTCGGCGTCGGCGCCAGCCCGGTGCAGGTGGTGTTCCACCATGTCCTGCCGCTCGCGCTGCCCGGCATCCTGACCGGCACGATCATCGGCATGGCCCGCGCGCTGGGCGAGACGGCGCCGCTGCTGATGATCGGGATGCGCGCCTTCGTCGCCAGCCCGCCGGGCGGGCCGACCGACCCGGCCACCGTCCTGCCGGTGCAGATCTACCTCTGGTCGGACGAGATCGGCCGCGGCTTCGTCGAGAAGACGAGCGCTGCGATCATCGTCCTGCTCGGCTTCCTGCTGGCGATGAACGGCATCGCCATCTATCTGCGCAACCGCTTCGAGAGGCGCTGGTGATGGCCGACATGCCGAACGACATCGCGACAGGGCAGCGGGCGGTGGCCGACGCGCCCAAGATGACCGCGCGCAACGTCGACGTGTTCTACGGGACGACCCAGGCGATCCGCGACGTCTCGATCGACGTCGGCATGGACAACGTCACCTCCTTCATCGGCCCGTCGGGCTGCGGCAAGTCGACCTTCCTGCGCACGCTCAACCGGATGAACGACACGGTGGCGAGCGCGCGGGTGACGGGCGCCATCACGCTCGACGGCGAGGACGTCTATGCCGCCGAGATGGACGTGGTGCAGCTGCGCGCCCGCGTCGGCATGGTGTTCCAGAAGCCGAACCCGTTCCCCAAGTCGATCTACGAGAA
>CAXTHU010000100.1:0-9986 GCA_964244125.1 uncultured Sphingomonadaceae bacterium
CGTTGGCGACGGCGACGACGTCGTTGTGGAAGGCGCCGGCGGCGATCGCGTCGTCCGATTGGCGCACGAAAAGCGTGGCGGCGGGGTCGAGGCCGTGGCGGCGGGCGACGGCGCGGCCGGCCTGTTCGTGCTGGCGCGCGGGGAAGGGGCCGCCGGCGACGCCATGGACGAATATCTCCACCCCCGGATGCCGGTGCGCCGTCGTCAGCCGCATGTGGTTGGCCGCGCCCTCGTCGCCGAAGGGCGGCGGGACTGGGCCGTGGACGGCGAAACGGGCCGGATCGGCGAAGGCGAGGCGGAGCTGCGCCAGCGTTCCGGGCCATTCGTGACTGCGATGCGCCATGGTGACGAGGTTCGCGACGCTGAAGTGGCAGCGGCCGTCGGCCGTGTCGGCGGCGGGCGAGACGGTCGCGGCGTTGGCCGCCCACATCGCCGAGGCGGACAGCGCGTTGGCGCGAAGGCCCTCGTCGGCCGCCGCGATCGTCGTGCCGAGCGCGGCGAGCCAGTCCTCGTTCGGGCGGCGGTGCGGCAGGAGGATGCCCTGCGCCAGGCCGAGCGCCAGGTTCGCGCGCATCTTCGCCACCCCCTGCAACGCGGCGGCGCGCGGGCGGGCGGTGCGGCCGGCATTGCCGGTGGCGGCGAGGTTGCCGAGGCTCAGGCCGGCATGATTGTGGCTCGGCCCGATGATGCCGTCGAAGTTGATCTCGCGCATCGCCTCAGCGGCCGACATGGGTGATGCCGTCGCCGACGCCGACGCCGAGCAGCGTCGCCGCTTCCGGCGCGACCGTCGCCCCTTCCCCCACTTCGCCCCAGCAGGCGCGGAAGCCGTCCAGCCGGCCGCTCGCCACCAGCCGGCGGGTGCCGCCGTCGGCGACGGCGGCGACCGGCGCGGTGACGGCGGTGCGGATGGTGCGGATGCGATCGGTCGCCGCCGCCATGGTCGGCCCGCCGTCGAAGATGTCGACATAGCCGTCATGGGCGAAGCCCTCCCCCTCCAGCATCCGCATCGCCGCGCGGCCGGTCGGATGGGGCAGGCCGATCACGGCGCGGGCATGGTCGGACAGCATGGCGGTGTAGACCGGGTGCTTGGGCATCAGGTCGGCGATGAACTGGTGGCCGTTCACCGCATTGAACTCGTCGGCCTCCTGGAAGCCCATGCCGAAGAACTTGCCGGCCAGACCGTCCCAGAAGGGCGAGCCGCCCGCCTCGTCGATCACCCCGCGCAGTTCGGCGATGACGCGATCGGCGAAGCGGGCGCGGTGGTTGGCGATGAAGAGATAGCGGCTGCGCGCGAGCAGCAGACCCAGTCCGCCGGCGCGCTCGTTCGGGTGGAGGAAGAGGCCGCCGACCTCCGAACAGCCCTCGAAATCGGTCGTCAGCGTCAGCATCTCGGCGCGGAAGGTGCGGCCGAGCTCGCGGCTGGCCTGGCTCAGCATGCCCAGGCGATAGCTGTAGAAGGGCCATCGGCGGCCGACGGCGGAGAAGATCTGCGCCGTGCCGCGGACATGGGCGGTGGCGGTATCCTCCAGCACCAGCAGGTAGAGGTGGTCGCCGGGCACCTCCTCGACGCTCGCGAAGGCATCGGCCGAACGGGCGAGGCGCGCGGCCAGCGAATCGCGGTCGGGCGGCAGGTTGGTGAAGCCGCCGCCGGTCAGCTTCGCCATCTCGTAGAGCGCCTCCAGATCGTCGGGGCGCGAGGCGCGGACGACGAAGCTCACGGCGCGCCCCGTTCGGCGAGGGCGAGCAGGACGAGGGTGGAGAGGCGGGCACGCTCGGCCAGGCTCTCGACGATGAGGAACTCGTCGGCCGAATGGATCGCGCCGCCGCGCGGCCCCATCGTGTCGACCACCGGCACCCCGCAGGCGGCGATGTTGTTGCCGTCGCACACGCCGCCGGTCGCCCGCCACGCGATCGGGATGCCGAGCGCCGCGCCGCATTCGCGGACGAGGCCGAACAGGCGCCCGGCGGCGGGATCGATCGGCTTGGGCGGCCGGCCGAAGCCGCCGTGGAGGTGAAGCCGGACGTCGTGCGCGGCGGCGATCGCGGCGACGGCGTCGTCGATGCCGGCCCGCGCGCGCGCCTCGGCCTCGGGGGTCCGTGGGCGCAGGTTGACGCGGACGACGGCGTGATCGGGGACGACGTTGTTCGGCCCGCCGCCCTCGATCCGGGCCGGGTTCACGCCGAGGTCGGGCGCGCGCAGCGCGGCGAGCCGCAGGACGAGGTCGGCGGCGGCGACGATGGCGTTGCGGCCGTCCTCCGGATCGCGGCCGGCATGCGCCGCGCGGCCGGTGACGCGGATGGAGAAATTGCCGCTGCCGGGCCGCGCGCCGGCCAGCGTCCCGTCGGGCAGCGCCGGCTCGTAGGTCAGCGCGGCGACCTTGCCGCGGGCGGCGTCGCGCAGCAAAGCGGCCGAGCCGGGCGAGCCGACCTCCTCGTCGCTGTTGACGACCACCTCATAGCCGATGCGCGGGGCCAGCGGGCTGGTCTCGACCGCCGAGAGCGCGGCGAGCATCACCGCCAGCCCGCCCTTCATGTCGGCGACGCCGGGGCCGCCCAGCACGCCCGGCTCGCGCCAGCCGAGCGTCTGGAACGGGTGATCGGCGGCAAAGACGGTGTCCATGTGGCCGGTGAGGAGGATCTGCACTGGCGCCCGCGGGCGGACGGCGAGGCGCAGGTTGCGGCCATGCGCCACGGCGCGGCTGCCGCCGTCGCCCGCCATGGCATCCACGGGAGCGGGATCGTGCAGCGCGATGTCGCCGGGCAGCGCGGAAAAGGCGTCGGCGAGGAGGCCGGCGGTGACGGCCAGGCCGGGAAGGTTGGTCGAGCCGCTGTTCACCGCCGCCCACCGCTCGATCCGGGCGAGCATGGGCGCGCCGGCGGCGGCGTCGAGGGCCGGTTGATGGGGCGGGGCCATCGGGGCGGTGTAGGACGGTTGCCGGCATAGGTGAAGGGGACGGGACGCGCTCAAAGCCCCGCCCGCCCGTCCATGCCGCGCACGGCCTAGGCACCGGCGGCGCAGGCGGAGGGATATCGTGGGTCGCGTTGAAGGAGCCGTCAGATCAGCGGCGCGAATGCCTTCAGCACGTCCTCGTAAAGCTGGCGCTTGAACGGCACGATCATGTCGGCCAGCGCGCCCGGATCGGCCCATTTCCAGGCGCGGAACTCCGGATCGGCGGTCGCCAGGTTCACGTCGGCGTCGGTGCCGAGGAAGCGGCAGAGGAACCAGTGCTGGCGCTGCCCGCGGTAGCGCCCGCGCCAGACCTTGGCGGCCAGATCCTCGGGCAGGTCGTAATATAGCGGCTCGGGCGCGGCGGCGACGATCTCGACCAGGCGGGGCGGGATGCCCGTCTCCTCCTCCAGTTCGCGCAGCGCCGCGTCGCGCGGGGTCTCGCCCGGATCGAGGCCGCCCTGCGGCATCTGCCAGGCGTCCAGCGCGTTATCGAGCCGCTGGCCGACCCACACCTTGCCCGCGCCGTTCACCAGCATGACGGCGGCGGCGGGGCGGTAGGGCTTGTCGGTCATGCGCCGGCGGCCCCCGTTCCCGCCGCCTGCATCATGACCCGCGTCGCCTCGGCCTCGGCGATCATCGGCTTCAGCACGGCGAGGCAGCCTTGCAGGTCGCCCTCGGCCGACGGCATGGCGCGGCGCATGGTGAGAAAGCCGTGGATCGTGCCGATCGCCTCGCGATAGACGGTCGGCACGCCGGCGCGGATCAGCGTCGCGGCATAGGCGCGGCCCTGATCGCGCAACGGGTCGAGCGCGGCGGTGACGACGAGCGTCGGCGGCATGCCGCGCTGGTCGGCGAGGCCGGGCGAGGTGCGCCAGTGGGCGGGATCGGCGCGATAGGCATCGTCGAACCAGCCCGCCCCCTGGCGGCTGAGGAAATAGCCCTCGGCATATTCGACGGCGCTGTCGGTCGGGGTCACCGTGTCGGTGACCGGATAGATCGGCCATTGCGCCAGCACGGGCACCGCCGCCGGCGCGTCGCGCAGCGCCATGGCGGTGACGATGGCGAGGTTGCCGCCCGCGCTGTCGCCCGCCAGCACCAGCCCGGTGGGCTTCACCCCCGCGACCCCGCCGCCCGCGACAAAGCGCGCCGCCGCCTCGCAATCGTCGGGTGCCGCGGGCCAGGCATGTTCGGGGGCGAGGCGATAGTCGACCGCGACCACGGCCAGGTCGAGGCCGCGCGCGATGGCGGCGCAGGCGGCGTCGTGGCTGTCGAGATCGCACAGCACGAAGCCGCCGCCATGGAAGAAGACCATCACCGGCCCCGGCGTCCGCGACCCGCGCGGATCATACAGGCGGCAGGGGATGTCGCCGGCGGGGCCGGGGACGGCGAAATCGCGCGCCACCGCCAGCTCGCCCCGTTCCACCTCGATCAGCCCGCGCGTCCGGGCCTGGAGCGCGCGCGCCTGCACCGCGCCGATCTCGTGCGTCTTCGGGCCGGGCAGGTTGTTGAGATGGTCGAGGAAGCGGCGGACGTCGGGCCGGGCGGTGTCTGTCATGCGGTGCGGGTAGCGTGAGGGGGCGGCCGCGTCATCGGGAAAACGCGTCATGCCGGATCAAGTCGCTGCTTACCTCCTTCCGACATGAAAGGCGGTTCCCCGGCGGGAGGCCGAGGCCTGGTTGGGGGACGCCGGTGATGACCGCAGCACTCCTCGGCCAGGCCTTCCTACCTGGGCTCCGGCCTCCCGCCGGGGAACTGTTTCCATATGACGGAACGAGGATGCTTCCGTTCGGACCCGCGCCACCCCATCTGCGCGGCGATGCTGCATGTCGTCCATCATCCCGGCTATGTCTCGCCGGCGGCGCCCGGCAGCGGCCATCGCTTCGACAAATACGGCCTTGTCATGGATGCGCTACGCGAGGCGGGCGTGGCGGTCACCGTCCACGCGCCCGAGCCGATGCCGCGCGGGTGGATCGAGGCGGTGCACGATCCGGCCTATGTCGAGGAGGTGCTGTCGCTGTCGGTGCCGGCGGAAAAGGCGCGGCGGATCGGCTTTGCGATCACCGCGCGGGTGGCGGCGCGATCGCTGCTGTCGCCGGGTGGAACGTGGCTGGCGGCGCGGCTGGCGCTGGAACACGGCCATGCCGCCAACGCGGCGGGGGGCAGCCACCATGCGCTGGCCGATACCGGCGCCGGCTATTGCGTGTTCAACGACCTTGCCGTCGCCGCCAACCGGCTGATCGCGGAACGGGCGGTGGCGCGCATCCTGATCGTCGATCTCGACGTCCACCAGGGCGACGGGACGGCGGCGCTGCTGGCGGGGCGGGACGACGTGCGCACCTTCTCGATGCATGCCGAGAAGAACTTCCCGGTCAGGAAGGCGCGATCGACGCTGGACGTCGCCCTGCCGGACGGGATGAAGGACGGCGAGTATCTGGCCGAACTGGACCGGCATCTGGTGCCGATGATCGAATCGGCCCGGCCCGATCTCATCCTGTACCAGGCGGGCGTCGATCCACATGGCGACGACCGGCTGGGGCGGCTGGCGCTGACCGACGCGGGGCTGGAGGCGCGCGACCGGATGGTGGTGCGCGCCGCCCGGTCGCGCGGCATCGCCGTCGCCGCCACGATGGGCGGCGGTTACGGCGTGGACCGGATGGCGGTGGCGCGGCGGCATGCGCGATCGATGCTGGTCCAGGCGGACGAGGCGGCTGGCGGCCGGACCGCGCCCGTTCTATCGACGGCCTGATTTCCAGCCTCCAAGCTATCCGGGAGCCGCCATGATCCTCGCCGCCTTCATGTTGCTTCAGGCCGCCGCGCCGTCGCCGGTCGCAACCGCGCCCGCCTCCCCCTATCTCCAGCAGATGCGGACGCTGGGGGTGAGCGAGGCGGGGATCGCGGTCCTGCGGCGGATGGCGGCGCCCGATCCGGACGCGCCCGCCTTCGCCGCCCGGCGGCAGGCGCTGCGCGACCGGCTGCGCGCCGTCGCGGTGCAGCAGCCGCTCGATATCGACGGCTTCGCCGGGCTGCTGAAGGCGGAAGCCGGGGCAGAGGGCGAGGCCCGGGCGCGCGTGGCGGACAAGATCGCCGCGACCTTGCGCGCCCTGCCGCCGGAGGATCGCGGCATCTTCGCGCGCGTCGTGCTGGCCCAGCGCGCGGCGGCGGGGCCGAAGGCGGTGAAACGGCCCATCACGAGGACGCCGCTGCCGGCGGTGAAGAGTTCCCTGTCGGCGGCGGCGCCGAAGCCGTGAGCGCGCCGGTCGTCCTGTGGCTGCGGCAGGACCTGCGCCTGGCCGACCAGCCGGCGCTGCGCGCGGCGGCGGCGGCGGGGCCGGTGGTGCCGCTCTACGTGCTGGACGACGGCGATGCGGCCGACGGCGGGCCGGGCGAATGGCGCATGGGCGGGGCGCAGCGCTGGTGGCTCCACCACAGCCTGACCGCGCTGGATGCCGACCTGCGGGCGCTGGGATCGCGGCTGGTGCTGCGGCGGGGCGCGGCGGCGGAGGTGGTGGCGCAGGTCGCGCGCGAGGCGGGGGCGGGGCAGGTCCACGCCATCCGCCATTACGAGCCGTGGTGGCGGGCGGCCGAGGCGGCGCTGGCCGCGCGGGTCGATCTCCGGCTCCACGACGGCAACCATCTCGCCCCGCCGGATCGGGTGCGGAGCGGGCAGGGAACGCCGTTCAGGATCTATTCGGCCTTCTGGCGCGGCCTATCGGCGCTGATGCCGCCGGAGCAGCCGGTCGCGGCGCCGTCGGAGCTTCGGGCGCCAAGCCGCTGGCCGGCAAGCGACAGGCTCGCGGACTGGCGCCTCCTGCCGACGAAGCCCGACTGGGCGGGCGGCTTTTCGGGCTGGACGCCGGGCGAGGCGGGGGCGGCGGCGGCGCTGGCGGCGTTCGACGACGTCGCCGGCTACGACCGCCGCCGCAACCTGCCGTCGGAGGAGGGCAGCTCGCGCCTGTCGCCGCACCTCCATTTCGGGGAGATTTCGCCGGGCCAGGTGTGGCGGGCGACTTCGCGTGCCGGCGCGGAGACCTTCCAGAAGGAATTGGCATGGCGCGACTTCACCACCGCCACCATCCTCGCGCGGCCCGATTACGGCACGGCGAACGGCCGCGCCGCGTTCGACCGGCTGGCCTGGCGCGACGCGCCGGACGACTTCGCCGCCTGGACCAGGGGCCGCACCGGCTATCCGATCGTCGATGCCGGGATGCGCCAGCTGTGGACGACGGGGTGGATGCACAACCGGGTGCGGATGATAACCGCCAGCTTCCTGGTGAAGCACCTGCTGATCGACTGGCGGCAGGGCGAGCGCTGGTTCTGGGACACGCTGGTCGACGCCGATTACGGCAACAACAGCGTCAACTGGCAGTGGGTGGCGGGCACCGGCGTGGACGCCAACATGTTCGGCCGGATCATGGCGCCGCTGGTCCAGTCGCGCAAGTTCGACGCGGCGGGCTATGTCCGGCGATGGGTGCCGGAACTGGCCGGGCTGTCCGACGACACGATCCACGATCCGGAGGAGGCGGGCTGCCGGCCGGACAGCTATCCGGCCCAGCTGATCGGCCATCGCGAGGGGCGGGAGCGCGCATTGGCGGCGGGGCGGGCGGTGCGGGCGGCGTGAACGCCCCCTTCCCCCGGCGCGGCCGGCATGTCGTTGTCGCCGGCGCGCGCTTCGCCACCGGGGGCGGGGCGCTGTCGCGGCTGTTCGCGCCGGGGTTCCGCCGGCTGCTCGACCGGATCGATCGCGGGCTGGCGGCGGGCGGGATCGAGGCGACCCTGCCGGACGGGACGCGGCGGCTGCTCGGCGGCCGTGCGCCGGGGCCGATGCCGGTGGTGCATGTGGTCGACTGGCGGGCGCTGGTCCGGCTCGCCGTCGGCGGCTCGGTCGGCTGGTATCGCGCCTGGGAAAAGGGCGAGTGGACCAGCCCCGATCCGGTGCCGCTGTTCGAGCTGTTCATGCTGAACCGGGTGCCGCTGGGCGCGACCGCGCGGTCGCGCGGGGGCGCGCGGCTGGTCAACCGGCTGCTGCTGGCGCTGCGCCGCAACAGCCGCAAGGGCGCGCGGCGGAACATCGCCTTCCACTATGATCTCGGCAACGACTTCTATTCCGCCTGGCTCGATCCGACGATGACCTATTCCAGCGCGATCTTCGCGCCCGGCGACGATCTGGCGGCGGGGCAGCGGCGCAAGAACGAGGCGCTGCTCGATCGGCTCGCGCTCGCGCCCGGCGACCGGCTGCTGGAGATCGGCTGCGGCTGGGGAGCGCTGGCGCAAGCGGCGGCGGCGCGGGGCGCCGAGGTGCTGGGCATCACCCTGTCGGCCGAGCAGAAGGCGGCCGCCGACGCGCGGCTGGCGGGCACGTCGGCGCGGATTTCGCTGACCGATTATCGCGATGTCGCCGGCCGCTTCGATGCCGTGGCCAGCGTCGAGATGGTCGAGGCGGTGGGGCAGGCATACTGGCCGGACTATCTCGCCGCCGTCGCCCGCGCGCTCAAGCCCGGCGGGCGGGCGGCGATCCAGTTCATCTCGATCGACGATGCGGTGTTCGAGGATTACGCGGCCAGCGCCGACTTCATCCAGACCTATGTCTTTCCCGGCGGGATGCTGGTGTCCGAGCGGCGCTTCCGCGCGCTGGCCGAGGCGGCGGGGCTGCGCTGGGAGGACCGGCGCGGCTTCGGCCTCGACTATGCCGAGACGCTGCGCCGGTGGCGCGGGCGGTTCGATGCGGCGGCGGCGGCGGGGCGGCTGCCGGCGGGGTTCGACGCGTGCTTCGTGCGGCTGTGGCGATATTACCTGATGTATTGCGAGGGCGGGTTTCGCGGGGGCGGGATCGACGTGGCGCAGGTGACCTTGGTGAGGTCGTGATTACAGCAAAGCCGTGCGCTCCTGCCCGCGCCGGAGCACGGCCTTGTCACTCCGTCGCCGATACCGCGCCGCGCGCCGATCCCGCCAGCCGCCGCCTGGCGCCGTTCGGGAAATCGCCTTGTAGGAACGTCACCAGCTTGGCCGCCGCCTCCGCCGGCGACTGGATCGTGGCGGCGTCCTCTCCCGGATAGGCCTTGGCGCGCATGGCGGTGGCGGTGGCGCCGGGATCGACGATGGCGACGTGGACGGGGGCGAGGTTCGCCACCTCGTCGGCATAGGCCAGCAGCATCGTCTCGAACGCGGCCTTGGAGGCTCCGTATGCGCCCCAATAGGCGCGCGGGCTGGCCGCGACCGAGGAGGTGACGCCGATCAGCCGCCCGTGCGGCGAGGCGCGCAGCAGCGGGTCGAAGGCGGCGATCAGCGCCTGCTGGGCGACGACGTTGAGGGTGAGGAGCGTCGCGAACTCCTTGCCGTCGATCGCCGTCACCGGCGACAGCGCGCCGAGCGTCGCGGCGTTGAGGACGAGAAGGTCGAGCGCCGGCCACCGCTCGCCGATCGCCTGGGCCAGCCGCGCGACGCCGTCGCCCTCGGCCAGGTCCAGCGGCGCGATGGTGGCCGAGCCGCCGACGTCGTGGATGCGTTCCTCCACCGCCTCCAGCCCGCCCGCCGTCCGCGCGACCAGCACGACATGCGCGCCCGCCGCCGCCAGCGCTTCGGCCGTTGCCGCGCCCAGCCCGCGCGAGGCGCCGGTGACGAGCGCCAGCCGTCCGGCGAACGCCTTGTCGCTCACGCCATCCGCTCCGCCAGCAGCGAGAGCTGGTCGGCGGGGGCGACATCCTCCTGGTCGGTCAGGTGGGTCGGATAGTCGCCGGTGAAGCAGGCGTCGCAGAAGCCGGGCCGGGCATCGTCGCGCACCTCCTCGCCGAGCGCGCGGTAGAGGCCGTCGATCGAGAGGAAGGCGAGGCTGTCGACCTTGATGTAGTCGCGCATCTCGGCGACCGACATCTGTGCCGCCAGCAGCTTGGCGCGTTCGGGCGTGTCGACCCCGTAATAGCAGCTGTGCCGCGTCGGCGGGCTGGCGATCCGCATGTGGATCTCCTCGGCGCCGGCGTCGCGCAGCATCTGGACGATCTTGAGGCTGGTGGTGCCGCGCACGATCGAATCGTCGATCAGG
>CAXTHU010000101.1:0-9780 GCA_964244125.1 uncultured Sphingomonadaceae bacterium
TTCCGGCGCGAGAAGTTCGTCGAATATGGCGGGCCGGACGGCGGCAACGGCGGCAAGGGCGGCGACATCGTGTTCGAGGCGGTGCCCGGCCTCAACACGCTGATCGACTTCCGCTATACCCAGCATTTCAAGGCCCCGCGCGGCAAGGGCGGCGCCGGCTCCAACCGCACCGGGGCGGGCGGCGACGACCTGATCGTCAGGGTGCCGATCGGCACGCAGGTTCTGTCGGAGGACAAGGAGGAGGTCCTCGCCGACTTCACCGCCGCGGGCGAGCGGCGGGTGTTCCTGCGCGGCGGCGACGGCGGGCGGGGGAATCTCAGCTACAAGAGTTCGACGAACCGCGCCCCGCGCCAGCATGGCGAGGGCTGGCCGGCGGCCGAGCTGTGGGTGTGGCTACGGCTGAAGCTGCTGGCCGATGCCGGGCTGGTCGGGCTGCCCAACGCGGGCAAGTCGACCTTCATCAACGCGGTGTCCAACGCCGGCGCGCGCGTCGGCGACTATCCCTTCACCACCACCCGGCCGCAGCTGGGCGTCGCGACGCATCACGGCCGCGAGTTCGTCGTCGCCGACATCCCCGGCCTGATCGAGGGCGCGGCCGACGGCGCCGGGATCGGCGACCGCTTCCTGGGCCATATCGAACGGTGCCGCGTGCTGCTCCACCTGGTCGACGCCTCGGGCGACGATCCGGTCGAGGCGTGGGAGGTCGTGCGCGGCGAGCTGGACGCCTATGGCGCCGGGCTGGTCGACAAGCCCGAGGTGCTGGCGCTCAACAAGATCGACGCGGTGGACGGCAAGACGCTGGCGAAACTCCGCCGGCGGCTTGAAAAGGCGTCGGGCGTCGAGGTGATGCCGCTGTCGGGCGTGACCGGCGAGGGACTGGAGCCGGTGCTGGACCGGCTGCTCGACGCGCTGGGGCCGGTGAAGGCGGTAGAGGCGCCGGAAGAAGAATGGTCGCCTCTTTGACCCCTCTCCCCTCCGGGGAAAGGAAGAGGCCTATCGCTCTTGCAACGGGAGGGAGAAGGCAGGCCCCGACCGGATGCCATGCCGCGACGTTCCCTATCCCTCCCGCCGCTACGCGGCGTACCCTCTCTCTCCCGGGATCGTTGCCCGTACTGGTTCGGGCATCATTCCGTCGAACAAGACAGACACAGTTCCCCGGCGCAGGCCGGGGCCCAGTCGGGGGACGCCGATGATGACCGCGGCGCTCCGCCAGCTTGGCCTTCCCGACTGGGCCCCGGCCTGCGCCGGGGAACGGCCTTGTCGAAAGGATAACGTCAGAACGATCCGGGTGACGATCGTATTTCGCAATGCCCCCTCTCCCCGGAGGGGAGAGGGGTAGGGATGCCTCTCTCCCCCACCCTCTGCCCGCGCCTCGTCGTCAAGGTCGGCTCCTCGCTCCTGGTCGACGGGGGCGGCGCGATCCGCCGCGCGTGGCTCACGACCCTGGTCGCCGACATCGCCGCCGCGCATCGCGCCGGGCAGCGGATCGTCGTCGTCTCGTCGGGCGCCGTCGCGCTCGGCGCCCGGCGGCTGGGGCTGGCGGCGGGCGGGCGGGCGAGCCTGGAGGATGCGCAGGCCGCCGCCGCCACCGGCCAGATCGCGCTCTCCGGCGCCTGGGCGGAGCTGCTCCACGCCGCCGGGCTGACGGCGGCGCAGATGCTGGTGACGCTCGACGATCTGGAGGATCGCCGCCGCTATCTCAACGCCGCCGCCACGCTCGACCGGCTGCTGGCGCTCGGCGTGGTGCCGGTGGTGAACGAGAACGACAGCGTCGCCACCGCCGAAATCCGCTTCGGCGACAACGACCGGCTGGCCGCCCGCATCGCCCAGGCGGCCGGCGCGGGGGGCGTGCTGCTGCTGTCGGATGTCGACGGGCTGCACACCGCCAATCCGCATGTCGATCCCTCGGCCGAGCTGGTGCGGACCGTCGAGCGGCTCGACGCCCGCATCCTCGCCATGGCCGACGGGCAGTCCGCCTCGGGCATGGGATCGGGCGGGATGGCATCGAAGCTGGCGGCGGCGCGCATCGCGCTGTCGGCGGGCGCGCATCTCGCCATCGCCGGGGGACGGGCGGACCATCCGTTGGCGCGCTTCGTCGCGACGGGGCACGGCACGCTGTTCACCGCCACCGCCAAGGCCCCGGCGAGGAAGGCGTGGCTGGCCGGGCGGCTGACGGCGCGGGGGCGGATTGCGGTGGATGCCGGCGCGGCGGCGGCGCTGGCGCGGGGCAGCAGCCTGCTGCCGGCCGGCGCGATCGCCGTCACCGGCCCGTTCGCGCGCGGCGACGTGGTGGAGGTGGTCGGGCCGGACGGGGCGATGGCGCGCGGACTCGTCGAATATGACGCGGCCGACGCGGCGCGGATCGTCGGCCTCAGATCGGACGCGGTCGCCGCCGCGCTCGGCCACGCGCCGCGCGGCTGCCTGATCCATCGCGACCATCTGGTGCTGCTGTGAGGCTGGCGATCACCGGCGCCACGGGGTTCGTCGGCGGACATCTCCTTGCCCGCGCAACGGCCGCCGGGCACCAGGTGCGCGCGTTGACGCGGCGACCGCAGCCCGCGCGCGAGGGCGTCACCTGGGTGGCCGGGGCGCTGGACGATCCCGCCGGCCTCGCCGCGCTATGCGCGGACGCCGAGGCGGTGATCCATGTCGCGGGCGTCGTCAACGCGGCCGACCGCGCCGGATTCGCGGCCGGCAACGTCGCCGGCACGATCGCCATGCTGGGCGCGGCGACGGCGGCCGGGGTGCGGCGCTTCGTCCATGTCTCGTCGCTGGCGGCACGCGAGCCGGGGCTGTCGGACTACGGCTGGTCCAAGGCGGAAAGCGAGGGGGCGGTCGCGTCCTCGGCGCTCGACTGGACGATCGTGCGGCCGCCGGCGGTCTACGGGCCGGGCGAGCAGGAGATTCTGGAGCTGTTCCGCATGGCGCGGCGGGGCATCGTGCCGCTGCCGCCGGGCGGGCGGCTGTCGGTGATCCACGCCGGCGATCTGTCCGAGCTGCTGCTGGCGGCCGCCCAAGTCAGGGGAGCCCGGGAAACATGGGAGCCGGACGACGGCCGGTCCGGCGGCTGGAGCCATACGGAGTTCGCCCGCGCCATCGGGGCGGCGGTCGGTCGGCGGGTGCTGCCCCTGCCGCTGCCGGCGCTGCTGCTGCGGCTCGGCTCGCGGGTGGATCGCGCGCTGCATGGCGCGAAGGCGAAGCTCACGCCCGACCGGGTCCGCTATTTCTGCCACCCCGACTGGGTCGCCGCGCCCGCCCGCCAGCCGCCCGAGGCGCTGTGGCGGGCGCGGATCGCGACAGCCGACGGGCTGGCCGGGACGGCGGCGTGGTATCGGGAGCAGGGATTGCTGTAACCTCCCCTCCCCTTCGAGGATTCCTCTGCGGAACGCTGGGCATGTTGTGAGAGGGATTTGGTGCGGGTGGCGAGGTTTGGTGCAGGTGTTGGTTGGCTGTCCGGGCTGGGTTCTGCGCGTTTGTCGGCGCCTTCGCCATCGCCAGCGCCGCATGGGCCGGACGCCCCGTAGCCGCCGCTCGAAACCTGCCTGGCAACGCTTGCAGCCGTTCCCACTCGATCAGCCCGGATATCAAGCTTCGCGCTCACCCAGGACGAGGATCGATGAACGCTTCCGCCAACGATCACCGATCCGACGTCGCAAGGCTTCTTCGCCCCACGATGCATCACCGACAACACCTGATGCCAAACCCTTCCACAGGGAATCCTGGAAGGGAGAGGAGTTTCCCCTACTTCCCGCACGCCCCCAGCCGGCGCCCGGTGATCGTGCTCGCCACCGTCATCGCCATCTCGCCGGTCATCACCGTCCTGCCCTTCATCGCGAAGGCGGTGGGGGAGAAGGTGCCGCTGCTGGTGGCGACCATCTTCATGCCGCGCTGGTTGCAGGTCATCTCCGAGGCCAGCCTGCCGCCGGCCATGGCGTAGCGGGTGAAGCGGCAGCTCTTGTCCGACTTCAGCATGTCCTGCGGCCCCCGCGCCGCCTGTTCGGGGGTGATGCAGTTCTTCGTCCGGATCGTCTTGCCCCGCATCATCGCCGCCAGGCCCGGCGGCCCGCCGGCCATCTCGACGGCATCGGTGGTGATGCTCGTCTCCCACAGGCCCGGCCGCACCGTCTGCGCGGCGGCCGTCGAGGCCGAAATCCCCAGCGACATCGCCAACCCGATCCGGATCATCTGCATCTCGTCCCTCACCCTTGGCCACGTCATAATTCACCGCCTGCCCGCTTTGCGCAAGGCGAGCCTGACCAGCGCATCCAGCCCCGCACCCGCGCCCAGCTCCTCCTCGGCGGCGGCCACGGCGGTCGCCGCTTCGGCCGGGCGGAAGCCCAGGTTGAGCAGCGCCGATTGCGCGTCGGCCGCGGCCCCCGCCGCCGGCCGCGCCGCGCCGGGCAGGCCGATGGCGAGGCCGCCGACCTTGTCCTTCAGCTCGTTGACGATGCGCAAGGCCAGCTTGGGGCCGACGCCGTTGGCGCGCGCGACCATCGCCTTGTCGCCGGCGGCGACGGCACGGGTCAGCTCGGCCGGCTCCAGCACCGACAGGATCGCCAGCGCGACCCGGCCGCCGACCCCCTGGACCGAGCCGAGCAGCCGGAACCAGTCGCGCTCCGCCGCCGAGCCGAAGGCGAACAGGCTGATCGCATCCTCGCGCACCTGCATCTCGGTCAGCAGCATCACCTCGCCGCCGATCGGGCCGACGGCGGCCAGCGTCCGCGCCGAGGCTTGCGCCAGATAGCCGACGCCGTTCACGTCGACGACCAGCGCGTCGGCCCCGGCTTCGGCCAGCCGCCCGGTCAGCCGCGCGATCATGCCGCCGTCCGGCTCCGCGCGGTGGCGCTGGCGAGATGATGGGCGTGGGTGATCGCGACGGCCAGCGCATCGGCCGCGTCCGGCCCGGCGACGGCGACGCCGGGCAGCAGCCGCGCGACCATCGCCGCCACCTGGGCCTTGTCCGCGGCACCCGTGCCGACCAGCGCCTTCTTGACGAGGCGCGGGGCATATTCCCCGACCTCCAGCCCCGCCCGCGCGGCGACCAGCAGCACCACCCCGCGCGCCTGCCCCAGCTTCAGCGTGGATTGCGCGTTGGTGTTGGCGAACACCTCCTCGACGGCGGCGGTGTCGGGGCGATGGGCGGCGATCACCTCGCCCAGCGCCTCGAACAGGGTAGCGAGCCGAGCGGGGAGGGGCTCGCCCGGGGCGGTCCGCACCTGCCCGTTGGCCATATGGGAGAGGCGATTGCCCACGGCGGCGATCACCCCCCAGCCGGTGGTGCCGAGACCGGGATCGAGACCGAGGATCAGCATCGCGAAAGCCCCTCCCCTTCAGGGGATGGGTTGGGGTGGGGACGAGAGATCGGCATGGGCCAACGGTCGGGTTGATCCGCCAACGTCGACAGGATCGCTTGCAGCACACCGTCGAGATCTCGCATCACCTCGGCATTGGTAAAACGAATCGTCCTGAAGCCCAGCGCTTCCGCATAAGCATCACGACGCCGATCATAGTCGCCACCATGCGTATCGCCATCGATCTCGACGATCAGTGCCTTGGCCGGGCACATGAAATCGACGATGTACGGGCCGATCGGGCTCTGTCGGCGGAACTTATAGCCGCCGAGCTGGGATGAGTGCAGCGCGCGCCACAGTCGAAGCTCCGGCTCGGTGGGGTTGTTGCGGAGTCTTCGCGATCTGGCCGTTTCTCCCCACACCTACGTCGCCCCCACCCCAACCCCTCCCCTGAAGGGGAGGGGCTTTGTTTCATCTAACCCAGCCGCTCCATCACCTCTTCGGGGACGTCGTAATTGCCCCACACCGTCTGGACGTCGTCGTCGTCGTCGAGCGCGTCGATCAGCTTCATCAGCGTCGCGGCGTCGCCCTCGCCGACCGTCACCATCGTCTGCGGGCGCCAGGCGAGCTTCGCGCCCTCGGCCTCGCCCAATATCGGCTCCAACGCGCGGGCGATCTCGTGCAGGCTGTCGAGCGCGGTCCAGATCTCGTGGCCCTCCTCGCTCGACGCGACGTCCTCGGCGCCCGCCTCCAGCGCCGCCTCGAACACCGTGTCGGCATCGCCCGCGCCCGCCGGATAGGTGACGAGGCCCATCCGGTCGAAGCCGTGGCTGACCGATCCGCCGGCGCCGAGATTGCCGCCGTTCTTGGACACGGCGGTGCGGACGTTGGTGGCGGTGCGGTTGCGGTTGTCGGTCAGCGTCTCGATGATGAGCGCGACCCCGCCCGGGCCGAAGCCCTCGTAGCGCACCTCTTCGTAGGTCTCGCCCTCGCCGCCCTCGGCCTTCCTGATCGAGCGCTCGATATTGTCCTTCGGCATGCCCCCCGCCCGCGCCGCCAGCACGGCGGCGCGCAGCCGCGCGTTCATCGCCGGATCGGGCAGGCCCGATTTCGCCGCCACGGTGATCTCGCGGCTGAGCTTGGAAAAGGCAGCGGCGCGCTTCTTGTCCTGCGCGCCCTTGCGATGCATGATGTTCTTGAACTTGGAATGGCCGGCCATGGCGGCGCGCGATCCTTGCCTGACGTGAACGAAGCCGCGTCCTAGCGGAGCCGCCCGCCGCCCGTCCAGCCGGCGGTTATTGCTGCGCTTGCGCTGCCTGCTGGCGGCGGGCTTCCAGGGCTCGCGCGAAACCCTCCTCCATCTCGCGCCTGGTCCGGGCGGGAACGGGTTCGGCCAGGGCGAAATCCAGCCAGGCGACCAGCGTCGGCCGATCGCCCAGGATCGGATCGACGCCGGGGATCGCCTCCAGCATCCGGGCCAGCACCAGGAGCGGCAGCAGGGCCACGTCGGCGATGGTCGGCGCGGGGCCGGCGAGCCAGGGGCCGCCGCCGTCCGCCAGCACCTCGATCGCGTCGAGCCCGCGCGCGAGCTGCGACGACACGGCCCGCAGCATCACGGGATCGGCGGGTCCGTTGAACGCCTTCTGGGCGACGAGGGGACGCAAGCCCGCCGCTACCTCCAGATCGGCGATCTGGGCGATGCCGCGCGCCCGGGACCGACCCGCCGCATCGGCCGGCAGCAGCGGCGGCCCGTCCAGCGTCTCGTCCAGATGGCTGACGATGACGAGCGATTCGCAGACGTGGAGGTCGCCATCCTCCAGCACGGGGATGCGCGCCATCGGGCTGATGGCGCGGAAGCGCGGATCGGCCAGCCCGACCCCGGGGAGGGTGTCGAGCGGCAGTTCGTGCCCCTTGAACCGCGCCGCCATCAGCGGCCGCTGGACGAAGGGCGACAGCGCGACACCGTAGAGCTTCATCGCGTCCCCCATCTCCGTCAGGCCATGCCGAGCGCGGCGCGATAGGTTTCGAGCAGCGCGTCCGCCTCGTCGCGGACATGCTTGTCGAGTTTCCGGAGCGAGACGATCTTGCGCATCGTCTTGGCGTCGAAGCCGGTCGACTTGGCCTCCAGATACACGTCCTTGATGTCGTCGGACATGCCCTTCTTCTCTTCCTCCAGCCGCTCGATCCGCTCGATGAATAGCCGCAGCTGGTCCGCCGCGACGGTGGCGCCGTCACTCATGGGGTACTCCCGATTCGTTGGAGCGGCGGCTCTAACGCGGGGTGGCGTTCTTCGCCACGCTCTCGTCCATCCGCCTCAACTGTTCCTCGGTCGCCGGCGGCTGTGTCCGCTTCCAGTCGGCATGGTCCATGCCGTAGACCGCGCGCCGCGCGGCATCGCGGTCGATCGCGCCGCCCGAGGCCTCCGCCACCCAGTCCGACAGGCAGTTGCGGCAGAAGCCGGCCAGCCCCATCAGGTCGACATTCTGCGCATCGCGACGGTGATCGAGGTGGCCGAGCAGGCGGCGGAAGGCGGCGGCCGCCACCGCGTCGGGGATGGCGGCGCCCAGGCTCGCTGGCGGTTCGGCACAGGACATCGGCAGGCACTCCACGGGTTGCGCTCACATCCCCAGCCTTTATCCCGCCCCGGGCGCGTCGCAACAGGAGCTTGCCCATGCTGAACCCGACCGCGCCGCGCCGCCGCAAGGTCCGCGTCCTCGCGACCCTGGGCCCCGCCAGCGCCACGCCGGAGATGATCCGCCGGCTCTACCTCGCCGGCGCCGACGCGTTCCGCGTCAACATGAGCCATGGCGACCATGACGGCCACGCCCGCGTCATCGGACATATCCGCGGCCTAGAAAAGGAAGTGGGGCGGCCGACCACCATCCTGGCCGACCTCCAGGGCCCCAAGCTGCGCGTCGGCGCCTTTTCCGGCCGCACCGCGATGCTGGCGCGGGGGGAAACCTTCGTCCTCGATCGCGACCGCGCGCCCGGCGACGCCACCCGCGTCTTCCTGCCCCATCCCGAGATCTTCCAGGCGCTGACGCCGGGCGCGCGGCTGCTACTGGACGACGGCAAGCTGGTGCTGCGCGTCGTCGACGTCGCGCCGGGCCGGGTGGCGACGATCGTCGAGGTCGGCGGCATGCTGTCGGACAACAAGGGGCTGAACGTGCCCGACGTCGTCGTGCCGCTGGCGGCGCTGACCGACAAGGACCGGCTCGACCTCGCCTTCGCGCTGGAGCAGAATGTCGACTGGATCGCGCTCTCATTCGTCCAGCGGCCGGAGGACGTCGCCGAGGCGCGGCGGCTGATCGGCGGGAAGGCGTCGCTGCTGGCCAAGATCGAGAAGCCGGCCGCGCTCGACCGGCTGGACGGCATCCTGGAACTGGCCGACGCGGTGATGGTGGCGCGCGGCGATCTCGGCGTGGAACTCCCGCCCGAGACGGTGCCGCCGATGCAGAAGCGCATCGTCGAGGCGGCCCGGCGTCTCGGCCGCCCGGTGGTGGTGGCGACGCAGATGCTCGAATCGATGATCGTCGCCCCCACCCCCACCCGGGCCGAAGTGTCCGACGTGGCCACCGCGATCTACGACGGGGCCGATGCGATCATGCTGTCGGCCGAGAGCGCGGCCGGCGCCTGGCCCGAGGAGGCGGTGGCGATGATGGACCGCATCGCCGTCGCGGTGGAGGGCGATCCGGCGCATCTCGCCCGCGTCCACTTCACCGAGACGCGGCCCGATCCCACCACCGCCGACGCGCTGGCCGAGGCGGCGAACAGGATCGCGCTGACCGTATCCGCCGCCGCCATCGTCTGCTTCACCATGTCGGGATCGACCGCGCGGCGCGTCGCGCGCGAGCGGCCGTCGGTGCCGCTGCTGGTGCTGACCCCCAAGCTCGCCACCGCCCGGCGGCTGGGGCTGCTATGGGGCGCGCATGCGGTCCGCACCCGCGACGTGCATGATTTCGAGGAGATGGTCGCCAAGGCCAGGCGCATGACCCTGCGCGCCGGCATCGCGAGGGGTGGCGACGCCATCGTCATCATCGCCGGCGTCCCCTTCGCCACCGCCGGCTCCACCAACGTGCTGCACGTCGTCCGGCTGGTCGGCGACGAGCTGAAGGGGTATGGGGGTGAGACCGATGGCGGTGTCCTTCCGCGACCATGACGGCGATGAGGTTGCCGTCCGGCAAGGCGTCGGAAGCCGCCATTATCGGCGCTCGTTCCTAACCTCCAGACGCGCCGGCGCCTTTTCCGCAACGGGTGGCGGACAGGCGCGCAACGCCGCCTCGACGATCTGAGCCAGCATGGCGGCCTTCGCGGGCGAACCGGAAACGGATGTCAAGCCGTATCTATTCAATGCGCGCCATTCACTTTCGGCGGCACATCCGATCGTCGTGGCTGGCCATGGCGCTCCGACAGCCTCTGCAGTCGACGGAAACGTCCGCGGAGTTCAGCCCTGGCGGGCCTTGAAGCGGCGGTTGGTCTTGTTGATGAC
>CAXTHU010000102.1:0-9760 GCA_964244125.1 uncultured Sphingomonadaceae bacterium
CGGCGAAGCCGGCGCGGGCACCGCGATGGCGATGGAGCTGCTGGTCGCCTATGCCGACGCGATCGGCGCGCCCTCGCTGCTGGCCATCTCCGGCGCGCATGTCGACGGCTGCCTCTATCATGGCGAGGCCGGGCTGGATTTCGTCGAGGCGCTGCTCGAAGGCAAGGGCCGGGTGCGCGTGCCGACGACGCTCAACGTCGGCTCGATCGACCTGATCCATCCCGAGCTGGTCCACGGCGACCAGGCCAAGCCGCGCCGGCTGATGCGGGCGCATGAGGAACTCGGCTGCGTCTCCTCCTTCACCTGCGCGCCGTATCAGAGCCTGTTCCGCCCGCGCTTCGGCGACCAGATCGCCTGGGGCGAATCCAACGCGATCGTCTTCGTCAATTCGGTGATCGGCGCGCGCACCGACCGCTATGGCGACTTCGTCGACCTGTGCTGCGCGATGACCGGGCGTGCGCCGGCCTGGGGCCTGCATCTCGACGCGAACCGGCGCGGCGAGATGCTGTTCCGGCTGCAAGGCTTCCCCGCCGCGCCCGAACCCGCCGACTCGCTCTACATCGCGGTGGGGCTGATCGTCGGATCGCGCGCCGGCGAGCATGTGCCGGTGATCGATGGCCTGCCGCCGCCGCGCGACGAGGACCAGCTGAAGGCGCTGGGCGCCGCCGCCGCGTCCTCCGGCGCGGTCGGCCTGTTCCATGCCGTCGGCATCACGCCCGAGGCGCCGAGCCTGGCGGCCGCCTTCGACGGCGCGGCACCGCTCGACACGATCGTCGTCACCCCGGCGGACGTGCGCCAGGCGCTGGCGCAGCTGTCGACCGTGCCCGACGGGACGCCGATCGCCGCCGTGTGCCTCGGCACGCCGCATTTCTCGCGCGCGGAATGGCAGCGGCTGGCGGCGCTGCTGCGGCAGGCCGTGCCGCGACCCGGCGTGCCGATCTACGTCAACACCAGCCGCGCGACGCTGGACGCCGTCGCCGGCGACGGCCTGCTCGGCGGGCTGGAGGATCATGGCATCGTCCCGGTCGTCGATACCTGCACCTATGTCACCGCGATCCTCGATCGGCTGGAAGGCGCGGCGATGACCAATTCGGGCAAGTGGGCGTATTACGCGCCGGCCAATATCGGCGTCGCGGTCGCCTTCGGCGGGCTGGAGGATTGCGTCGCCTCGGCGTCGGCCGGCCGGGTCGTGAGGGTCTGACGTGGATCGCGGCGGGCGCGGCTATGTGGCGGGCGCGGCGACCGGACCGGCGCTGGTCCTGCGCGCGCCGTTGAGCTTCTACGGCGGGCTGGATGCCGCGACCGGCGAGATCGTCAGCCACGCCCACCCCGATCGCGGGGAGATCGTCGCCGGCCGCATCCTCGTGCTTCCCGGCGGCAAGGGGTCGTCCTCCTCCTCGTCGGTGCTGGCAGAGGCGATCCGCCTCGGCACCGCGCCCGCCGGCATCATCCTCGGCCGGGCCGATGCGATCATGGTGATCGGCTGCCTGGTCGCGCGGCGGCTGTACGGGATCGCCGTGCCGCTGATGGTGGGCCGGATCGACGGCATCGCCAGCGGCGACGTCGTCGCCATGTCATGCGCCGCCGACGGGACGGCGACGGCCAGCCGGGCCGGACGCGCATGAAGCTGCTCGATGCCGATGCGGTGACGGCGCGGCTTCCCTATGCGCGGCTGGTGCCGGCGCTGCGCGACGCCCTCGCGCGGCCGGGGCAGGCGCCGCCGCGCGTGCCCTTCGACCTCGGCGGCGACGCGCGGCTGCTGGTGATGCCGGCATGGGACGAGCGCCATCTCGGCGTCAAGCTGGTCAACGTCTTTCCGGGCAATGCCGGGCTGGGCATGCCGGCGGTGTCGAGCACCTACGTGCTGAGCGACGGCACGACCGGCCAAGTCGAGGCGATCATCGACGGGGAGACGCTCACCGCGCGACGGACCGCCGCCGTCGCGGCGCTCGGCGCATCCTTCCTGGCCCCGCCCCGGGGCGGCGGCCTGCTGCTGATCGGCGCCGGCCGCGTCGCGCGCGAGCTGCCGGCGGCGTTCGCGACGGTGCGGCCGGTCGACGGCGTCACCGTCTGGGCGCGACGGCCGGAGCAGGCGGCGGCGCTCGCGCGCGAGCTGGCGGCGGCGGGCATCGCCGCGGCGCCGTGCGGCGACCTAGCCGAGGCCGTGGCCGCCGCCGCGATCGTCGCCTGCGCGACGCTTTCCACCGCGCCGATCGTGCGCGGCGAGTGGCTGCGGCCCGATGCGCATGTCAGCCTGATCGGCGGCTTCCGCCCGTCGATGCGGGAGGCCGACGGCGCGGCGATCCTGCGGAGCTACGTCGTCGCCGATACGCTGGACGGCGTCTTGGCCGAAGCCGGCGACATACTGGTCCCGATCGCCGAGGGCGTGATCGGCGCGGATCATGTCAAGGCGGACCTGTTCGACCTGTGCCGCCGACCGATCGCCCCGACGCCGTCGTTCGCCACCCCGACATTGTTCAAGTCCGTCGGCCACGCGACGCAGGATCTCGTGGCGGCGCTGCTCTGCGTGGCCTGATCGACGCTACAGCCGGAAACCCCGGGCGGCCGCATAGGCGATGCCGCCGGACAGGACGATGCCGATCAGGGCCTTCCACGGCGACGCGCCGAGATCGTCGACCGCCTTGCCCGTCGCGGGACCGCGCCCATGGATCATCGCGCCGATCAGGTTGTGCCGCAGCCGAACGAGATAGAAGAGGATCGCGAGCACATGCAGCGCGGCCAGCGCGAGCAGCAGGTTGAATATATACCCATGCAGCTCCGCCGCGAGACGGCCCTGGTCGAAGCTGACACGGTCGGCGAGCGGGCCGGATTCCAGCCCGTCCACATCCACCGCGAACAGCCCGGCGACGACCATCGTGACAAGCGTCGCCAGCATCAGCAGCACGCTCCACCCGCCGACCGGATTGTGGCCCGGTTCGGCGGCGTAGGAACCCTTGAGAAGCGATCCGGCATAGGCGAACGCCGCGCGCGGCCCGCGCACGAACTGCGCGAAACGCGCGGTCCGCCCGCCGGCGACGCCCCAGTAGATCCGGAAGACCAGCAGCGCGAGAATGGCGCAGCCCGAGAGGCGATGCCAATCCATCTCATGCTGCTTGCCGCTCCACCAGGAGAAGCCCAGCAGCGCGACGAGCAGCCAGTGGAACAGCCGGACGGGGGCGTCCCAGACCTGGGCAACCCTCGCCTCGGCCGGTTCAGTCGTCGGCACGGAACTGCCGGTGGCAGGCGCCGCACACCGCGCCGGTCGCCTTGAACTGCGCGCCGATCGCGGCCGTGTCGCCGCCGTTCGCCACCGCGACCAGCTTGCCCGATTCGGCCACCAGCTTGCCCATCTGCGTGTCGAAGGCGGCGCGATCCGTCCAGATGTTCGGCAGGGCGTCCGTCTTCACGCCGGGACCGGGGCCGCTGCCGGCGGGGAACAGCCTGCCCTGCTCGCGCGCGGCGAGCGCGATCGTCCGTGCCGCTGCGACCATCGGGGCCTTGGCCGGCGCGCCGCTCTTGAGCTGGTCGCTCAGCGCCTTCATCGCCGCGCCCATCCGCTTGAAGCCCGCCTGCCGCACCGGGATGAGACTCTGCGGGGTGGGCGCGGCGGCCGGCGCGCCGGATACCGCCAGCGCCGCCAGCGCCAGGAAGGAGATCATCTTGGTGGCCCGTGCCGTGGTCATGTCGATATCCAGTCCTGCGTCACTGCCGCGATCGGCCCTTCGCGACGCCAGCCAGCGTTGCCGCCGCCGTCGTCGTCCGCGTTCCTCCCGCATCGGCGAGCGTCGCGCCAGCCCGATCGGGAAAGTTCGCGCGAAAGATCGTCTTCACCTCGGTCAGGCCGCCGTCCGCCATCTCCGCGGCGGTCGCGCGATACTTGTTCCTGACGTCGGTACGCGCGCCGCGGACGGCCAGGAGATGCATCATCGCGCCGAGCTCGGGCCGGATGCCGCCGCCGACCAGGATGTGCAGCGGGGTCGCGCCGGACGCATCGGCGACGTTCACGTCCGGCGCGAGGCGGAGCGCGAGGTTCAGCGCCGCCGCGCTGCCGCCATGCGCTGCGGCGAGCAGCAGGTTGGTGCCGTCCGCCGCGACGAAACGCGCGTCGGCGCCCGCCGCCAGCAGCAGCCGCATCGCCGCCTCATGCCCGTTGGCGGCGGCGACCAGCAGGGGCGGGGTGGGCGGCACCGGCGGCGGCGGAACGCCGAAATTGGCCTCCGTGACCCATTTGATCCGCGACGGGCCGGTCAGGCCGTTCGGATCGGCGCCCTTCGCCAGCAGCAGGCCGACCAGCGCGCCGTCGCCCCCGGCGGCGGCGGCATGGAGCAGCTGGTTGCCGGTGCGGTCCCGCTCCGCCACGTCCGCGCCGCGCGCGACCAACAGCACGGCGGCGCCGTAATTGGCCTGATAGACGGCGAGTTGCGCGGCGCTGGTATTTTCCGGGCCGCGATAATCGGCCCTGGCGCCGGCCCCGAGCAATGCCTCGACCGCCGGCACCGTCCCGCTCTTGATCGCGAAGAAAAGCGGGGTGAAGCCGCCCTTGGAGACCCGGTTCACGTCCGCGCCCGCCTTCAGCAGCGGCGCCATCGCCGCGACCCGGCCCGAGGCCGCCGCCCACATGAGCGGGGTCTGGCCGCGCGTGTCGACCGCGTCCGGCGCGGCGCCGCCGGCGAGCATCCGCGCCACCGCCTCGACCGGGCCGTAGCGCGCGCAGATCGCGAGCGGGGTGGTGCCGCCCGGCCCGGCCGTGCGGACGTCGGCGTGGGCGGCGAGGAGCTGCATGACGATCCCGGCGTCGCCCAGCTCGCAGGCGAGCGCGAGCGGCGTCACGCCGTCCGCATCGGCGGTGTCCGGCCGTGCGCCGCGCGCGAGCAGCGCCGCCACCATCGCCGGGTTCTGGGTGTTCACCGCCCAGGCGAGCGGGGTCGCGCCAAAGGCCAGCCGCCGGTCGGGATCGGCATGATGCGCCAGCGCCGCCTGCGCGCCGGCGACGTCGTTGGCGCGGATCGCCAGCGCCAGCGCCTCGTCGTCGCGGCCATCCGCGGCATGCGCCACGCCGCCGGCGAAGAGCGCGGCAAGCGCCATGAGCCGCAGCCGGCGTTCAGCCACCGGCGAGCTCCTTCAGCGGTCCGGTGCTGTCGCCGAACGACGTCGCCGGCACGTCGAGTATGTGCAGCGCCGCGAGCAGCAGGTTCGACGCGGTCGTCTTCTTCTCGACCATCAGGTGGCGGTCGCCCTTCACCAGCCCGCCCGCGACGACGATCGGCAGGTCCATGTGATCGTGTTCGTTCGGATCGCCGAAGGCCGATCCGCGCAGCACGAGCGTGCGGTCGAGCAGCGATCCCTCGCCGTCCTTCACTTCCTTCATCCGTTTCAGATAATAGGCGAAATACTCCATGTGATGGCGGTTGATGCGCGCCAGCTTCGCCATCTTCTCGGGATTGCGGCCGTGATGGCTCAGCATGTGGTGCGAATCTGGCACGCCGATCTCGGGATAGGTGCGGTTGCTGAGCTCGCGGCCGATCATGAAGCTGCCGACGCGGGTGATGTCGGCCTGCATCGCCAGCACCTGGAGGTCGATCATCAGGCGGACATGCTCGTCGAACGAGTCCGGTATCCCGGCCGGCCGCGCGAGATCGGCGGCCTGCGCGCCGCCGCCGGACGCCATCGTCTTCCGGATGCGCCGCTCGATATCGCGGGTCGCTTCCAGATATTCGTCGAGCTTGCGCCGGTCCTCCGCGCCGAGCTGGCCGGACAGGCGCGCGGTATCGTCCATCACGAAATCGAGGATGCTGGACTGCCGGCGGAGCTGCGCGCGCCGGCTCCGTTCGTCCAGCGCGTCGCCGTCGCCGAACAGCCGCTCGAACAGGTCGCGCGGATTGGCGGTGACGGGCAGCGGCACGGTCGGGTTCCGCCACGAGATGCCGTTGGTATAGGCGCAGCTATAGCCGATGTCGCAGCTGCCGAGCAGGCTGGCCTGGTCGATGCCGAGTTCGAGCGAGCTGAGCTGCGTCGCCTCGCCGAGATGGGCCGCATAGGCCTGATCGACCGAGATGGCGCAGCGTATGTCGGTGCCCTCGGTCTGCCTGACATGCGTGCCGGTCAGGAAGGCGGGACAGGAGCGTCCGTGGCCGGCGGGCCGGTCCCCCATCGCGGCGGCGCTCGGATGGCCCAGGCCGCTGACGACGGTGACATATTCGCGATACGGCTCCAGCGGCTCCAGCGTCGAGGGTAGGGCGAGGCCCGGCCCCTGCGGCTGGAAGTTTTCCATCATCATGCCGTTGGGCGAGTAGAAGACCTGCAGCCGCTTCGGCCGCGAGACGAGGTCCGCCGCCCTGGCCGCCGGCATCATCGCCTCCATGAACGGCAGCGCCATCATCGTCCCCAGCCCGCGCAGCATCGTGCGGCGGGCCAGCGGCCGGCGCAGGACGATCACTTGGCCGGCCCTGTGTTCGACGACATCATTTCGGCGGTGTCCTTCTCAGCGTGAAGGGGTCGCTCGTCACGATGCCCCCGATGATCGTCCGGATGCGATAGCCGTCGGCGGCGGCACCGCGCGAGATGCGGCGGACGGCCGGCATGTCGCGTGGCGCCAGGCCGCGGGCGAGCGCATAGGTGAGCAGCCGTTCGGTGAAGGCGGCGGTGAAGTCGTCCTTGCGCGCCAGCAGGATTTGCTGGAGCCCGGCGAGGCCGGAGAAGCTCGTTCCCTCCGGCATGGTCGCCGAGACGTCGATCGGCTGCCCGGCATCGGTCAGGCGATAGGCGCCGGTCGCATCGAAGTTTTCCAGCGCGAAGCCCAGCGGGTCCATCTTGACGTGGCAGGCGGCGCAGCTCGGGTTGGTGCGATGCATTTCGAGCTGCTGGCGCGCGTTCAACGCGCGGCCGTCATGCACCGCCACCAGCGCGGGGACGTCGGGCGGCGGCGGCGGAGGTGCCGCGGCCAGCATGTTGTCCAGGATCCACTTGCCCCGCTTCACCACGGAGGTGTGGTTGCCGTAGGAGGTGACGGTGAGGATGCTCGCCTGGCCGAGCAGCCCGCCGCGATGATCCGAGGGATCGAGGCCGACGCGGCGCATCGCGGTGCCGTTGACGCCGGCGATGCCGTAATGTTCGGCCAGGCGCTGGTTGAGGAAGGTGTAATCGGCGGCGATGAAGTCGAGCACGCTCCGGTTCGCGCGCAGCACGTAGCTGAAGAACATCTCGGTCTCGCTCGCCATCGCGCTGCGCAGGCGGATGTCGAAGTCGGGGAAGACGGCGATGTCCGGCCGCTGCTGGTCGAGGTTGCGCAGATAGAGCCACTGGCCGGCGAAGTTCTTCGTCAGCGCCTCGGCGCGCGGATCGGCCAGCATCCGCGCGACCTGCGCGTCGAGAACCGCCGGCTCGTGCAGCCGGTCCTTCTCCGCGACCTTCAGCAGCGCCTCGTCGGGGATGCTGCTCCACAGGAACAGCGACAGGCGGGAAGCGAGTTCCAGGTCGCCGATCCGGTGTACGCTGCCGGGCGCGCTGCCCGCCGGGTCGCGCTCGATCACGAACAGGAAATGCGGCGACACGAGGATCGCCTCCACCGCCGCCTCGACGCCATGCTCGAAGTCGGACGCCGGGCGCTCGGCGGCATAGACGCGCATCAGCGGCGCAAGGTCGGCATCGGTGACCGGGCGGCGATAGGCGCGGCGCGCGAGCGCGGCGACGATCCGCCGCGCGCAGGCGGTCTCGCCCGACGCGCCGGTCGGCTTGCAGATGAAGATGCGCTCGCGGCTGGGTGTCCTGCCGGCGCCGGTGGGCGAGAACGGCCCCGCCACGTCGATCTGCAACACGTCGCGCGGGAAGTTCTTCTGCGAATAGCGCGGCGACATGCGGTATGACGGCACGTCCACCCGCGTCACGCGCGCGCCGTCGACCGAGACGTCGAGCGGCAGCATCGCCGGCGCCTCGGTCGGCAGCGGCACCTTGTCGAGATCGTTGCGCACCGTCTGCACCGTCTCGTCGGGGGCGATGGCGCGCCGGAAGGAGAGGCCGATGACATGCGCGCCGGCGGTCAGCGGCACGCGCACGCTGACCTTGTCCTCCTTCTGGCGGTCGGTCTCGTTGTTGGTGTTCGCGTTCAGCCAGCCGCTGATCTCGTAGACCGCGTCGTAGCGCGCGAAATACCTGACCGCGCCGCCGCCGCGCGAGCCGAGGGGCAGGTCGTCGCCGGCCCGCTCGTTATAGGCCGGCCGGCCGGAGTTCGCCACCGAGCCGTCCTTGGGCATCTCGTAGGAGGTGACGAACGCGCGGCGCGAGGTCAGCCCGGTCGCCATCCGGCCGACCTTGCCGGCGACCGCGACGTAGCGGTCCATCAGCGTCGGCGACACGCTCAGCACGTCGGCGATGTTGTCGAAGCCATAGCCCGAATTGTCCTGCGGCAGCTCGCGGCTGACATCGATCTTGAGCGCCAGCAGGTCGCGCACGGCATTGGCATATTCGACGCGGTTCAGCCGCCGGATCGTCGCGCGGCCCGGATCGGGATGGGCGGCGGCATAGGCGTCGAGCGAGGATTGCAGCCACCGGACGAAGGCCGCGCGCGTCACCGGATCGGGCTGCGGCTTGTCGCGCGGCGGCATCTCGCCCAGGCTGGTGCGGCGCAGGATCTTCTCCCACGCGTCGGCATGGTCGCCGTTCAGCAGGTCGGCGCCGCGCAGATCGTCGATCGACAGATCGGCGATCCGGTCGATGTCGTTGTGGCAGCGCGAGCAATAGGCGTCGAGCATGGCCGGCGCGGTGTCGGCGACGTTCGACCCGGCCGGCTGCGGCGCGCCGTCCGAGCGCGCGAAGACCGCCGTCGCGGCGACGGCCA
The DNA here is from genome assembly GCA_964244125.1 of uncultured Sphingomonadaceae bacterium. Classification (GTDB taxonomy): domain Bacteria; phylum Pseudomonadota; class Alphaproteobacteria; order Sphingomonadales; family Sphingomonadaceae; genus Solisphingomonas. The sequence goes on from CAXTHU010000102.1 coordinate 8,834, forward strand.
GACCGAGCGCCAAGGCGCCGCTGCCGAGAGTTGGACGCCATTGCACGCGCATCGTTCCGATCCGTTCGTCGCGCCGGCCGCCGTCCCGCCCGGGCGTTCTCGCGCCGGCCGGAACCGCTTCCCGCCGCCGGGCGACGCACTCTGTCCATATGACGTTCGCGTTACCGGGTAGCGCCGATTTCGTCCATTGCCGTTAACGGAACGGGGGGAGCGCAAAAACAGGGCGTCCTCGCGGAACTGGTCGCGCGTGGCTTGCTGTCGGTTGTTCGGGGGGAATAAAGGGCGTCTAGGATGGTGGTCGGTAGACAGACCAAACAGTCGGCAAGGAAGCGAATGCGGCTAGCTGGCAGAGTGGCCTTGGTCACCGGATCGTCGCGCGGGATCGGCGCCGCCATCGCGCGCAGGTTGGCTGCGGATGGAGCCAGGCTCGTTCTCCATGCACGAAGCGATCCGACGCGCGCCGACGTGATCGCCGAGGAAGTTCGTCGAGGCGGCGGGCATGCCGACGTCGTGACCGGCGAACTGACCGAAGGCGATGCGGCGATACGGGTCGTGCAGGGCGCGTTCGCCGTGCATGGCGCTCTCGACATCCTCGTGTGCAACGCCGGCGGCGGGGAGCCGGGGCTGGCGGTCGACAAGACCATCGCCGCGATCGACCGCATATTGGCTCTCAACCTGCGCGCGGTGATCCTCTCGACCATCGAATTCGCCCGGTTGACGGAAAGCCCGCACGGCCGCGTGGTTCTCATCTCCTCCGGTTCTGCGACTCACCCGGCCTATGGTGCCACGATCTACGCCGCGGCCAAGGCCGGTGCGGAAGCCTTCATCAGATCGGTGGCGCAAGAACTCGGCGAGCGTGGCATCACGCTCAACAGCGTTGCCCCCGGGACGACGCGCACCGAGATGATCGAGGGGCAAAGCTGGCCC
>CAXTHU010000103.1:0-9675 GCA_964244125.1 uncultured Sphingomonadaceae bacterium
CGGGCCGCAAGGGACCCTGTTCGGCAAGAACACCACGGCGGGCGCGATCAACATCACCACCCGCCCGCCCGGCTTCGCCTGGGAGGGGCAGGGCGAGGTGTCCCACGGCGGCTACGACTTCTTCCAGGCCAAGGCGGCGGTCTCCGGCCCGCTGGTCGCGGACCGGGTCGCGATCCGCCTGTCCGGCCTCGTCACCCGGCGCGACGGCGTGATCCGCAACGTCGCCACCGGCGCCCGCCACAACGAGATCCGCAACGAGGCGGTGCGCGGCCAGCTGCTGTTCAAGCCGACCGACGACTTCTCCCTGCGCGTCACCGCCGACTGGACCAATTTCGATGCGAACTGCTGCACCCAGGTCTACCTGCGCGTGGGCCAGTCGCTGCGCCCGGCCGCGCGCCAGTTCCCAGCACTGGCGGCGGGCGTGAACTACACGCCCGCCAGCCTCGATCCCTACGACCGCAGGACCGACATCGACGCGCGGCTGCGCGCCGACACCAACGAGGGCGGCGTGTCGGCCATCGCCGACTGGGACCTGGGGCCGGCGACCCTCACCTCGGTGAGCGCCTGGCGCTTCTGGAACTGGAAGGCGGCGAACGACCGCGACTATACCGGCCTGCCGATCCAGCTGGTCCAGGGCATCCCCTCCCGGCAGGACCAGTACAGCCAGGAACTGCGCCTCGCCTCCAGCGGCGAACATCGGCTGAGCTACGTCGGCGGGCTCTATTTCTTCCGCCAGAAGATCGTCGGCCATCCCCGCTCGGTCTACGGCCCGCTCGCGACCTACTATCTCCTCGGCCCGGCGCCGCAATTCCCCGCCAACCTGCTCGACGGCTACGGCACCGACGGGACGACCGATTTCGAAACCGACAGCTACGCCGCCTTCGGCGAGGTGAACTACAGGCTGACCGACCGGCTCACCGCCACCGGCGGCCTGCGCTACACGCAGGAGAACAAGCACGGCACCTACGACACCTTCACCTTCGGCGGCCTCGCCACGACCAACACGACGCTCGTCAACGCCAAGCTGTCGGTCCTGCGCGGCCAGACCTATGCGGCGCGCGACAGGGACGGCAGCCTCTCCGGCCGGGCGAACCTGTCATACCGGGTCACCGACGACATCCTCGGCTATGCGAGCTTCGCGCGCGGCTTCAAGTCGGGCGGGATCAACATGTCGGGCCTGCCGCTCACCAACCTGAACCAGCCGGCGCTCGCCACCGCCGTCGTCGATCCGGAGCGCAACACCACCTACGAAGCGGGGCTGAAGTCGCGCCTGTTCGACCGGCGGCTGATCCTGAACCTCGCCGGCTATTACACCGTGGTGCGCGATTTCCAGGCGACGATCGTCGATAGTAGCCAGACGGTGGCGCTGCGCGGCTACCTGTCGAACATCCCAAAAGTGACGGTGAAGGGCTTCGAGGCGGATGCCACCGCGCTGGTCGCGCGCGGTTTCTCGGTGCGTGCCTCGCTGGCCTATGCCGACGGCGAATATGCCGACTATCCCGCCGGCCCCTGCCCGCTGGAGAGGCAGGGCACGGCGACCACCGCCTGCGACCTGACCGGCAGCCGCCTGTCGGGCCTGCCGCGCCTCGCCGGCAGCGTCGGCATCGACTATGCCCATCCGCTGTCCCCCTTCGGCGTCGGGGGAAGCGTGTTCGTCCACACCGACACGATCGTCCGCAGCGGCTATTACGGCGATCCGTCGCTGTCGCGCTTCACCTTCATACGCGGCTACACGCTGACCGACGCCAGCATCGGTTTCCGTTCGGGCCGGGGCTGGGAGGTGGCGGTATTCGCCCGCAACCTGTTCGACCGCGACTATATCCAGAACCTCACCATCCAGGCCGGCAACAGCGGCCTGATCCTCGGCACCCCGAGCGACCCGCGCGTGATCGGCGTGACGCTGCGCGTTCGAGCATAAGCCCTCTTCCCTCCGAGGCGAGGGGCGGTCTCAAGGATTCCCGTGTCCTCCGTTCGCCCCGAAGACCGTGCCGCTGGTGAAGCTCGTCTCATCCGAGGCGAGTGTGACGTAGAGCGGCGCGAGTTCCGCCGGCTGCCCGGCGCGGGCGAGCGGGGTCTGCCTGGGATCCTGGCCGAACTCGCCCATCTTGCCCGGCAGCTGGCCGCCGGCGACCTGCAACGGCGTCCATACCGGCCCCGGCGCCACCGCGTTCACGCGGATGCCCTTCTTGGCGAGCTGCTTGGCGAGGCCCTTGGTGAAGATCAGGATCGCCCCCTTGGTCGAGGCATAGTCGAGCAGTTCCTCGCCCGGATCGTAGGAGTTGACCGAGGCGGTGTTGATGATGACCGATCCGGGCTTCAGGAGCGGCACCGCCGCCTTGGAGATGCGGAACATGGCGTAGACGTTGGTCTTGAACGTCTGGTCGAACTGCTCGTCGGTGATGTCGAGGATGCTCTCCTTGCTCTGCTGGTAGGCGGCGTTGTTGACGACGATGTCCAGCCCGTCGAGCGCGCGCGCGGCGCGGCCGGGCAGCCCCTCGCAGAAGCTCCGCTCGCGCAGGTCGCCCGGCAGCGCCACCGCCTTGCGCCCCGCCTGGCGGATGAGATCGACGACCTCGCGCGCATCCGGCTCCTCGGCCGGCAGGTAGTTGATCGCGACGTCGGCCCCCTCGCGGGCGAAGGCGATGGCGGCGGCACGGCCGATGCCGCTGTCGCCGCCGGTCAGCAGTGCCTTGCGCCCGGCCAGCCGGCCGGACCCCTTGTAGCTGGTCTCGCCGTGATCGGGGCGCGGGTTCATCTTCGACGCGAGCGCCGGCCAGGGCTGGCGCTGCTCGGGAAAGGGCTGGCTGGTATACTTGCTCCGCGGGTCGCGCAGCGGCACGGCGGCGCGGCCGTCCGAACCCTGCGCCATCGCCGGCACGGCGGTCGCCGCCAGCCCGATCGCCGCTCCACCCAACACGCCCCTGCGCGACGCGCCCTCATCCGCCATCGAAACTCTCCCGGTCCTGCGCCACGGGATGGGCGCGCCGGTCAGAACGGCCGGGGGAGTGCGATGTTCATGGCTGACAAGGATTTTTACCCAACGGAAAAGAGTTACAGCACGAACTTCGACAAATCCGTGTTCCGCGCGATGGCCGAAAGCTGCGCCTCGACATAGGCCGCGTCGACCACCACCGTGGTGCCGCCGCGATCCTCGGCGGCGAAGCTGACATCCTCCAGCAGCTTCTCCATCACCGTCTGCAACCGCCGGGCGCCGATATTCTCCAGGCTGGCGTTCACCTCGGCGGCGATCCGGGCCAGCGCGGCGATGCCGTCGGCGGTGAACTCCAGCCCGACCCGCTCGGTGCCGAGGAGCGCGCGATACTGCTCGGTCAAAGAGGCGCGGGTGTCCGACAGGATGCGGACGAAATCGGCCTCGGTCAGCGCCTTCAACTCGACCCGGATCGGCAGCCGCCCCTGCAATTCGGGCAGCAGGTCGGACGGCTTGGCGACATGGAAGGCGCCCGACGCGATGAACAGGATGTGGTCGGTCTTCATCGGCCCGTATTTGGTCGCCACCGTCGTGCCCTCGATCAGCGGCAGCAGGTCGCGCTGCACCCCCTCGCGGCTGACGGAGCCGCCGCGCACGTCGCTGACCGCGATCTTGTCGATCTCGTCCAGGAAGACGATGCCGTTGGCCTCCGCGTCGGCCAGGGCGGCGCGGCTCACCTCGTCCTGGTCCAGCCGCTTGTCGGCCTCCTCCTCGATCAGCTTGGCCCAGGCGGCCTTCACCGTCAGGCGGCGGCGCTTGGTCGGCCTGGCGCCGCCCATCTTGCCCATCATGTCGGACAGATTAATCATGCCGACCTGCCCGCCCATGCCCGGTATCTCGAACGGCGCGGCGGGCGCGTCCTCCACCTCCAGCTCGATCTCGGTATCGTCCAGCACGCCGGCCTCGAACCGCTGGCGGAAGGCGAGGCGCGTCGCCTCGCTGGCATCCTTGCCGACCAGCGCGTCGAGCAGGCGCTTCCTCGCCGCCTCCTCGGCCTTGTCGCGCACCGCCAGCCGCCGCCGCTCGCGCTCCAGCCGGATCGCCTCCTCGACCAGGTCGCGGGCGATCTGCTCGACGTCGCGGCCGACATAGCCGACCTCGGTGAACTTGGTCGCCTCCACCTTCACGAAGGGCGCGTCGGCCAGCCTGGCGAGGCGCCGGCTGATCTCGGTCTTGCCGCAGCCGGTGGGGCCGATCATCAGGATGTTCTTGGGCGTCACCTCGTCGCGCAGCCCCTCGGGCAGCTGCTGCCGGCGCCAGCGGTTGCGCAGGGCGACGGCGACGGCGCGCTTGGCCTCGTCCTGCCCGACGATATGCTGGTCGAGCGCGGCGACGATGGCCTTGGGGGTGAGGGCGTCGTTCATTCTATCTTTCTTCTCCCTTCCCTTGAGGGAGGGGTAGGGGTGGGTGGGGGCTTGGCGAACCGGCCGGGATGGACCGCGACCCACCCCGACCCCTTCCTTCCAGGGGGCTAGGAAGCGTCCAGCGTCTCCACCGTCAGCCGGTCGTTGGTGAAGACGCAGACCTCGGCGGCGATCGCCATGGCCTTCCGACAGACAGTCTCGGCATCCGCCTCGTAATCGACCAGCGCGCGGGCGGCGGCCAGCGCATAGTTGCCGCCCGATCCGATCGCCGCGACGCCGGCCTCGGGCTCCAGCACGTCGCCATTGCCGGTCAGGATCAGCGTGACGTCCTTGTCGGCGACGATCATCAGCGCCTCCAGGTTGCGGAGGAACTTGTCGGTGCGCCAGTCCTTGGCCAGTTCCACCGCCGCGCGCAGCAGCTGGCCATGATGCTGCTCCAGCTTGCGCTCCAGCCGCTCGAACAGGGTGAAGGCGTCGGCGGTGGCGCCGGCGAAACCGGCGATCACCGATCCGTCGCCCAGCCGGCGGACCTTGCGCGCATTGGGCTTCATGACGGTGTTGCCCATTGACACCTGCCCGTCGCCGGCGATCACCACCCTGCCGCCGCGCCTGACCGACAGGATCGTCGTCCCGTGCCAGCCGATCCTGTCCTCGCTCATTCCCGCTCCGCCCGCTTCACGGACCGGATATGGGAGGGGCGACGGCGCTCCGCAATCGGACGGCGGAACTGTCGGGCCGGCCGCGCCGTTCTGCGATCGACCCATTGGAGAACGGCCATGAGTAACACCGGCGGAATGGCTCCGGGCCTGATGCTCTATACGCTGATCGTCGTGCTGGTGCTGCTGGTCGTGGCGCTGCTGTGGTTCCGGCGCAAGCGTTCCAACCGCCATCCGATGGAAGGCATCCGCGAGCGCAACATGGACGAGATCAAGGCCGGCAAGCCGCCCCGTCCCGAACGCTGAGCCGGCACTAGCGTCGGACCTCCTGCCGCCTTATTGGCGCTCGGATGACCGAAGAACTCCGCGCCGACACGCCCCCCGATCGTCTGTCCGTCAATCCGCGCAGTCCGCATTTCGGCGGCGAACTGCTGCGCCGTGGCGTCGGTATCCGTTTCGACGGCAAGGAACGGCGCAACGTCGAGGAATATTCGGTCAGCGAAGGCTGGATCAAGGTGGCGGCCGGCCGCTCGCTGGATCGCCATGGCAACCCGATGACGGTGCGTCTGAACGGAACCGTCGAACCGTACTTCGAAGACATCGCGATGGGCGCCGCCGCCGAGAAGCCGGCAGAAGACTGACATACCCCGACGCCACCACCTGAATCGTCATGCCAGACCCGTTCCGGCAGCCACCTTCGTGCACAGACATCGTCATGGAGCGGCCTTAAGATGACCCGGATAATCATAATGCCGCATTAACTACGTCATGGTTACCGTTGCAGTAGCCATCCGAAGCGTCGGCCTGCTTTACATGACGTCGCCATGGTAAATCGCGGCTAACCAGTGAAAGCCGTATTTTCCCGTCTATCCTCCGATCTGGCATACCGATTGCGACCTGTCCGGCGACCCTCACTCGATCGGGAAAGCCGCCATGATCCGCACCGCCGCCGCCGCCGCCCTCGTCCTCGCGCTCCTGGCGGGCGCCCCCGCCACGGCGGCCTCGATATTCTCCTTCGTCGAGGCGCCGGGGATGCAATATGGCACGGTCAACTTCACCTATGGCGGGGTCGAGGAATTCGACGGCGTCCGTGGCTACCAGTCGTCCTACGCCACCGATTTCTACGGCAGCGACATCCACGCGACCATCTCCGGCTTCACCGCCTCGGCGGCCGACCAGTTCGGCGGCGCGTTCGGCGGCGGCGGCTATGCCAGCGCCGGCAATCCCACCACCGTCAGCTTCACCTCCGGCCCGGCGGTCAACTATCTCGGCCTGTGGGCATCCGCGCTGGATGGCGGCAACAGCATCGCCTTCTACAGCCACGGCGTGCGGCTGGCCTCGTTCGACCTGGTCGAGCGGCTCGCCGCGCTGACCGACGCCACCGCCTATCGCGGCAATCCCAACGCCGCCTATCGCGGCCGCAACGGCGGCGAGGCCTATGCCTTCTTCAACTTCATCTCGGACACCGGCTTCGACCGGGTGGAGTTGAGCCGCAATGGCGGCGGCGGGTTCGAGCTGGACAATCTCACCGTCGGCTTCGCCGGCGCCGGCGCGGTGCCCGAGCCGGCGACGTGGGCGACGCTGGTGCTGGGTTTCGGCCTGGTCGGCTCCGCCGCGCGGCGCAGGCGCGCCGGCCGCATCCTGCCGGCGGTCTGCTGACCAGCTATCGTTCCCCGGCGCGGGCCGGGATCAGCGGGAGCGCATCGCTCGCCATCGGCGTCCCCCACTGGGCTCCGGCCTTCGCCGGGGGGAACCGATGTTCGTGCAGGAAGGCGGGAGCCAGATTGGTCGGGGCGACAGGATTCGAACCTGCGACCCTTAGACCCCCAGTCTAATGCGCTACCGGGCTGCGCCACGCCCCGACCAGGGTTGCGGCCCTTAAAGCGGGAGCGGGCGGCTGGCAAGGGAGGGCGAGCGCCGCCATTGCGGGTGCGGCCCGCGCATGATAGGCGCGCCGCCATCCCGCGAGGGGCCCGCACCCTCCCCAGCTCCAGGCCGACACACGCCCATGTTCGCATCCCCCGCCCACGCCCAGGCCGCAGGCGCCGCCGCTGCACCGGGCGGTGCCGCCGGCTTCATCCTCCAGATGGCGCCGCTGCTTCTCATCTTCGTCATCTTCTACGTGTTGCTGATCCGTCCGCAGCAGGCGCGGGCCAAGGCGCATCGGGCGATGCTGGCGGCGGTGAAGAAGGGCGACACCGTCGTCACCGCCGGCGGCCTCATCGGCAAGGCGACGCGGGTGGACGAGCATGAGCTGGAGGTGGAGATCGCCCCCAACGTCCGCGTGAAGGCGGTGCGCGGCACGATCGCCGAGGTGCGGCCGCCGGCCGGCGCCAAGCCCGCCAACGACTGACGCTGGCAAGCCCGTCATGCTCGATTTCCCGCGCTGGAAGATATGGTCGGTCACCGCCGTGCTGGCGATCGGCGTGCTGCTCGCCTTGCCGAGCCTCCTCGGCCGCAACCTGCCGCACCTGTTCGACCGCGCGCCGCACTTCAACCTGGGGCTCGATCTGTCGGGCGGCAGCCACTTGCTGCTGGAGGCCGACACCGCCGACGTCGCCCGCCAGCGCATCGCGACGATGGACGAGACGATCCGCGCCGAGATGCGGCGGACGACCCCGCGCATCTCGATCGGCGACATCTCGACGGCTGGCGGCCGCCTCAGCTTCATGGTCCGCGACGGCTCCCAGCTCGACGCGGCGGTGGAAAAGGTCCGCGCGCTGACCGAGGGCGTCGGCGTCACCGGCCAGCGCGACTGGGACGTGCGGGTGGTCGATTCGACCCGCATCGTCATGGCGCCGACCGCCTCCGGCCTCGAATCCGCCACGCAAGCTGCGATGGACCAGGCGACCGAGGTCGTCCGCCGCCGCATCGACGAGCTGGGCACGCGCGAGCCCACCATCATCCGCGAGGGCCGGGACCGCATCGTCGTCCAGGTGCCGGGCCTCCAGGATCCGCAGGCGCTGAAGGCGCTGCTCGGCAAGACCGCGAAGCTGGAGTTCAAGCTGGTCGACCAGACCGCGACGCAGGCCGACATCCTGGCCAACCGCGCGCCGATCGGCAGCCAGATCCTGCCCTATCCCGACAGCCCGTTCGGCGGAAAGGCGATCGCGGTGCAGCGTCGCGCGATCCTGTCCGGCGACCAGCTGATCGACGCCAAACAGGCCTACGATCAGAACAACCAGCCGGTCGTGTCGATCAGCTTCGACGGCGAGGGCGGGCGGCGGTTCGCGCGGGTGACGCAGGACAACGTCGGCAAGCCGTTCGCCATCATCCTCGACAATTCGGTGATCTCGGCGCCCAACATCAACGAGCCGATCCTCGGCGGCTCGGCCCAGATCAGCGGCAACTTCACCGTCGCCAGCGCCAACCAGCTGTCGATCGCGCTGCGTTCCGGCAAGCTGCCGATCGCGCTGAAGGTGATCGAGGAGCGCACCGTCGGGCCGCAGCTCGGCGCGGATTCGATCCGCGCCGGCGTCATCGCCTCCAGCGTCGCCGCCGTCGCGGTGATCGTCTTCATGTTCGTCACCTACGGCCGCTTCGGCGTCTATGCGAACCTGGCGGTGATCCTGAACATCTTCGTCATCCTGGGGGTGATGGCGGTACTGGGGGCGACGCTGACGCTGCCGGGCATCGCCGGCTTCGTGCTGACCATCGGCACCGCGGTGGACGCCAACGTCCTCATCAACGAGCGCATCCGCGAGGAGAAGCGGCGCGGGCGCGGCGTCGTCCAGTCGATCGAGCTGGGCTACAAGGAGGCCAGCCGCACCATCTTCGAGGCGAATACGGTCCACGCCATCTCCGGCCTCATCATGCTGCTGCTCGGCTCCGGCCCGGTGAAGGGGTTCGCCGTCGTGCTGCTGATCGGCATCGCCACCTCGGTATTCACCGCCGTCACCTTCACCCGGATGCTGGTCGCCGGCTGGTTGCGCCGCCGCCCGACCGAAATCCACATCTGACGGGAAGCCGACCATGCGCCTGCTGAAACTCGTCCCCGACGACACCAACATCGGCTTCGTCCGCCTGCGCTACTGGGCGTTCGGGCTGACCGCGCTGCTGACGCTCGCCGCCCTCGGCCTCGTCTTCGCGCGCGGGCTGAACCTGGGCGTCGATTTCGTCGGCGGCCTGATGATCGAGGCCAGGTTCCAGGACACCGCCAGGCTCGATCCCGTCCGCAGCCGCATCGACGGCCTCGGCGTCGGCCAGGCGTCGCTCCAGCAGTTCGGCGACCCGAAGACGGTCTCGATCCGCCTGCCGCTTCCCCGCTCGTCGGACGAGGGGGCGAACAACGCCATCGTCAACAAGGTGAAGCTGGCGTTGCAGCGCGACTTCCCCGGCGTCCAGTTCACCCGCTACGACACCGTCTCGGGCAAGGTGTCGGGCGAGTTGATCCGCAACGGGCTGCTCGCGGTGCTGCTGGCGATGATCGGCATCGCGGTGTTCTCGGGCCTGCGCTACGAATGGCAGTTCGGCGTCTCGACCTTCGTTGCCATCGTTCACGACGTGCTGATGACGCTGGGCTTCTTCGCGCTGACGCAGATGGAGTTCGACCTCAACATCGTCGCCGCCGTGCTGACGGTGGTCAGCTATTCGATCAACGACAAGATCGTCATCGACGACCGCATCCGCGAGAACATGCGCCGCTATCGCAAGATGGAGATGCGCG
>CAXTHU010000104.1:0-9614 GCA_964244125.1 uncultured Sphingomonadaceae bacterium
GCTTCTTCATGTCGAGCGCGCTGATCCTGTGGTGGCTGCGCACCTTCCGCCGCGCCCGCGCGCTGGGCCTCGGCAACCACGTCGCCTGGGCGTTCGCCGCCGGCATCTTCCTGATCCTGACGCTGGGCTTCATCCGGCCGCTGCTCATGGGCAGCTGGGCCGAGGCGGTGCCATTCGGCATCTTCCCCCACCTCGACTGGACGGCCGCCTTCTCGATCCGCTACGGCAACCTCTTCTACAATCCGTTCCACTGCCTCTCGATCGTGTTCCTCTACGGATCGACGCTGCTGTTCGCGATGCATGGCGGCACGATCCTGGCGACCGGACGCTACGGCAGCGAGCGCGAGATCGAACAGATCACCGATCGCGGCACGGCGGCGGAACGCGGCGCATTGTTCTGGCGCTGGACGATGGGGTTCAACGCGACCTTCGAATCGATCCATCGCTGGGCGTGGTGGTTCGCGGTGCTGACCCCGCTCACCGGCGCGATCGGCATCCTGCTGACCGGGACGGTGGTCGACAACTGGTATCTCTACGCCGTGCTGCATCATTATGCCGAAAGCTATCCGGCCACCGGCGTGGTCGATCCCGCGATCCTGACGGGAGGCGTGAAATGAGCGCCGGGATGCGCCGGATCATGATGCGCGCGACGCTCGGCATCGCGCTGGTCCTGCTGGGCGGCTGCGAGCTGGGACCCAAGCAGACGCAGCAGACCGGCTTTCGCGGCACCGGGCTCAACCAGATCGTCGACGTGCGCCACATCGCCAAGCAGGCGGCGATCCCGCCCGCCCCCTATCCCCTGCCCGACGACAGCGGCCCGCGCGCGTCGGAGACCTATCAGAACGTGCAGGTGGTGGGGAATATCGGCACCGAGCGGTTCAACCACCTGATGGCGGAGATGAACCAGTGGGTCGCGCCGCCGGCCGAGGGCTGCAACTACTGCCACAATCCGGAGAACATGGCCTCCGACGAGAAATACACCAAGGTCGTCGCGCGGCGGATGTTGCAGATGACGCAGAACATCAACTCGAAATGGTCCAGCCACGTCCAGCAGACCGGCGTCACCTGCTACACCTGCCATCGCGGCAACGCGGTGCCCGAATATAAATGGGCCATCGCCGAGGGCACGCCGGATCCGACGACGATCCTGGGCAACAAGCACGGGCAGAACACGCCGAACAAGAATGTCGGCTACGCCTCGCTGCCCTACGATCCCTTCGCCCAGTATCTGAACGGCACCGCCGAGATCCGCGTCGCCAGCAGCAGCCCCTTCCCGTCGACCAGCCACCAGGTGTCGATCAAGGACGCCGAGAAGAGCTACGGCCTGATGATGCACATCAGCTCCGCCCTGGGCGTCAACTGCACCTATTGCCATAACAGCCAGTCGTTCCGCTCCTGGAGCCTCAGCCGGGCGCAGCGGGCGACCGCCTATTACGGCATCCGCATGGTCCGCGACATCAACGTCGACTATATCGGCACGCTCCAGGGCGTGTTCCCGCCCTATCGCAAGGGGCCGCATGGCGATCCCTACAAGGTCAACTGCACCACCTGCCACCAGGGCCTGTCCAAGCCGCTGGGCGGGGTCAGCATGATCGACCAGGCGCCGGTGCTGCGCGGCGCCGCCGTCGCCGTCGCCCGGCCCGAGGGCGGGCCGGGCGCGGCGCAGGCGGTGCCGGCGGCGTTCAACCGGCCCGGAGCGATGACCAAGCCGGGCAAGTGACAGAGGCCGGCGTCACGGCCGGTGGCGCCGGGCCGGCGACGGCGATCCGCAGCCACCCGCTGCGCGCCGCCCTGTCGGAGGAGATGCACGTCCGCCGGCTGCCGCGCTTCGCGGCACCCTGCCGGCTGATGCAGATCGTCACCCTGCTGGGCGAGCATGGCGCCAACGACGTCCGCGGCCATGTCGACCGCCTCTCCCGCACGGCCCGGACGATCGTGCCGGCATCGGCCAAATATGCCGTGCTGGGCCTCGGCCCGCTGATCCTGGTGTGGGAACGCCATACCGAGTTCGCCACCTACACGCTGCTGCGTCCCGGCCCGTTCGACGCGCCGTTCGACGATGCCGTCTTCGCCCCCGAACTGCCGCGCATCCTGGCCGAACTGCCCGGCGACGTCATCCGCGCGACCCAGATCGCGCTGCTCGCCGCCGACGCGCCGGTGCCCGACCCGGCGCTGCTCGATCGCTGGTTCGCCGACGAGGCGGTGATCGTCTGCGCGGTGGCGGACGGGGCGGCGCGGGTGGTGTCCGACTTCCGCCTGAACCCCGACGGCTACGGCCGGCTGCTGGTGCTGGACCAGGGCCTGGAGCGGGACGAGCCGGCGCAGCTGATCCTGCGCCTCCAGGAACTGGGCAATTACCGCAACATGGCGCTGCTCGGCCTGCCGCTCGCCCAGCGGCTGACCCCCGACGTGTCGCGGCTGGAACGGCGGCTGGCCAGCCTCACCCATGCCGTGTCGGAACGCATCTCGCAGGACGACGAGATGCTCGACGAGCTGACCTTCCTGTCGGCCGAACTCGCCCGCATCGTCGCCGAGACGCGCTACCGGATGAGCGCGACGCGCGCCTATGCGCAGTTGAGCGGCGAGCGGCTGGCGAGCTTGCGCATCGGCGCGGTGCGCGGCTACCAGACGCTGGCCGACTTCACCGAGCGGCGGCTGATGCCGGCGGTGCGGACCTGCGACAGCTTCTCCTCGCGGCTGGACGACCTCTCGCAGCGCGCCGCCTGGACCAGCGAGCTGCTCCGCACCCGCATCGACATCGCGCTCGCCAAGCAGAATCGCGACCTGCTGGGCTCTATGGACCGGCGCACGCAGCTCCAGCTCCGCCTGCAACAGACCGTCGAGGGGCTGTCGGTGGTGGCGATCAGCTACTATCTGGTGGCGCTGATCGGCTATCCGCTGGGGGCGGTGCCCGGCGTCCGCCACGATATCGTCATGGCGGTGGCGGCGCCGTTGGTCGTCATCGGCGTCGCGCTGGCGCTCTATCGCCTCAGGCGCCATTTCGCCGAATAGCCGCGCGGCGGAACCGGCGGACCACCGCGCGGTTTCCAAGGCCGATGTTGCGTCTGCTTTTTCCCGTGCGGTTCACCCAATGGCTGGGGCCTCTGTTCGCCGCCGGCGCCATCGGGCTCCTGATCGCGGCGGCGGTGGTCGCCAGCGGCATCGTCGATCTCTCGGCGGCCAAGCCCCATCCGGACGGCTGGGCGCGGTTCCTGCATTATACGTTCAAGCGATCGATCGCCCATCATGCCGGCGGCCCCGCCCCGGCCGATCTCGACAGCCCGGTCCGCGTCGCCGCGGGTGCCGCCTATTACGGCCAGGTCTGCGCGCGCTGCCACGGCGGGCCGGGCTTCGGCCAGAATCCGGTGGTGCTGTCGATGCACCCGCGCCCGCAATATCTCGTCACCGATCTGCCGGCCGCCGGCTTCACCCCCGGCGAGTTGTTCCGCATCGTGAAGGCGGGCGTCAAATACAGCGCCATGCCGTCCTGGCCGGCGGACGGCCGCGACGACGAGATCTGGCACATCGTCGCCTTCCTCCGCCGGCTGCCGGAGATGTCGCCGGCCACCTTCCGCCGGCTCGCCCTCGTCGATCCGGCGCGGGGGGACGCCGCCATACCGTTCGGCCCGGTGCCGCCGCGCCGGCTCTATGCGCTGCGCAACGATCGCGAGCCGCCGGTGACGAGCTACAGCTATCGCAGCCCGGCCTTCGGCTTTGCCGGCCATGCGACCGGCGGCGACCCGGTCGCCACATGCGGCCGCTGCCATGGCGCCGACGGCGCCGGCGGCGGCGCGTTCCCGAACCTGACGATCCAGACGCGCGACTATACCGCCCGCACGCTCGCCGCCTTCGCCGCCGGCCGGCGGCATAGCGGCTATATGCAGATGGTCGCGACCGAGCTGTCGCCGGCGCAGATCGACGCCCTGGCCGATCACTATGCCGCCCTGCCGCGTCGCGCCGCCGAACCGCCGCGCCCCTTTCCCGCCGCCGGGCGGCAACTGGCGCTCGTCGGCCTGCCCGGGGCGGGCCTGGCCTCCTGCGCCTCCTGCCATGGCGCCACCGGCGCGTCCGCCAGGGCCTATCCGCTGCTGGCGGGCCAGGCGGCCTGGTATCTCGCCAACCAGATGCGCGTCTTCCGGGCGGGCGGGCGTGGCTCGAACCAGGGCGACAAGGCGGCCGATCCGATGGTCGCCATCGCCCGCAAGCTGAACGACGCGCAGATCGCCGCCGTCGCCGCCTATTACGCCGCCCAGCGGCCGGAATGACGGCACGGAGGCGTCAAGGCGATCAGCGCAATTCGTAGAAGTCGTAATGGACGCTCCATTCCTGGCCGCGCCGTTCCAGGCGGGATTTGCCGACCGCCTGGATGCGCGACAGCCAGCTGTAGCGCTCGTCCCCCGTCTCGAAGCTGGCGGCGACGCGCGACGCGCGGTTGCCGGTATCCGACAGGTCCAGCTTGCCGGTATAGCGCAGCCCGATCAGCGCGCCGTCGTCGGTGCGCAGCGTCATGCGGACGTCGATCGTGCCGATGTCGCCCGCCAGGATCAGCCAGTCCGAGGCGGCGCCGGCCAGCGTCGCGCGCAGCCGGTCGCCTTCGAAGACGGCGGCGCGGATGTCGCTCTGTGACCGCTGGCCGGTCGGGGTCCTGCCGAACTGGAACGGGGGATCGACCTCGAACCGGGCGGTGCAGAGGGGAACGAGCTCCATCGACTTCTCCTTAGTTGGGCGGATTGGACCGGCGTTCCGGCAACCGGCCGCCAGGCAACGGCCGTCAGGATAGGCATGACCGGCAGGCCTCCGCCAGCCGCCGCGCTCCCGCCTCCAGACCCAGCTCGTCGATCTCGTCGCTCAGCACCTCCGCGCCCACCGGCAGGCCGGGCCGGGCGGCCAGTACCCGCGCGACGATCTCGCGCAGCGGCAGCGCGCCCGCGCCGGGCAGCTTGCGCCCGCGCATCGGCACATAGGGCAGCAGGTCCTGGTCGGGCGAGCGATCGGCCAGCTGCAACCCGCCGACGAGCGCCGCCGTCGCCGGATCGAGGTCCTCCGGCGTCCCCCCGCCCCGCGCGAAATGCCACGTATCGAGGAGGACCGATCCGTTGGCCGCGCCCGCCGCGCGGACCACCGCGACGGCGGTGCGCAGGTCGGGGATGCCGGTGCCGGGAAGGAACTCGATCGCGAGCCGCAGGCCCTCCTCGCGCGCATGCCGGCAGGCGCCGGCGAACGCCTCGGCCAGCCGGTCGACCGGCGTCGGCACGCCGCCGACATGGACGAGGTTGATCGCGCCGGCGCCCAGCGCGCGCGCCGCGCCGATACAATCGGCGAGGGTCGCCGCGTGCGGATCGTCCGGGCCGCGCGATGCCGGCACGCCCGGCAGCGCGCTGCACAATCCGTCGACGAAGCTGACGGTGACGCCCGCATCCTCGATCCGCGCGCGCAGGCCGGCCGCCGCGCCGCCGCTCGCCACGAATTGACCCACCGTCGTGGTGACATGCGCGAAGCCCGCCCTTCCGCCCGCGCGGGCAAGCTCGACGAGCGGCGCGTCGCGGAAGGTGTAGCTCCACAGTTCGAGCGCGGTCATGCGGCGGCCGGTCCCGTCAGCCGGCCTTGCGGACCCAGGACGACAGGCCGCGCCCGCCGGCGGTTTGAAAACGCGGGTGGAGGCATTCGCCGAGCAGGTCGAGCCGCGCGGGATCGGGCGCCCAGCCGAGCTCGGCGCGCGCGCGCGGGCTGCGCGACCGGCTGCACGAGGCGAACACGATCAGCGCGGTGAAGCGGTCCCACAGCGCCGCGGCCTCGTCGAAGCCGATGCTGCGCGTCGGCACGCCGAGCTGCGCGGCGATGGTCTCGGCCATCATCCGCCAGTTCACCTCGCCCGACACCGAATGGTAGAGCGCCCCCGACACGCCGCGCTCGATCGCCAGCGCGTAGAGATCGGCGAGATCGTCGACATGGACGCTGGAATAGCAGTTGAGGCCGCGCCCGACGTAGCAGACCGCGCCCGTCTCGCGCGCCGAGTGATAGAGGTCGGCGATCGGCTTGATCGCGTGGTTGCCCCAGATCAGCGGCGGACGCAGGCAGATCGTCCGCATGCCCCGGCTGCCGGCCGCGCGCACCAGCCGCTCGGTCTCCAGGCGCGGGGCGATCTGCCGGCGCGGTTCGAACGCATCCTCCTCGGCGAAGCTGTTCTCGCTCCAGTCGCCGTCGGTGCGCTCGGAGATCAGGCTGGTGCCGCCGGTGAAGACGAAGGTCTTGCCGGTGTCCGCCAGCGCGGCCAGCGCCGCCTCGACGAAGCGCCGCTCGTCCTCCAGCATCAGCTGCGCGGCCCAGACGACGACGTCGTGATCGGCGAACAGGGCGACGGTCGCCGCCGGATCGGCGAGATCGCCGGCCACGGCGCGGACGCCTTGCGCCTCGACCGACGGCGCGTCGGCCGGATCGCGGACGAAGCCGGTCACCTCATGCCCCGCCGCCGCCAGCCGCGCGACGACGTGGCGGCCGACATAGCCGGTGGCGCCGAACACCAGGATGCGCTTCGCCGTCGTGCTACCCACCATCGACTCCTCCTGTCGGCCAAACCGCCGCCGCGCGTCCCGGGCGAGCGCCGCGCCTCAGAACTGGAACTCCGCCCGGACGCCATAGGTGCGCGGCTCGGCATAGGAGCCTCCATAGACGAAGTTCGTCTCCAGCACGCTCGAAAGATAGGACTTGTCGGTCAGGTTCTTGCCCCACAGCACCAGGCGCAGCCCCTTGACCGCATCCGGTGCGAAGGAAAGCTCGCCGTTCACCGTCGTATAGCGGCCTTGCCGCACGAAGCCGGCCGGATCGTAGCTTATCCCGGAATTGTAGAAGACCGAGCCATAGGCGGAAAAGCGGCCCGCGCCGGTGTCGAGACCGTAGTTCGCGGCGACGTTCGCGGTGTATTTCGGCGTGCGGGGCAGGCGGTTGCCGCTCACGTCGAGCGAGACGAGGTCATAGCCGAAGCCCAGCGGATTGGGCCGATAGACGCCCGCCTGGCGGAAACTCCTGTATTTGGCGTCGGTGTAGGAGGCGCCCGCCGAGAGCGACAGATCGCGTCCGAGCGGGAGCGTCACGTCCAGGTCCAGGCCGTTGATGCGCGCCGAGGCGGCATTCTGGTAGAAGCCGGTCGGCGGCGTCGAGACGAAGACCTGCAAGTTCTTGTAGTCGTAATGGAACGCGGCGAAATTGAGCGACAGCCGGTCGAACAGCCGGCCCTTGTAGCCGACTTCATAGGCATAGACGACCTCGGGACTGGTGGGTGGGTTGGTGACCTGTCCGGGCGTTATGACGGCGTTCGAGGGATCGACATAGCCGCTCTTGAACCCTTGCGAGTAGGTCGCGTAGACGTTCGACCGATCGCCGAGCTTGTAGCGCAGCGTCGCGCGCGGGGTGAACTTGCTGAAGTGGAACTGGCCGCGCAGGTCGGGGATCGGCGGCGAGAAGATGTCGTTGTTGCCGACGCGCTGCGTCTCGTAGCTGTAGCGGCCGGCGGCGCTGACGTTCAGCCGCTCGGTGATGTCATAGGCCAGCTCGACATAGGCGGCGTAGCTTCGCTTGCGCAGGAAGGCGGAGGTGCCCGCCTGGAACAGCGGCGCCGGCCGGGCCGGATAGACGGTGAGCGGATCGCCGAACGCGGCGAAATAGCCGTTGAAGATCTGGGGGACGTAGCTCTCCGTCAGCGCCAGGTAGAACAGGCCGGCGGAAACGGACAGCGGCCCCGTCTTGTCGGAGACGAAGTTGAGTTCCTGGATGAAGTCATGATGGTCGATCCGCAGGTCGAGATCGGCGATATTTACGGACCCGTAATCCGCGTCGACGGTATCCCGCACCTTGACGTTGCCATAGGCGGTGACGGTGCTGAAGGTGCCCAGGCCCGTCGTGAACCTGCCCAGCAGGTTGACGCCATAGGTCGTGAACTCGGCGAGCGGGATCACGTTCGTCGCGGTCTCGTGCGGCGATCCGGCCTCGGTCACCGGGATGCCGTAGGCGCCGGCGAGCCCGTCGCCAAGCGCCGTGCCCGGCCCGACCGCCTTGCCGGCATAGACGTCCCCGTCGGCGCGCCGCGTATAATAGCCGCTGAGCGTGAAGGAGAGGTCGTCGGTCGGCTGATAGAGCAGGCGCCCCCGGATCAGGCGCGACTCCAGCCCCGCGCCGCGACCGCCGCGCAGGATGTCCCGGCGGAACCCGTCGCGATCCTCATAGGCGCCGGCGACCGACACGGCGATCGTCTCGCTGATCGGTCCGGTAACGTAGGCACGCAACGACTTGTCGTCATATCTGCCATAGCTCGCGCTGATCCGGCCGGCCGGGATGAAGCTGGGCGCCACCGTGGTCACGGTGATCGCGCCGCCGGCCGCGTTCTGGCCGTAGAGCGTGCCTTGCGGCCCCTTCAGCACCTCGATCTGCTGGACGTCGGGCAGGTCCATCAGCTGCGCGGATTCGGACGGCTGATAGACGCCGTCGACGTAGACCGCCACGTTGGAGCTGTCGCCCAGGCCGGCGCCGGCCGAGTTGATGCCGCGGATCGAGGGTTGCAGGAAGCCGCCATAGAGCGGCAGCTGAAGCCCCGGGGTGATCCGCGCGATGTCCAGCGTGTTGTTGACGCCCGACTTGACCAGCATCTCGCTGTTGAGCGCGGTGATCGAGATCGGCACGTCGCGCAGCCGTTCCGACCGGCGCTGGGCGGTGACGACGATGTCGCCCGCGTCGCTGCCGGGCGCCGCCACGTCCGCCGCGTCCGCCACGGCCGGCGAGGTGTCCGCCGGGGTGGGCGGCGGCGGGGCGGCGGTCTGCGCGCCCGCCTGCGTCGCGGCGAGCGCGAGGACGCCCAGCCCCGACGCAAGGGCCGATCGAGGCAGCAATCCTCGCGCGTCGCCCGGTCGACCGACGATCCATGAGCCGAAGTGCATGTCCAACTTCCTCTCCGACCATCATTGTTCCGCGGCGGGATGGAACGCATGGCGCATGATTGCATCGGTTCCGCAACAGGCGGGATCGTTTCCGCGCGCGTCGCCGACGTTCTATCGTGCCGCCGATGCGTGGGCGGGTGCGACCGACGCCTCCCGAGCCTAGCCAGATGGCCGCTTCCTCCCTATGTGGCGGGCGATGGACGCGCCGATCACCATGGCCATGCCGGGTTTCATCGATCCGGTGCCGGTGCCCCGCCCGCTGCCGTCGCGTGGCGACGGCCGCATCGACCTGATCGGGCTGACCGTCGCCGAGATCAGGACGCAGCTCGAACTGGTCCAGCTCGACGCGCGCCAGGCGAAGCTGCGCGCCAGGCAGATCTTCCATTGGCTCTATCATCGCGGCGCGACCGATTTCGGGGTGATGACCGACATCGCCCGCGACATGCGCGGCTGGCTGGCCATGCGCTTCGCCATCGGCCGGCCGCAGGTGGTGGAGGCGCAGGTGTCGACCGACGGCACGCGCAAGTGGCTGCTGCGCGGCGCCGGCGGGGACGACGGCTCGCAGGATTACGAGATGGTGTTCATCCCCGATGCCGATCGGGGGACGCTGTGCATATCGAGCCAGGTCGGCTGCACGCTCAACTGCCGCTTCTGCCACACCGGCACGATGCGGCTGGTGCGCAACCT
>CAXTHU010000105.1:0-9544 GCA_964244125.1 uncultured Sphingomonadaceae bacterium
CGGCCCGTTCCCCGGCGCAGGCCGTGGTCCAGCCGGGATGCGTTTCGGATGATCGCGGCACCGCCATCGCACCGCCTTCCCGGCTGGACCACGGCCTGCGCCGGGGAACCGATTTCCTGAAGCGGCGATCTCCCCCCCGCCCCTTCACGCCGGCGGCACCCGGACGGCGACAGCCTTCAGCCCGTCATAGCCGATCGTCCAGGCGTCGGTGGCATTGGCGATGCGGCCGGTGAGGGGCACGCCGGTGCCGTCGATGCCGACGACGGTGGGGCTGGGCGCGGCGATGCTCAGCCTCATGCCCGCGGGCAGCGCGTGCCGGGCGAAGGCGCCGCCGTCCCCCGCCCGCCAGTCTTGCCCGTCCCAGGCGACGACGGCATAGCCCCCGGCGTCCCATCGCAGCGCCAGCGGCCGGTCGGTCACCATGGCGTCGTCGGCGGCGAGCTGGATACGCGCGACGAGGCCGCGCGCCTCCGCCTCGGCGCTCGGGCTCCGGGTGGCGGCGCCGATGCCGATGACGGTGGCGCCGACGGTGACGCCGACGATCGCCAGCACCACCAGCATCTCGACCAGCGTGAAGCCCGCCTCCGGACCTCGCCCGTTCACTTGCGCGCGCCCGTCAGGTCGGCGTCCAGCCCCTCCCCGCCCGGCTTGCCGTCCTTGCCGGTCGAAATCAGCTCGAAGCCGGCCGGACCGCGGCGGTAGACGTAGGGATGGCCCCAGGGGTCGACCGGCACCTGCGCCAGATAGCCGTCCGCCGGCCAGCCCGCCGGCACCGGCGGCGCGGTCGGCCTGGCGGCGAGCGCGGCCAGCCCCTGCTCGGCGGTCGGATAGTCGCCATTGTCGAGACGGTACATCTTCAGCGCGGCGGAGATCGTGCGGATATCGCTGTTCGCCACCGTCACCCGCGCCTCGTCCGGCCGGCCGATGACGTTGGGGACGATGAGGGCGGCGACCAGCGCGATGATCGCCAGCACGACGATCATCTCGACCAGCGTCAGCCCCGCCTCCGGGTCGCGGGCCGGATCGCGGGCCGGATCGCGGGACTGTGTCGGCGCATGGCCGTCACGAGAATGTTTCGTTAGGATGTGCATGATCCGGTATTGAGACGTTGGGATGAAGCCCCTGTTACAGCCCTCGACCACGATTGGGAATGCGACGCGGCCCGGCGATTCGGCCGGTCTGTGGCGGATTTCCGACGACGGCCTCCTGCCCGTCCCGGGCCCCGGGGCATCCGGCGGGCCGGCGACGGTGCTGGTGCCGGGCGAGGACGTGCTGCTGCTCGCCGTCGATCTGCCGCTCGCCACCCGGCGCCAGCGGATCGACGCGCTGGCGTTCGCGGTCGAGGATCGCATCGCCGAGCCGGTCGATCGCGTCCATCTGGCGCTGGGGGAGGCGATCGGTCCGCGCCGCTATCTGGTCGGTGTCGTCGCGCATGAGGCGATGGCGCGGTGGGTGGCGCTGGCCGACGCGGCGGGCCTCGGCCATGCGGCGCTGCTGCCCGATCCGCTGACGCTCGCGGTGCCGCCGGAAGGCGAGTGGGGCGTGACCGAAACGGACGGCCGCGCCCTGGTACGCTGCCCCGACGGCACCGGCTTCGTCGTGCCGGCGGACATGCTGGAGGAGGCGCGCGTCGCGGCCGGCGCCCCGGCGTTGACCGCAGGCCGCGCCGAGGCGGGGACACCGCTCGATCTGCGCCAGGGCATCTATTCCCCCGCCCGCGCGCAGGGGCCGTGGCGGCGCGTCGCCATCGTCGCCGCCGCCGGGCTGGCCGCCCATGCCGCGATCGCCGCCGCCGACACGATGGCGCTGCGCCGCGTCGCCGATCGCTGGCGCGGCGAGACCGCTGCCGACGTGGCGCTCGTCGCCCCCGGCGCCGCGCCGGGCGACGATCTCGCCGCCACCGCCGCCGACCTGGTGCCGGCCGAAACGGGCGGCGCGCCGGGCCGCTTCCTGCCGCTGCTCGACCGCGCCTCGGCCGTGCTGGCCGGATCGGGCGTCGCGGTGCGCGGGATCGGCTATCGCGCCGGCACGCTGGCGCTCGCCGTCGAGGGCGACGAGGCCGCCCTGTCGCGTGCCACCGCCGCGCTGGCCGCCGGCGGACTGACGGCGCGGCGCGCGCCCGGTCTCATAAATGTGAGCGGCCGGTGAGCGCGGCGCTCTCCGCCTGGTGGGCCGAGCGTTCGACGCGCGAACGGCGGCTGCTGACCGCGCTGGCCGCCGTCGCCGTCGTCGCCCTCCTCCTGATCGCGGTCGTGCGGCCGTTGCAGGCGGCGCGCGGCCGCGCGCTGGCCGACATCCGCACCTATCAGACGCTCGCCGCCCGCCTGCGCGCCGCCGGGCCGCGCGGCCCCGCCGTCCCCCTGCGCACCGGCGATCCGGCGGCGATCGTCGCGTCCAGCGCCGCCGGCGCGGGCCTGTCGCCGCTGGTGGCGCCTGGCCCCGGCGGCACGGTCGCGACGCTGACCGCCGCGCCATACGATGCGACGCTGCGCTGGATCGCCGACCTGGAGGCGACGAGCGCGCTGCGCGTCGACGATCTGTCCGTCACCCCCGCCGCCCCCGGCCTGGTCGACGCGCGCGTGGTGCTGCGATGAGCCCGCTGCCCTATGCCTTCGCCAGCCGCAACGGCGTCCTGGTCGAAGCCAGACCCGAAGGCCCCGCCGCAATCCACCGCCGCACCCTGCCGCTGCCCGCCATGCTGGAGGTGCGGCGGCTGTTCGGCCCGGCGCTCCGCTTCGAGGCGGTGGACGACGCCGCGTTCGACGCGCTGCTCGGCGTCGCCTATCACGGCAGCGCCAGCGACGCGGCCGACCTGTTCGGCGCGACCGACGGCGATCTCGCCGCGCTGGCCGACAGCGCGGCGGCGGTGGACGACCTGCTCGACGCGCGCGACGATTCGCCCGTCATCCGCCTCATCAACGCGCTGATGCTGGAGGCGGTGCGCGCGCGCGCGTCCGACATCCATGTCGAGACGATGGAAAAGCGCCTCGTCGTCCGTTTCCGGATCGACGGGATCCTGCGCGAGGTGGTGGAGCCCAAGCGCGCGCTGGCGCCGCTGCTGGTCAGCCGCATCAAGGTGATGGCGCGGCTCGACATCGCCGAGCGGCGCGTGCCGCAGGACGGGCGCGTCTCGGTCAGGATCGGCGGGCATGAGATCGACGTCCGCGTCTCGACGCTCCCGACGCAGCATGGCGAGCGTGTCGTCATGCGGCTGCTGGAACGCGGCGCCACCCGCCTCGATCTCGCCCATCTCGGCATGGGCGCGCGCGACGTGGCGCAATTCGCCCGGCTGCTCGATCGGCCCCACGGCCTGCTGCTCGTCACCGGGCCGACCGGCTCCGGCAAGACGACGACGCTCTACACCGCGCTGACCCGGCTGAACGACGCCCGACGCAACATCATGACGGTGGAAGACCCGATCGAGTACGAACTGGACGGCATCGGCCAGACGCAGGTCAACACGCGCACCGACTTGAGCTTCGCCCGGGGTCTCCGCGCCATCCTCCGCCAG
This sequence comes from uncultured Sphingomonadaceae bacterium, assembly GCA_964244125.1. Lineage (GTDB taxonomy): Bacteria > Pseudomonadota > Alphaproteobacteria > Sphingomonadales > Sphingomonadaceae > Solisphingomonas. The sequence goes on from CAXTHU010000105.1 coordinate 3,512, forward strand.
GATCCGGACGTCATCATGGTCGGCGAGATCCGCGACGGCGAGACCGCCGAGGTGGCGGTGCGCGCGTCGATGACCGGCCATTTCGTCCTCTCCACGCTCCACACCAACAGTGCGGTCGGATCGATCACGCGGCTGGCCGACATGGGGGTGGAACGCTACCTGCTGGCGCCGATGGTCGTCGGGCTCATCGCCCAGCGCCTCGTCCGCCGCCTCTGTCCCGCCTGCCGCGCGCCCGGCGAGGCGACCGAGGCCGAGAGCCTGCTGCTCGACCGCGCCGTGGCACCGGGCGACGCGATCTTCCGCCCGGTCGGCTGCGCGGCCTGCAACGGAGAAGGCTATCGCGGCCGCTCCGGCCTGTACGAGGTCGTCGTCGCCGACGACCGGCTGCGCGCGCTGATCCACGACGGGGCGGCCGAGGCGACGCTGATGGCGGCGGCGCGGGCGCGCGGGCCGAGCCTCCTCGACGACGGCATCGCCAAGATCCGCGACGGCACGACCAGCATCGAGGAGGTCGCCCGCGTGACGCGCGACGAGGGCTGATGCCGGCCTATGCCTGGCGCGGGGTCGACGCCGCCGGCGTCGGCCGCAGCGGCGTGGTCGAGGCATCGAGCGCCGTCGTCGCGCGCCAGCTGCTCCGCGACCAGTCCGTGCTGCCGACGGCCGTCGCGCCCGCCGGGGAACGCCAGGCCGGATCGCTGTTCCGCCGCGAGAAGCTGTCGGCGCGCACGCTGGCGACGATCACCCGCCAGGTCTCGACCCTCGTCTCCAGCGACATCAACGTCGAACACGCGCTCCAACTGGTCGCGGAACAGGCCGAGCAGCCCGCCGCCGCCGCCCTGCTGCTGCGCGTCCGCACCGCGATCCTCGACGGGCGGAGCCTGGCCGGGGCGCTCGCGCAGCAACCCGCCGCCTTCCCCGAATATTACCGCGCCTCGGTCGCGGCCGGGGAACAGTCGGGGCGGCTGGCCGATGTCCTCGCCCATCTCGCCGACTTCGTCGAGAGCCGGCACCGCAACCAGCAGAAGGTACAGCTCGCGCTCCTCTATCCGGCGCTGCTGGCGGTGGTGTCGTTCGGGATGATGACGCTGCTGCTGATCTACGTCGTGCCCGACATCGTGAAGGTGTTCGTCTCGCGCGGGGCGGAACTGCCGTTCCTGACGCGCGCGCTGATCGCCGTCAGCGCCGGGTTGCAGGTTTACGGGCTGTACCTGCTGATCGCCGCGCTGGCGGTGGGTTTTACCGTGAACCGCTGGATGAAGGTGCCGGCCAACCGGCTGCGCTGGCACCGCTTCCTGGCGACGACCCCGCCCTTCCGCCGTTTCAGCCGGCAGCACAACGCCGCCCGCTTCGCCGCGAGCCTCGGCACGCTGGTGCAGAGCGCGGTGCCGCTGGTCGACGCGCTCGCCGCGGCCGCCGCCGTCACCCCCAACCGCCACGTCCGGCTGGCCGGCGAGCAGGTCGGCACGCGGGTGCGGGAGGGGGCGAGCCTGCGCACGGCGATGGCGGAGGCGGGCGTCTTCCCGCCGATGCTGGTCGCCATCGTCGCCAGCGGCGAGAGCGGCGGCCGTCTGGCCCCGGCGCTGGGCCGCGCCGCCGCCGAGCTGGAGCGCGAGCTGGACGGGCTGGTCGCCACCCTCGTGGCGCTGGTCGAGCCGCTGGTGCTGCTGATGATGGGCGGGCTCGTCCTGCTGATGGTGCTGGCGATCCTGCTGCCGATCATCAACCTCAACAATCTGGTGGGGATGTGACGGCCTTCTCGTTCCCCGGCCCGCGCCGGGGAACAGCTCAGAGGTTGGTGGAAATCGCCATCCCCATCGGCGGCGCGGCGAAGGGCAGCGCCGCCGCCCCCGCCCGCGTCACCGCCAGATCGAGACGCCCGTCGCGCGCCAGCGTGAAGGTGACGAGCGACAGCCGCCGCCGGCCGAGGGGGGCGATGCCGCCGGCGGTGGCGCGGCCGACGTCGCCGGCGGTCAGGATCAGCGGTGCGACGGACACCTGGGCCCCGCCGGCCTTCGGACCGCAACTTCCGCCCCCGCTCCTGATCTCGCCCGCCATCCGCCGGTCGCCGCGGCCGATCGCCAGCGTCGTCAGGTTGACCTGCAACGGCATGGCGCAGGCGAAGGGCAGGCCGGGGTCCAGCGCCGCCAGCAGCCGCGCGTCGGCCGTGCCGCTGACATCGTCCAGCCGCAGCGAGGATCGCCCGAGCAGCGCGCGCCCCGCCAGCGCCGTGTCGCGCCCCTCCACCGCGAAATCGGCGGCGAAGGCGAGATGCGCCAGCGTGGCGAGCGGCGCCCAGCGCCACGACAGCCGGTCGCCGCCGGCCAGCGCCGCCTCGCCATGCCAGATCGTGCCCCCGACCGCCGCGATGCCGTCCGATCGCGGCACCAGCAGCGCCGCCGGGATGGTCGCCAGCAGGGTGACGAGATATGCCGCCGCGCCGATGCCGCCGAACAGGATCGCCCGGCGGCGCGCCGTGCGCTCGCGAAGGAACTGAAATGAGAACCGACCGGCGTCAGCTGCTCCACGCGCTCCGGACGGGAGCGATCCTGTCGATGGCGTCATCGTCGTTCCCCCTCCTCGCCGCCCGCGCGCCCAAGCCCACCGCCGCGCTGATCGTGCCGCTGACCGGCCCGCATGCCTCGCTCGGCCTTAGCATGAGCCGCGCCGCCACGCTCGGCGAAATGGCCGCCGCCCCGCCGATGGTGCTGGACGGCGCCCCCTCCGCCGCCGCGGCGGCGAAACAGGCGCTGGGGCGCGGCGCGAAGCTGATCCTCGGGCCAGTCTATGCCGCCGACGTCCGGCCGGTGCTGGCGGCGGTGGCCGGCCGTGCGCCGGTGCTGGCGTTCAGCAATGACGAGACCCTGATCGAGAGCGGCGCCTTCCTCCTCGGCCTCGGTGCCGGACAATGCGTATCGGCGATCCTGGCCTATGCGCGGGGGCGCGGCATCCGCAGCGTCGCGCTGCTGGCCGGCGAGGGCGCGTGGGGCGTCCAGGCCGCCCGCGCGGCGGATCGCGCGCAGGCGGCGCTCGGCCTCACCGTCCGGCCGGTCGCGGCGGCGGGCATCGACGCCGCCCTCCGTGCGATGCAGCCCGACGCGCTGCTGGCGGTGGACGGCGGCCAAGGCTTCGCCGCCGCCGCCCGCGCGGCCGCCGCGGCGGAAGTCCAGCTGCTCGGCACGGTGCAGGCACTCGACCATCGCCCCGCGACCCTCGCCGCCATCGCCGGCGCATGGCTGGCCGCGCCCGATCCGACCGGGCTACAACATTTCGCGAGCGACAGCCTGGCGTCGAGCAGCGGCGATCCCGGCCTCCTCGCCGCCCTCGCCCACGACGCGGCGCTGATCGCCGCGCGCGTCGGCGCCGGCGGCCGGCCGGCGCTGCTCGATCCGGCGGGCTTCACCGGCGCGCTCGGCCCCGTCCGCTTCCGCCAGGACGGCAGCGCGGTGCGCCGCCTCGCCATCCTCGCCGCGGCGGCCGACGGCTACGGCATCGTGGGGCAGAGCGAGACGGCATGATATCGCCCGGCAGTTCCCCGGCGTGGGCCAAGGCCCGGTCGTGACGGAGGATGGCGCCGATCCCCGGCCGTCCCCCGACCGGGTCCCGGCCCGCGCCGGGGAACAAGCTCCACGCGAAGCCGGCTTCACGCTCATCGAACTGATGATCTCGCTCGCGCTGTTCGGCCTCATCGCGCTCGCCGGGCTGGCGCTGGTCGACGGCGTGCTGCGGGTGCAGGCGGGGACGGCCGGACGGCTGGAGCGGCTGGCCGACGTGCAGCGGGCGATGTTCGTCATGACCAGCGACCTTGAACAGATCGCCCCCGGCCCGGTGGCGGGCGGCGGCGCGGCGCTGTCGTTCAACCGGCCGCTGGCGGCGGTGGGGGGCCTGCCGGTGCCGATCCGCTATGGCCTCGCCGGCGGCGTCTTCGGCCGCGCGGTCGCGGTGCCGGATGCCGGCGGGGGGACGCAGGCGGTGCTGGACGGGGTCGCCTCGCTCCGCTTCCGCTTCTGGACGCCGGACGGCGGCTGGGTCGATCGCTGGCCGCCGAGCGTGGAGCGCGCCGCCGACCGCCCCGCCGCGATCGCCGCCGACATCGCCCTCATGCCCGGCGGCAAGGGCGTCCGCGGCACGATCAGGCGGGTCGTGTCGCTACCGGCCCGGCCATGAATCGCGTCGATCACCGCGAAACGGGCATGATCCTCATCAACGTGCTGCTGTTCGTCGCCATCGCCGCCGGGATCGTCATGCTGATGATCTCGGCCGAGGACGGCGCGCTGCAACGCTCGCTCCGCCTGCGCGAGGCGGCGCGCGCGCTGGCCGTCGCCCATGGCGGCGAGCAGTCGGCGATCACCGCGCTGCGCCGCGACGCGCTGGCGGCGCCCGACACCGACAATCCCGGCGAGCCGTGGGCGAAGCTCGGCGCCAGGGACGCGCCGATCGCCGGCGGCAGCTTCGATCTCGTCATCGCCGACGCCACCGGCCGTTTCAACGTCAACGCGCTGATGACCGGCGACCCGGCGCCGGTCGCGCTGCTCGGCCGCATCGCCGACGGCGCCGGCGTGCCCATGGCGCTGGTGGCGACGGCGGTGGGCCTCATCCGCCAGCACGGGCCGGTGGGCGATCTGCGGCCGCTGCGCAGCGCCGGGCTGGACGCCGCCACTGTCGCCCGCCTCACCCCGCTGCTGACGGCGCTGCCCCATGACAGCAGGATCAACGTCAACGCCGCCGACGAGGCGATGCTGGCGATCCTGCTGAACGATGCGCCGGCGGCGCGGCGGCTGGTCGCGCAGCGCCGGCGACGCGGCTTTCTCGACGCCGCCGATTTCGCCGAGGCCGGGCTGGGGCTGCCCGCCGAGGCCGGCTTCACCTCCGACCTCTACTGGGTCCGCACCCGCGTCCGCATCGGCGACACGGCGCAGCAGCTCACCTCCCTGCTGGCGCGGCATCGCGAAGCCGACGGCCGGGTCACGGTGGCGCCGATCGGCCGGTGGCTCGGCGCGCGGCCGCCGGATCAGGCGCCGGCGCTGCCGTAGGTCCAGAGCCACATCGCCCAGCCCGCCGCCACCAGCATCACCCCGAACGGCAGCCGCGTCGCGCCGCCCACCGCCGCACCGCGCCACATCAGCGCCAAGGCCCAGGCGATGCCGATCGCGCAGGCGGCCAGCAGCATCTCCGGCAAGGCCCGCCAGCCGAGCCAGGCGCCGATCGCGCCGAACAGCTTGGCGTCCCCCGCTCCCAGGCCGACGCGGCCCCGCATCCGGAGATAGACCCAAGCGATCAGCCAAAGCGCGGCATAGCCCGCCGCCGCGCCGATCAGTCGCGCGTCGAACGCGCCCGGCCCGACCGCCAGCCCCGCCACGCCCAGCGGCAGCGTCAGCCGGTCCGGCAGCCAGAAATGCCGCAGGTCGAGCAGCGCCAGCGCCAGCAGCGTCCAGCCGAGGACCGCGCCCGCCGCCCCCGGCCACCCCGGCGCCACCGCCAGCGCTACCCCGCCGATCGCCGCGCCGGCCAACTCGACGGACGGGTGCGTGCGGTCGATCGTCGCCCCGCAACGGGCGCAGCGCCCGCGCAAGGCGACATGGCTCGCGACCGGCACCAGTTCCCACCAGCGCAGCCTCGCTCCGCAGGCGTCGCACGCCGACCGTCCGCCGGCCGATCGCCCGGCGGGCCAGCGCAGCACGAGCACCGCGACGAAGCTGCCGGCGATCGCGCCCAGTCCGGCGCCCGCCAGCCCGCAGGCCAGCGCGTCTATCGCGCCCGCCGATCAGACCCGGCCATAGGTCGCGTAACCGGCATGGCAGTCGTTCGGCCAGGCGAAGTTGGTGAAGGACAGCCCGATGGTCGTCTCCAGCCCGACGACATGGTGCCACCAGCCGACCGGGATGAACAGCGCGTCGCCCGGTTCCAGCACGCAGGCCATGGCGCGCGGCCGCTCCGCCTCGCCCACCCCGGCGAAGGATGCGTCGCCGCCGAACAGGCTGTAGCAATGATGGTGGTTGCGCATCAGCGGCGTCTGGCTGCTGGAGACCAGCGTCA
>CAXTHU010000106.1:0-9519 GCA_964244125.1 uncultured Sphingomonadaceae bacterium
TCGAGCCGCGCGCCGATATCCTCCACCGCGTCGTCACCTGGCAGCTCGAGAAGCGTCGCGGCACCGCCCGCGGCGCGCGCGAGCGGTCCGACGTCGCCCGCACCGGCAAGAAGTTCGGCAAGCAGAAGGGCGGCGGCACCGCCCGTCACGGCGATCGCCGCGCGCCGATCTTCGTCGGCGGCGGCAAGGCGCACGGGCCGCGCGTCCGCGACTTTGATCCGTCGCTGAACAAGAAGGTCCGGACGCTCGGCCTGCGCATGGCGCTATCGGCCAAGGCGCGCGACGGCCAGTTGATCGTCGTCTCCGCGCTGGACGTGGCCGAGGGCAAGACCCGCGCGCTCGCCGGCCAGATCGCCGGCCTCGGCTCCGGCGCCAAGGCGCTGGTGATCGACGGGGACGCGCTGAACGTCAGCTTCGCCCGCGCCTCGGGCAACCTGAAGGGGGTGAACCTCCTCCCGGCGATCGGCGCGAACGTCTACGACATACTGAAGCATGACACGCTGGTGCTGACCCGCGCCGCGATCGAGAAGCTGGAGGCCCGCTTCAATGGCTAAGACGCAAGGCGGCGCGGTCGATACCCGTCATTACGACGTGGTGCTGGCGCCGCACATCACCGAGAAGTCGACGATGGTGTCCGAGCATAACGCGGTCGTGTTCCGCGTGGCGAAGGGCGCGTCGAAGCCCGAGATCAAGGCCGCCGTCGAGGCGCTGTTCAACGTCTCGGTCACGGGCGTGAACACGATCGTCCAGAAGGGCAAGACGAAGCGGTGGAAGGGCGCGCCCTATAAGCGCTCCGACTTCAAGAAGGCGGTCGTGACGCTGGCGGACGGCCAGTCGATCGACGTCACCACGGGGATCTGAGGGCGACATGGCACTCAAGCATTACAACCCGACCAGCCCCGCCCGGCGCGGCCTGATCCTCGTCGACAAGTCGTCGCTGTGGAAGGGCAAGCCGGTCAAGGCGCTCGTCGAGGGCAAGCGCAAGTCGGGCGGCCGCAACAACATGGGCCATGCGACGGCGCGCGGCATCGCCGGCGGCCACAAGCAGAAATACCGCCATGTCGACTTCAAGCGGCGCAAGTGGGATCAGCCGGCCACCGTCGAGCGGCTGGAATACGATCCCAACCGATCCGCCTTCATCGCGCTGGTGAAATATCCGGACGAGGAGCTGGCCTATATCCTGGCGCCGCAGCGGCTCGCCCCCGGCGACGTCGTGGTGGCGGCCAGGAAGACCGACACCAAGCCCGGCAATGCGATGGAGATCGGCCAGGCGCCGGTCGGCACCATCGTCCACAATGTCGAGATGAAGCCCGGCAAGGGCGGCCAGATCGCGCGCGCCGCCGGCACCTACGTGCAGATCGTCGGCCGCGACAGGGGCATGGTGATGGTTCGCCTGAACTCGGGCGAGCAGCGCTACATCCGCTCGGACTGCATGTGCACGGTGGGCGCGGTGTCGAACCCCGACAACGCCAACCAGAACCTGGCGAAGGCCGGCCGCAACCGCTGGCTGGGCAAGCGTCCGCTGACCCGCGGCGTTGCCAAGAACCCGGTCGACCATCCGCACGGCGGCGGCGAGGGCCGCACCTCGGGCGGGCGCCATCCGGTGACGCCCTGGGGCAAGCCGACCAAGGGTGCCCGCACCCGCCACAACAAGGCGACGGACAAGATGATAATCCGTTCTCGCCATGCGAAGAAGAAGAGGTAATCATGGCCCGTTCCGTCTGGAAAGGTCCGTTCGTCGAGCTCAGCCTCCTGAAGAAGGCCGAGACCGCGCAGGACGCAAGCGCGCGTGCGCCGATCAAGACCTGGTCGCGCCGCTCGACGATCCTGCCGCAGTTCGTCGGCCTGACCTTCAATGTCTATAACGGCCGCAAGTTCATCCCCGTGTCGGTCAATGAGGACATGGTCGGCCACAAGCTGGGCGAGTTCGCGCCGACGCGCACCTTTCCCGGCCATGCCGCCGACAAGAAGGGCAAGCGCTGATGTCCAAGCCAGCATCCCCGCGCAAGGTCGGCGACAAGGAAGCGCTCGCGCTCGCGACCTCGGTCCGCGGCAGCCCGCAGAAGCTGAACCTGGTCGCCGCGCTGATCCGCAACCGCACCGCCGGCGACGCGCTCAACATCCTCCAGTTCTCGCGCAAGGCGATGGCGGTGGACGTGCGCAAGTGCCTGGCCTCGGCCATCGCCAATGCCGAGAACAACCACAATCTCGACGTCGACGCGCTGGTCGTGAAGGAAGCGTCGGTCGGCAAGGGGCTGGTGATGAAGCGCTTCGCCTCGCGCGCGCGCGGCCGGTCCAGCCAGATCATCAAGCCGTTCAGCCGCCTGCGCATCGTCGTGCGCGAAGTCGAAGAGACCGGGGAGTAACATGGGCCAGAAATCCAACCCCGTCGGCATGCGGTTGCAGATCAACCGCACCTGGGACAGCCGCTGGTATGCCGACGGCGCCGACTATGGCCGGCTGCTGCTGGAGGATCTGAAGATCCGCAAGCACATCATGACCGGCCTGCCGCAGGCCGCCATCTCCAAGGTGGTGATCGAGCGTCCGGCCAAGCTCTGCCGCATCTCGGTCTATGCCGCGCGCCCCGGCGTCATCATCGGCAAGAAGGGCGCCGACATCGAGAAGCTGCGCAAGACGCTCGGGGGCATGACCGCGTCGGACGTGTCGCTGAACATCGTCGAGATCAGGAAGCCCGAGATCGATTCGCGGCTCGTCGCCCAGTCGGTCGCCGACCAGCTCGAACGCCGCGTCGCCTTCCGCCGCGCGATGAAGCGGGCGGTGCAGTCGGCGCTGCGCCTCGGCGCGGAGGGCATCCGCATCACCTGCGCCGGGCGTCTCGGCGGGGCGGAGATCGCGCGCACCGAATGGTATCGCGAGGGCCGGGTGCCGCTGCACACGCTGCGCGCGAACGTCGATTATGCCGAGGCCGAGGCGCATACCGCCTATGGCGTCTGCGGGGTCAAGGTGTGGATCTTCAAGGGCGAGATCCTCGGCCACGATCCGCTGGCGCAGGACCGCCTCATGATGGAAGCTCAGACGTCCGGGGTCCGTCCGGCACGCTGAGGGGTTTCCCTTCCAGCGTCGCCTGATCGACCGTCGTCACGGTGTCAGAAGGTTACGAGTAAATGCTGCAACCCAAGCGCACGAAGTTCCGCAAGGCCCACAAGGGCCGCATCCATGGCGACGCCAAGGGCGGCACGACGCTGAACCAGGGCGCCTATGGCCTGAAGGCGATGGAGCCCGACCGCATCACCGCCCGCCAGATCGAGGCGGCGCGCCGGGCGATCACCCGCCACATCAAGCGGCAGGGGCGGCTCCACATCCGCATCTTCCCGGATCTGCCCGTTTCGTCGAAGCCGGCCGAGGTCCGCATGGGATCGGGCAAGGGCTCGCCGGAATATTGGGTGGCGCGGGTGAAGCCCGGCCGCATCATCTTCGAGCTGGAAGGCGTCGCCGGCCCGCTCGCCCGCGTCGCCTTCGAGCGCGCGATGGAGAAGCTGCCGATCAAGACCAAGGTCGTCGCCCGCCTGGGCGAGTCCGTGCACGAGGCCGCGTAAAGACATGGCGAAGATTTCCGATCTCAAGGTCGCGACCGACGACCAGCTCTCGACCCAGCTCGGCGAGCTGAAGCGCGAGCAGTTCAACCTGCGCTTCCAGGCGGCGACGAACCAGCTGGAGAAGCCGTCCCGCGTGCGCGAGGTCCGCCGCACCATCGCCCGCATCAAGACGCTGCAGACGCACCGCGCGTCCGCGGCCAAGAAATAAGAAGGATATCATCATGCCGAAGCGCGTGCTGACGGGAACGGTGGTCTCCGACAAGACCGACAAGACGGTGGTGGTCTCCGTCGAGCGCCGGGTGGCCCACCCGGTCTACGGCAAGATCATCAAGCGGTCGAAGAAGTATCACGCCCATGACGAGGCCAACGCCTTTCATGATGGCGAGACCGTGCGGATCGAGGAATGCGCCCCGATCTCCAAGCTGAAGACCTGGCGGGTGGTCGACCGGATCGGCGCCGTGCCGGTCGCGGCCGACGCCGACATCGCCTGAGGAGGGCTGACAGATGATCCAGATGCAGTCCAATCTCGACGTCGCCGACAATTCCGGCGCCAAGCGCGTCCAGTGCATCAAGGTGCTGGGCGGCTCCAAGCGGCGCACCGCGACGGTCGGCGACATCATCGTCGTGTCGATCAAGGAGGCCGCGCCGCGCGGCAAGGTGAAGAAGGGCGACGTCCATCGCGCCGTCATCGTCCGCACCGCCAAGGACATCCACCGCGCCGACGGCTCGACCATCCGCTTCGACGGCAACGCCGCGGTCCTGGTGAACAAGAACGAGGAGCCGATCGGCACCCGCATCTTCGGCCCGGTCGTGCGCGAGCTGCGCGGCAGGGGCCACATGAAGATCATCTCGCTCGCCCCCGAGGTGCTGTGATGAGCGCGCTGAAGATCAAGAAGGGCGACCGCGTGATCGTCCTGTCCGGCAAGGACAAGGGCAAGACCGGCGACGTCACCCGATCGATGCCGAAGGACGGCAAGGTCGTGGTATCCGGCGTCAATATCGCTACCCGCCACCGGAAGCCGACCCAGGCCGAGCCGCAGGGCGGCCTGGTCCGTTCGGAGGCGCCGCTGCATGCGTCGAAGGTGGCCCACATCACCGCCGACGGCAGGCCGACGCGTGTCCGTTTCGAGACGGAAGGCGGCAAGAAGGTCCGCGTGGCCGTGAAGACCGGGGAGAAGATCGATGGCTGATGGCTACACGCCCCGCCTGCGCAGGAAGTATGACGACGAGATCGTCAAGGCGATGACCGACAAGTTCGGCTATACCAACGCGCTCCAGGTTCCTCGCCTGGCCAAGATCGTGCTCAATATGGGTGTCGGCGACGCCACCCAGGACAAGAAGCGCGTCGATCAGGCCGCCAAGGAGATGGAGCAGATCGCCGGGCAGAAGCCGGTCATCACCAAGGCCAAGAAATCGATCGCCCAGTTCAAGCTGCGCGAGGGCATGCCGATCGGCTGCAAGGTGACCTTGCGCCGCGAGCGGATGTACGAGTTCCTCGACCGCTTCGTCACCATCGCCTTGCCGCGCGTCCGCGATTTCCGCGGCCTCGACGACAAGTCGTTCGACGGCCGCGGCAATTACGCCACCGGCCTGAAGGAACAGCTGATCTTCCCGGAGATCAGCTACGACCAGGTCGACAAGGTCCGCGGCATGGACGTGATCGTCGCGACCACCGCCAACAGCGACGAGGAGGCCCGCGAGCTTCTCCGCCTGTTCGGCTTCCCGTTCCCGCTGCCCCAGGTTGAGCAGCAGAAGGCGGCATAAACGGATACGGCCCCTCCCCTGAAGGTGAGGGGGAGAAAGCAAGAGAGAAGAGAGCTTAAGTCCATGGCGAAACTGAGTTCGATCAACAAGAACGAGCGGCGCAAGAAGCTCGTGAAGCAATATGCCGGCAAGTATGCCAAGCTGAAGGCGACGGCGAACGACAGGTCGCTGGACGATGGCGAGCGCCTGATGGCCCGCCTGAAGATGGCGACCCTGCCGCGCAACGCGAACCCGACGCGGGTGCGCAATCGGTGCGAGATCACCGGGCGCCCCCGGGCCTATTATCGCAAGTTCCGGCTGGCGCGCGTCATGCTGCGCGATCTCGCCAACAAGGGGATGATCCCCGGCGTGACGAAGTCGAGCTGGTAAGGAAAGATCATGGCGATCAACGATCCCATCGGTGACATGCTCACCCGCATCCGCAACGGCCAGCGCGCGAAGAAGGATTCGGTCCTCTCGCCCGCGTCGAAGCTGCGCGTCCGCGTGCTCGACGTGCTCCAGCGCGAGGGCTATATCCGCGGCTATTCCGAGGAACTGCTCAACGAGCATCCCGGCATCCGCATCGAGCTGAAATATTTCGAGGGGCAGCCGGCGATCCAGCATGTCGCCCGCGTCTCGAAACCCGGCCGCCGGGTCTATTCGGGTTCCAGCGAACTGCCCCGGGTCAGGAACGGCCTCGGCATCACCATCGTCTCGACGCCGCGCGGCGTGCTCTCGGATACCGAGGCGCGCGACCAGAACGTCGGCGGCGAAGTCCTCGCGGAGGTGTTCTGATGAGCCGCATCGGTAAACGGCCGGTCGCCATTCCGGCGGGCGTCACGGCGGACATCGCCGACGGCGCGCTGTCGGTGAAAGGCCCCAAAGGCACGCTCATCCTGCCGCTCGCCGAGGAGGTGAGCTATGCGATCCAGGACGGCACCGTATCGGTTACCCCGGCCAACCAGACGAAGCGCGCGCGCTCCTTCTGGGGAATGCAGCGTACGCTGGTGCAGAACCTGATGACCGGCGTGACCGAGGGCTTCACCAAGACGCTCCAGATCACCGGCGTCGGCTATCGCGCGAACGCCCAGGGCAAGAACCTGAAGCTCCAGCTCGGCTACAGCCACGACGTCGATTATGCGGTTCCCGACGGGATCGAGATCAAGACGCCGGACCAGACGACGATCCAGATCAGCGGATCGGACAGGCAGAAGGTCGGCCAGGTCGCCGCCGAGATCCGCCGCTGGCGCAAGCCCGAGCCCTATAAGGGCAAGGGCATCAAATATGCGGGCGAGTTCATCTTCCGCAAAGAGGGCAAGAAGAAGTAACATGGCCAAGCACCTCTCCCTCTTCGCCAAGCGCCGCAGGCGGGTCCGCACCGTGCTGCGCGCGCGCGCCGGCACCCGGCCGCGCCTGTCGGTGCATCGTTCCGGCCGGCACATCTACGCCCAGATCATCGACGACGCCGCCGGCGCGACGGTCGCCTCGGCCTCGACGCTGGAGAAGGATGCGCGCGCCGCCTCAGGCGCCAACGTCGATGCCGCGACCGCGACCGGCCGGCGCCTCGCCGAGCGCGCCTCGGCCGCCGGCGTCACCGCCGTCGTGTTCGATCGCGGCGGCTTCCTGTTCCATGGCCGCGTGAAAGCGCTGGCCGAAGCCGCCCGTGCCGGCGGCCTGGAGTTCTGATTATGGCTGACGACACCCAGAACGCGGCCCCGGCCGAGGCCCTTGCGGCCGCTCCCGAGACGGGCGCCCCCGCCCGCGAGGGCCGTGGCCCGCGCGGCGGCCGTGGCGGCGGCGCCGGCCGTGGCGGCCCCGGCGGCGATCGCAGCCGTGGCGGGCGCGACGGCAATCGCGGCCGGCGCGACAACAATCGCGGCGGCGACGACGGCGGCGAGGAACTGGTCGAGAAGCTCGTCCACATCAACCGCGTCTCCAAGACGGTGAAGGGCGGCAAGCGCTTCGGCTTCGCCGCGCTCGTCGTCGTCGGCGACGGCAAGGGCCGCGCCGGCTTCGGCCACGGCAAGGCGCGCGAGGTGCCCGAGGCGATCTCCAAGGCGACCGCGGCGGCCAAGAAGTCGATGGTCCGCGTGCCGCTGCGCGAGGGCCGGACGCTGCATCATGACGGGCGCGGGCATTTCGGCGCCGGCATGGTCTATCTCCGCTCGGCACCGGCCGGCACCGGCATCATCGCCGGCGGCCCGATGCGCGCCATCTTCGAATCGCTTGGCGTCCACGACGTGGTCACCAAGTCGGTCGGCACGAACAACCCCTACAACATGATCCGCGCGACCTTCGAGGCGCTGACCGAACAGGTCAGCCCCAAATCGGTGGCGCAGCGTCGCGGCAAGAAGATCGCCGACCTGATCGGCCGCGGCGGCGCCGCGCCGGAAGTCGCCGAGGCCGAAGCCGCGGCCGTGACGGAGTAACGAACATGGCGACCCTCAAGGTGACGCAAACCGGCTCCCCCATCCGCCGCACCGCCGACCAGCGCGCGACGCTGGTCGGCCTGGGCCTCAACAAGATGCACAAGACCCGCGAGCTGGAGGACACTCCGGAGGTGCGCGGCATGATCCGCAAGGTGCATCACATGGTGAGTGTCACGGAGGGATAGATACCCTTGGCCCTCTCCCCGAAAGGGGGAAAAGGATCCAGATCAAACAGCGCGACCATAGCGAAAGCGAGTGCAGACCATGAAACTCAACGAAATCCGCGACAACGAAGGTGCGCGCAAGGGCCGGGTCCGTGTCGGGCGCGGCATCGGCTCGGGTCTCGGCAAGACCGCCGGGCGCGGCCAGAAGGGCCAGACGAGCCGCTCGGGCGTCTCGATCAAGGGCTTCGAGGGCGGGCAGATGCCGCTCCACATGCGGTTGCCCAAGCGCGGCTTCAACAACCCGTTCGGCAAGGACCATGCCGAGGTGAATCTCGGTCAGCTCCAGAAGCTGGTCGACGCCGGCACGCTCGCCACCGAGGGCACGATCGACCATGACGCGCTGAAGGCGATCGGCATCGCCCGTGGCGGCAGGGACGGCGTGCGCGTGCTGGGCAAGGGTGCGCTCACCGCGAAGCTCGCGCTGCGCGTCGCCGGCGTCTCGGCCGGCGCCCGCGCCGCGATCGAGGCGGCCGGCGGATCGGTCGAGGTGATCGAGCTGGTCGCCGCCAGGGACAAGCATGCCGCCAAGCACCGCGTCGCCCAGAAGGCCCGCGCCGCCGACAAGGCCGCCAAGAAGGCGGGCGCCTAAGGCCTTGCGTCACTCCGGAACGAGTCCGGGGTGACGGGGTGGCCGAGGGAAAAGCCGCACTATATGAAGAGCGGGACAGGCTGACCGCTCCGCCAGCTTCTAGAGGTTGAACCGCACGATGGCATCCGCCGCCGACCAGATGGCCGCCAACCTGAGCTTCGCCAAGTTCAGTCAGGCCACCGACCTGAAGAAGCGGCTGTGGTTCACGCTCGGCGCGCTCATCGTGTTCCGGCTGTTGAGCTTCGTGCCGCTGCCCGGCATCGATCCGCGCGCGATGGCGACGTTGTTCGCCACCACCAAGGGCGGCGTGCTCGACTTCTTCAACACCTTCTCCGGCGGCAGCCTGGAACGGATGAGCCTGATCGCGCTGGGCGTCATGCCCTACATCACCGCCTCAATCGTCATCCAGCTCGCCACCTCGCTCAGCCCGACGCTGGGCGCGATCAAGAAGGACGGGGAGAGCGGGCGCAAGCGGCTGAACCAGTATACCCGCTACGGCACGGTGCTGCTCACCGCCATCCAGGGTTATTTCATCGCCGTCGGCCTCGAAAGCTGGGGTGCCGCGCAGGGCATGTCGGCGGTGGTCGAGCCGGGCATCATCTTCCGCATCACCACCGTCATCACGCTGATCGGCGGGACGATGTTCCTGATGTGGCTGGGCGAGCAGATCACCTCGCGCGGGATCGGCAACGGCGTCTCGCTCATCATCATGGCGGGCATCGTCGCGCATCTGCCGACCGCGCTCGCCAACCTGTTCGAGGGGGGGCGGACCGGCTCGATGTCGCCGCTGGTGATCCTGCTGATGGCGGCGATGGTGCTGGGGCTGATCGCCTTCATCTGTTTCATGGAGCGGGCGCAGCGCCGCGTCCTGATCCAGTATCCCAAGCGCCAGACCGCGCGCGGCCACATGCAGGCGGACAAGAGCCACCTGCCGCTCAAGATCAACACGGCGGGCGTGATCCCGCCGATCTTCGCCT
>CAXTHU010000107.1:0-9503 GCA_964244125.1 uncultured Sphingomonadaceae bacterium
CAGCGAACAGGCGGGCTACATCACGGGCCAGACGATCGTCGTCGACGGCGGCTCGACGCTGCCCGAAAACCACAAGGCGCTCGAACTCCTGGCCTGATACGAAAGGATGTCGGCATGACGTTGGCGACCATCGACCCGCAGACCTTCTTGGGCCGGCCGCGCGGCCGGCGCATCCCCGGCGCGCCCGCGATGTTCGCGCACGCGATGCTGGGGCAGGTCGCGCGGCTCGGCGCCTGGCGCGGCAACCGCATCTTCGAGGATTTCAGCGTCAAGACCCATGTCGCCGCGAACGGCGCGGGCGTCATCCGCGTCGCCGTGGAGGGCTATAATCATTTCTGGACGGCGGGCGCGGCGGCGCCGTCCGACGATCCGCTATTCGCCGATCCCTGGGTCCGGACGCTGCCGGCCGGCGGGCGCTTCCTCCAGCTGCGCGGCGCGGGCGGGGACGCGGCCTGGTTCCTGGTCGAAGGCGACGCGGCCGAGCGGCTCGACGTGCCCGCGACGATGACGCCGGCGGTGTCCGCCGACGGCACGGCGATCCTCTATCACGAGTTCAGCCCCGTCTTCCGGACCGATCATCCCGCGCATACGCTCTGGATCGGCCCGGTCGCCGCGCCGCGGAAGCTGGATTTGGGCGGCCCCGTGATGGGCGCCTGCTTCACGCCGGACGGGCGGGATGCCTTCGTGCTCGTGCGGCAGCCCGACGGCGCTTCGCTGCTGCTGCGCATCGCCGTCGCCGGCGGCGACGGCGCCACGCTGGCGCGCGATCTCGACACGCCGCCTTACTGGCCGGGCAGCGTGCTGTTCGGCGCGACCGACGATCATGTCTACCTGCCCGCCGCCAGCACCGCCGCGCCGGATGAGATCCTGCGCCAGCGCCCGGTGGCGGCACGGCAGACGAAGATCTACCGCATGGCCCGTTCCGGCGGCACGCTGGAGCCGGTCGTCACCTCCGGCTCCGAACTGTCCGATCCGGCGGTGGCCGGCGGCGCGCTGTTCTGGATCAAGAACATAACCCTGAAGTCGGTCGTGGCGCTGCCCGCGGCGGGCGGCGACCTGCGCGAGATCATGGTCGGCGGCTATATCCCCGAATGGTCGCCCGAGAGCGACCGGATCGCCTTCACGGTCGGCCAGTTCCGCATCGCCGACTGGGCGGTGTGCCTCGACAGCTACGAAGTGAGCGTCGACGCGGAACTGCGCCCGCTGGCCGATCCGGTCGCCGTGGTCGACGGCAGCCACGAGGATTTCACCCACGTCTATTCCCCGTGCGGGCGCTGGATCGCCTATCATTCGCATCGCGGCGGCGCGACGATCCCGTTCTACGACGCCAACGAGGCGCATGACGCGGTGTTCGTCCGCCCCGCCGACGATTACGAAGCGCCCGAGGTGGAAATGAGCGAGGACGGCTGGGAAATCTTCTCGCCGCGCTGGTCGCCCGACGGCCGCACCCTGCTCTATTGGTCGTGGGATCGCGCGGGTCATCCGGGTCTGTACAATGTCTTCCTGATCGATTTCGATCCCGACACCGGGCGCAAGCTCGGCCATCGCCGGCTGCCGATGCCCGACGGACTGACGAACCCGACCTGGGTCGGCTATGCGCCGGACGGCGCGTCGCTCGTCGTCGAGGACAGTTTCGACATCGGCCGCAAGGCGCTGTGGGTCGTCGCCGCGGACGGATCCGCCGGCCGCAGGCTGCACGAATATCGCGGCCATACCTATGGCGGCGTCGCCTTCACCCCGGACGGCGCGACGATCGTCTTCAGCGGGCTGGGCGAGGACGACACGATGCAGCTCTTCGCGATCTCCGCCACGGGCGGCGCGGTCACGCAGATGACGCATGACGACCACAACATCCTCTACCCGGTCGTTTCGCCCGACGGGCGATGGATCGCGGCGACCCGCCACATGACCACGCAGGAATTGTGGCGCGGGGCGCTGGTCGGTTGACGGGCCGGGCGGCGGGCGACATCGGTGACGCCGATCTGCCGGGCGCCCCGCCCGGCGCCGCGATCGACGAGCGGATGGTCGAGGTTCCCGGCGGCCGCGTCTTCGCCAAGCGGGTGGACGGCGGCGGCGGGGGCGTACCTTTGGTATGCCTGCATGGCGGCCCCGGCTTTCCCAGCTATTATCTGGAGCCGCTGGCCGCGCTGGCGGCGGCGCGGCCGGTCATCCTCTACGACCAGCTCGGCTGCGGCCGGTCGGACCGGCCGGCGGCGGACGCGCTGTGGACGATCGAGCGCTTCGCCGCCGAGCTGGAGGCGGTGCTGACCGCCTACGGCTATCCGGCCTGTCATCTC
Organism: uncultured Sphingomonadaceae bacterium; assembly: GCA_964244125.1. Taxonomy (GTDB): domain Bacteria; phylum Pseudomonadota; class Alphaproteobacteria; order Sphingomonadales; family Sphingomonadaceae; genus Solisphingomonas. The sequence continues at coordinate 2,298 of CAXTHU010000107.1, forward strand.
TACGGGCATAGCTGGGGCACGATGCTCGCCACGCGCTACGTCTCGCGTCACGGCGCGGGGAAGATCGCGTCGATCGTGATGTCCAGCCCGGCGCTCAAGACGTCGTGGTGGGAACGCGATACCGCGGCGCTGCTCGCCGCCCTCCCGCCGGAACATGGCGCCGCGGTCGCCGCGGCCAACGCCAGCGGCGTCTTCGCGGGGCCGGCATACGAGGCGGCGCACGACGCCTTCTATGCCCGCCACGTCTGCAAGCGCGGCATGTCGACCGAGCTGTTCCGCCGCACCATCGGCGAGGCGGGGCTCGACGTCTACCTGCGCATCCAGGGGCCGAACGAGTTCACCGTGACGGGCGACATGAAGCACTGGGATTTCACCCCGGAACTGCCGGGTCTGGGCGTCCCGGTGCTCTACCTGACCGGCGACGACGACGAGGCGCGTCCCGAAACGGTGGCCGCGTACGCGCGCCTGACGCCCGGTGCGGAGATGGTGGTCGTGCCCGACGCCGCGCATCTGACGATGCTCGACAACGCCGCCGACAGCAACGCGGCGGTGGCGGACTTCCTGGCCCGCGTCGATGCCCGCGGCGGGACGGCCGCTTGACGCTGCTCGCGCGCCGCGAAGCCGCGTTCGGCCCCCATTCGCTGCTGTTCTTCGACGAACCGCTGGAGGTCGTGGCGGCCTCCGGTGCGTGGATCGAGGACGCGTCCGGGCGGCGCTATCTCGATGCCTACAACAACGTGCCGCATGTCGGCCACTGCCACCCGCGCGTGGTCGCGGCGGCGGCCGGGCAGCTCGCGCGGCTGAACGTCCACAGCCGCTATCTCCACGCCGGGGTGACGGCCTATGCCGAACGGCTGCTCGCGCTGTTTCCGCCCCCGCTCGATCGCGCGCTGTTCGCCTGCACCGGCACGGAAGCGAACGAACTGGCGCTCCGCCTTGCCCGCCGGCACGGCGGCGCGCGCGGCGTGATCGTCAGCCGCGTCAACTATCACGGCAATTCCACGACGCTGGCCGCGCTCGCCACGGCGATCCCGTCGGGCGAGCCGTTTCCGCCCTGGGCGCGCACCGTCGATATCGGCGCGGCCGACGATGCCGGGGCACTGGCGGACGCGGCGGACGAAGCGATCCGCTCGCTCGCCGCGGCCGGCTTCGGCGTGGCCGCTTTGCTGATCGATCCGATCTTCTCGTTCGAGGGGCTGCCGGAACGCGCGCGCGGCTTCCTGGCGCCGGCGGTCGCGCGCGTCCGCGCGGCGGGGGGCGTGTACATCGCCGACGAGGTGCAGGCCGGCTTCGGGCGGATGGGCGACGCGATGTGGGGCTGGTGCTGGCACGGCGCGGTGCCCGATCTCGTCACCTTGGGCAAGCCGATGGCCAACGGCTACCCCGCCGCCGCCGTGATCGCGCCGTCCGCGCTCGCCGATCCGTTCATGGCCGAGGCGATCTATTTCAACACCTATGCGGCGGGTCCGGTCGCCGCGGCGATGGGCGGCGCGGTGCTCGACGTCGTCGAAGACGAAGCGCTCGTCGCCAACGCCGCCGCGACCGGCGCCGTGCTGCGGCACCGGCTGGAGGGGCTGCGGTCGGAACACCCGGCCGTGATATCGGCGGTGCGCGGACGCGGGCTCTATGCGGGGATCGAGATCGTCCGCCCGGATGTCGCGGCGCGGCTGGTGGAGGCGGCGCGGCGGCACGGCGTGCTGGTCGGCCGGACCGGCGCTCATGGCGAAGTCGTCAAGATCCGTCCGCCGATCTGCTTTGCCGAACGCCATGTCGACATGCTCGTCGCTGCCCTCCGGGCAGCCATCCGGGAAGTGACGAAGACGTGACAGCCGATCCGTGCGCACCGCCAGCATGGGGCGATCGCCGGTCTCGGCAGAAAAGTCGCGGCGCGCTTTAAGCTTGCGTTTCCGAATGCGGCCGCTAAGATCGACCTGCTACGTTGAACCTCCCGGAAGCCTCCAATCTTTCGGTCTAGCTGCTACATCGAAAAGCCCGGTCATCGGCCGGGTTTTTCATGCTCCGGCAACAGCATTCCGGTCACATGGACATCCAGGTATCGGCCATGCGGATCGGCGTAGATGCCGGTCGGGCGATCACCGCACGTCGTACGCCAGCGACCCGGAACGGCGGTCGCCTGGGCGAAGGGGCAGAGGGACAAGCGGGTGGAGATACTGGTCGTCGGCCAGAGCCATGTCGCCGCGATCCGCGCCGCCGGTGATGCCCGCCGCGCCCGCGATCCGGCCGCGCCCCGCACGCGCATCCTTCACACGCTCCAGCCGCGATTCGCTCCCGAGATCGTCGAAGAAGGGGAAGCCGCGCGGTTCGCCCCCGCGCTCGCCGACGAGATCGCCGACCGGATCGCCCGCCGCCGCCCGCTGGTCGTCTCGGCGATCGGCGGCAACGTCCACAACACCCTCGCCCTCGTCCGTCACCCGCGGCCGTTCGGTTTCCGCCTGTCCGGCGAGGCTCCGGCGAGCGGGCCGCCCCCGCCAGACCCGCTGTCCGATCCGCAGGTCCAGCCGATTCCCGAAGCGCTGATCGTCGCCGCGCTCGATCAGGCGCTCGCCCGCGACCGCCTGCGCCTGGCGCTCCTGACCGACGTCGCCGGCCCGCTCGTCCACCTCGAAAGCCCGCCGCCGGTCGCCGACGACGACTGGATCGCGGCCAAGGCCGACGCCTGGTTCGTCGCGCGCGGCATGGCCGTCCGAGGCGTCGCGCCGGCGCCCTTGCGCTATCGCATGTGGCGGCTGTCCAGCCGCCTGATAGCCGAGACGGTGGCTTCGCTGGGCGGCCGCGTCCAGCCGGCGCCGGCCGCGGCGCTGGACGCCGCCGGCTATCTCCGCCTCGATTTCGCCGGCGACGCCACCCACGGCAACGCCCGCTACGGCGAGGCGGTGATCGCGGCGCTGGAAGGGGGCTGATCCGGGCTTCGGGGCGAGCGGGCGAATCGCGCCAGATATGCCTTTGCCAGCCGCTCGTAATCCGCTCGCGGCGACAGGCCGACGAAGTGGCAGAGCGTCGGCGAGACGGGGCGGCGGCGGATGAAGCGGGGATGGCCCGACCAGGGATCGAGGGAGAAATCGCGCCCGTTGATCGTCGCGATCATCCATGCGGCTTCCTCGTCGTCGGCCAGCCGCATCGGCCGGGGATCGATCCCGTGCCGCGCCATCGCCAGCGCCAGATACGGCTCGTCCGACGGCCCGGTGCCGTAATGGACAAGGCCGGTGAAGTTGCCCAGCCCGGCAAGCAACGTCCGCGCCGTGGCGAAGAAGGCGGCGGCCTCCGCGCCCGTCCGGACATAGATCGCGCCGCTGTTATGCTGCGCCAGCCGCCCGACACCGCCCAGCCGGCACATCTCGGCGATGTCCATGCCATACCAGTCCCCCGCCATCCGCCAGTGGCCGGCGATGCCGATGGCGGGTCCTTCGGCGAGCATCGCCCAGTGGCGGTCGATATCGGCCTTGAGCATCAGGCAGTCGGCATCGACGAACATCGTCTCGGCGAAGATCGCCGCCTCGGCGATCCGCAGCTTCACCGCCGGGCCGGTGAAGCCCGGATCGGGGGGGAGGGGGGTGACGTGGTCGAACAGGGCGGGGCGGGAGGCGACGCCGGGCCGATCGGTGACGAGCTGGATCGGGCGGCCGGGGTCCCAATGGCGGATCGAGGCGGCGCAGGCCTCGGCCATGGCGAGATAGCGCGCATCGCCCATGGCGACGAGCTGATAGCCCTGGGTCATGGCGCACGTCCGATCCGGCTTGCCGCCGGGAGGATTGAGCGCGTCGCCACGCCATGCCAAGTCCGGTCCATGGATCACCCCTACCGCAATCTGCCCGACAGCGCCTACTGGCGGCGGAGCGTCGCGGGGGCGGGAGTATTCGTCGATCCGCTCGCCGGGCCGTTCCTGACGCTGTCCCGCGACGACAAGGTGGCGACCGCCGGCAGCTGCTTCGCCCAGCATATCGGCCGTCATCTGGCGATGTCGGGCTTCCGTTACCTCGTCACCGAAATCGCCCATCCGATCGTGCCGGCAGCGGCGGCGCGCGCGGCGGGCTACGGCCTGTTCACGGCGCGCTACGGCAACATCTACACCACCCTTCAGCTCGTCCAGCTGTTCGACCGCGCCTACGGCCGTTTCGCGCCCGTCGAGGATGTCTGGCTGGACGGGGACGGGCGGGCGCGCGACCCGTTCCGGCCGACGATCCAGCCCGGCGGCTTCATGGGCGAGGCCGAGATGCGCGCCGACCGCGCCTGGCATCTGGCGCGCGTGCGCGAGGCGTTCGAGACGCTCGACGTGATGGTCTTCACCCTGGGATTGACCGAATGCTGGGTCGGCCGGGCCGACGGGGCCGCCTTCCCGCTGTGCCCCGGCGTCGCCGGCGGGACGTTCGATCCCGCCGTCCACGCCTTCCGCAACCTGCGCACGGGCGAGGTGCGCGATCAGCTCGACGGCTTCGTCGCGCGGCTGCGCTCGGTCAATCCGGCGGCGCGGGTGGTGCTCACCGTCTCTCCGGTGCCGCTCGCCGCCACCGCATCGGGCAACCATGTGCTCGCCGCGACCGTGGCGTCGAAGGCGATCCTGCGCGCCGCGGCGCAGGAGGCGGCCGAGGATCTGCCCGACGTGTTTTACTTCCCCTCCTACGAGATCGTCACCGGCCCGCAGGCGCGCGGCCGCTTCTTCGCCGACGATCTGCGCGAGGTGACCGAGGAGGGAGTGGCGCATGTCATGGGCGTGTTCCTGAAGCACGCCGCCGGCGCCGCTCCGGAGCTTGGGGCGGAGCAGGACGACGCCGCCCCGGCGACCCCCGAGGACGCCGCCGTCCGGGCGTGGGTGGAGGCGATGTGCGACGAAGCGATGCTGGACGGGCATTTCCCGCCTGCCGCGTGAAGGATTTTCCGTCCCGTCGGTGATCTCGGCCATCCGTGGTTAACCCTTTTCGTGCGATATGCCGGACCGACCTCCCGCAATCTTCCAGGATGTTTCCGATGGCCGGTCCGAGCGATGCCGAGCAGCTGCTGCTCGAATATATCAACGAGACGCGACTCGATCCGCTGGGCAGCGCGGCGCGCTATCTCACCTCCTATGCCCCGCTCACCGCGACGGACGGGCGAATCCAGGCGGCGCTCGATTATTTCCACGTCGACGGCGCCGCGCTCCTCGCCGCATATCGGGGGCTGGCCCCGGTCCAGCCGCTGGCGTGGAACGACAATCTCGCCGCCGGCGCGCGCCTCCACGACCAGGTGATGATCGACACCCAGACCCAGACGCACCAGGCGCCGGGCGAACTCGACCTCGGCGGCCGGGCGACGGCGGCGGGCTATGCCGGCTGGAACCGGCTGGGCGAGAACGTCTATGCCTATTCGGAGAACACGCTTTACGCCCATGCCGGCTTCATGGTCGACTGGGGCAACGGGCCGGACGGCATGCAGTCGCCCGCCGGCCACCGCGTCAACCTGATGAACGGCGCCTATACCGAGGTCGGCATCGGCATCCTGACCGAAACCAACCCGAACACGCCGGTCGGCCCGCAGGTGGTGACCGAGGATTTCGGCACCCGCGCCGCGGCCCCGCGCTTCGTGCTGGGCGTCGCCTACAGCGACCGCGACGGCAACGACTTCTACTCGCCGGGCGAGGGGCGGGGCGACCTGTCCGTCGCCGTCGGCGCGGGCGTCGCGACCAGCTATGCGACCGGCGGCTACCAGCTCGCGGCGGGTCAGGGGGCGACGGTGACGCTGGCCGGCGGCGGCCTCGCCGGCGCGGTGACCGTCCGGCTCGTCTCGGCCCAGAACGTCAAGATCGACGTCGTCGACGGCACCGAATTGAAGGTATCGGGCAGCGTCGTCATAGCGGGGCCGGTGGCGACGATCGAGGGGGTGGGGTCGGCCGGCGTCGCCATCGCGATCGGCGACGCGCTCGGCCATCGCATCCTCGGCGCCGGCGGGCCGGACAGCCTGGTCGGCGCGGCGGGGGCGGACGACATCTTCGGCGGCGACGGCGCCGACACCCTGCACGGCGGCGACGGCAACGACCATCTCTACGGACGCGGCTCGGCCGGCGCGGACGGCGGCGACCTCATCTATGGCGGCAACGGTTCGGACTACCTCCAGGGCAACGCCGGCGCCGACACGATGGACGGCGGCACGGGCTCGGACCGGGTCTATGGCGGGGCCGACGGCGACCTACTGATCGGCGGCGCCGGCAACGACACGATGGTCGGCGCGGCTGGCCACGACACGCTCTCGGGCGGCGACGACAATGATTCGCTGCGCGGCGGGGCCGGCGACGATCTCGTCCAGGGCGGCGCCGGCAACGACGTCGTGCTGGGGTCGCAGGGCGACGACGTGCTGGTCGGCGGCGGCGGCGTGGATCTCGCCACCGGCGGGCCGGGTGCCGACCTGTTCCGTTTCGCTCCCGGCGACGCCGCCTTCGCCGTCGTGCCGGGCGCGCTCGCCGCGTGGACGGCAGACGCCGTCACCGACTTCGTTCATGGCGAGGATCACGTCGTACCGGGCTTCGCGGTCGCGGCGGTTCTCCATGCCGCGGCCCAGCCCGACATGGCCGCCGCCCTCGCCCAGGCGCAGGCGCTGCTCCTCGGCGCGCCCGGCGATCACCAGCTCGCCGCCGTCGCGGTCGGCGGCGACAGCTACCTGTTCTTCGGCGCGACCGGCGGCGACGCCGTGGACAGCGCGATCCGCCTGGCGGGGATCGACGCGACGACGATCTCGGTTGCGGATTTCATCTGATCGCCCGATGGTCGTCGCGTTATACGCCGCGGCCCGGGTCCGGAACCCCAACCCGTGCGCCATCGCAGGGGCCGGCACGAACCGGCCGGTCAGCGGGCCGCGAACCTTGGCGGACGCAGGCCTGGGGTTCTTCAGAATCCCTGGAACACGATCGCCTCATGCCCGGCCAGCCGGCGCGTCTGGGGCTGGCGGTCGCGATAGGCCTCGGCCAGCAGCCGGCGATAGTGCCCGGCGCCCGTGCGTGTGGCGCAGATCAGCTTGCTGCCGCCCTCCCGGATCGGGCCGTTGCGCGGCATCACCGCGACGGGCACGAGCAGCGGCGAGGCGCGTAGGGCGTCGATCATCCCCTCGGTGAGATCGGGATACCAGTCGTGCAGGAAATCGTCGAGCACCACCACCGCATCCGCGGTCAGATGGGCGGCGGCGAGCTGGAGGTCGTTGACGATGGTCTCGTAAGTGTGGCCG
>CAXTHU010000108.1:0-9432 GCA_964244125.1 uncultured Sphingomonadaceae bacterium
CGGTCTCGGCGGCGGTGCTCTGGACGTGATCGACGTATCGGTTGTTCCACACCGCCTCCAGCAGGCTGTTGCCGAAGCGGGCGACCATGATGTTCTGGACGGTTTCCTTGCCGAGGAAATGATCGATCCGGTAGATCTGATCCTCGGCCGCGCGCGCCAGTATCCGCTTGTTGAGCGCCCGGGCGGAAGCGAGGTCGGTGCCGAACGGCTTCTCGATCACGGCGCGGCGGAAGCCGTTGGCCTGATCCAGCAGCCCGGCCTCGCCCAGGCCGTCGACGATGGGGCCGAAGAAATCGGGCGCGGTGGCGAGGTAGAACACCGCGTTGCCCTCGATCCGCCCGGCCAGCGTCGTGAAGGTGGCGGCATCGGTGAAGTCGCCCTTCATGTAACGGAGCCGCGAACGCACCCGCCGCCACGCCTCGCCATCCTCGACGAACTCGGCCAGCGTCTCGGCAAGGCGGGCGTCGTCGCCGTCATGATAGCTGACGCCCAGCAACGTCGTGCCCTCGTCGAGCAGGCCGTCGCGTTCGAGGTTGACGATCGCGGGCGCGAGCAGCCGCCGCGTCAGGTCGCCCAGCGCGCCGAAGATCACCAGCGTCGCCGGCGGCGCCTTGGGCGGCGAACTCATTGCGGCAGTTCGACGTGCCCGCCGAAGCCGAAGCGCATCGCCGACAGCAGCTTGTCGCCGAAGGTGGTGTCCACCCGGCTGCGATAGCGGGCGAAAAGGGCCGCCGACAGGACGTAGGCCGGCACCGCCTCCTCCATCGCCGCGTCGATCGTCCACTGGCCCTCGCCGCTGTCGGCCACCTTGCCGCTATAGGCGTCGAGCTTGTGGTCCTTGGCCAGCGCCGCCGCGCTGAGATCGAGCAGCCAGGAGGAGATGACGCTGCCGCGCCGCCACACCTCGGCGACGTCGGTCAGGTTGATGTCGAACCGCTCCTCCGGCGCGAGATGCCCGGACGCCTTGCCCTTCAGGATGTCGAAGCCCTCGGCATAGGCCTGCATCAGGCCGTATTCGATGCCGTTGTGGACCATCTTGACGAAATGCCCGGCGCCCGGCGGGCCGGCATGGATATAGCCCTTCTCGGCGCGCGGGTCCTCGTCGGAATCGATCCGGTCGGGGGTGCGCGGGATGGTGCCGTAGCCCGGGGCGAGACAGTCGAAGACGGGATCGAGCAGGTCCACCGTCGCCTTGTCGCCGCCGATCATCATGCAATAGCCGCGCTCCAGCCCCCACACCCCGCCCGACGTGCCGACATCGACGTAATGGAGCTGCTTCTCCTTGGCGGCCAGCGCGCGGCGGACGTCGTCCTTGTAGAAGCTGTTGCCGCCGTCGATGATGACGTCGCCGGGGCCGGCGAGGTCCATCAGCGTCGCGACGGTCGTCTCGGTCGCCTCGCCGGCCGGGAGCATCACCCAGAAGATGCGCGGCGCCGCCAGCCTGGCGGCGGCATCCTCCAGCGAGGTGGCGGCGACGGCGCCTTCGCCGGCCAGCGCCGCCACCGCCTTCTCGCCGCGATCATAGGCGACGATCTCGTGCCCGCCGCGCATCAGCCGGCGGGCGATGTTGGCACCCATCCGGCCGAGGCCGATCATCGCGAGACGCATGGTGTTCCCTTCAGTCCTGCACCGCGGCGATCACCGCCGCCCGCAACGCGGCGATGCCGCCGCCGCCATGCTTCAGATGGACGCGCAGCACCCGCTGGCCCCGGCCGGCCAGCACGTCGGTATCGCCGCGCGCCTGGGCGATCTGGACGGTGCCGAAGCTGGCCCGGCGGCCGGGCACCGCCAGGTCGGGATCGGGATCGCGGGTGATCGTCACGAACGCGCCGGTGACCGGGCCGCCCTTATAGGCCTGGCCGGTCGAATGGAGGAAGCGGGGGCCGAAGCCGGCCACCGTCGCCACCGCCCGGGCATCGCGCACCGCGACCCGCATCGCCGCGACCGCCGCCTCGTCGGCGGCGTCTCGCTCGATATAGGCGAGGAATCCGGCATAGTGGCCGGGCGCGAGGCCGGCGAGGAACACCCGCAGCAACTCGACCGGATCGCCCGGCGCCGTCGCGTCGCCGGCGGCAAGGAACAGGGCGAAGTCGGCGGTCTCGGCCGCCGGTGTCGCCGGATCGAGCGTGCCCGAGGCTTCGTAGGCGTCGACCAGCTTGCGCGTCGCGATCTTGGCGTCCTCGACGTCGGGCTGGTCGAACGGATCGATCCCGATCACCGCGCCGGCGATGGCGGTCGCGATCTCCCAGCGGAAGAACTCCTGCCCGATCAGCTCTGGCTTCGCGACGGCGATCCGCACCAGCGGGTGGCCGGCATCAGCCAGCGCCGCCAGCCCGGCCTCCAGCGCGGCATCCTCGTCGCCGGCGAGGTGGAGGTGGACGAACAGGCGGTCGGCGCCGTAGCTTTCGGTCGCGCCGATCGGCTCCAGATCGACCGGGACGATGCCCTTGCCCTGCTTGCCGGTGGATTCGGCGATCAGCTGCTCCAGCCAGGCGCCGAACGGCACGAGCGACCTGGACGGCAGGATGGTCAGCTTGTCGCGGCCGGCCAGCGCCGCCTCGCCGATGATCGCGCCCAGCCGCACGCCGGGATTGGCCGCCGGCGGCGCGTCGGCGCCGCAGGAGAACACCATCGGCGCGGTCGCCTCGTAAAACGCGTGGACGTCGATTCCCATGACGGCGGCCGGCACCATGCCGAAGGCCGACAGCACCGAATAGCGCCCGCCGATCGCCGGATCGCCGGGGAAGATGCGGGCGAACCCGTCCGTCTTCGCCGTCTCTTCCAGCTTGGAGCCTGGATCGGTGACGGCGACGAAATGGCCGCCGTTACCGCCCGCCCGCTCCCAGAAGAAGGCGCGCAGCAGCTCGGGTTCCAACGTCGAACCTGACTTGGACGAGACGATGAACAGCGTCTCCCCGGGATCGATCGCGGCCAGCACGGTGCCGATCTGGCCGGGATCGGTGGTGTCGAGGACGTGCAGCTTCGGGCTGCCCGGCGCGGAGCCGAGGATGCGCGCCAGCACCTCCGGCCCGAGGCTCGATCCGCCCATACCGAGCAGCACGGCGTCCGCGAATCGCTTCGCCTCGCCGGCCAGCGCCTCGAGCGCGTCGGGATCGACCTGCTCGCCGCGCGCCGCCGGGATCCAGCCGAGCCACTTGCCCTCGTCGCCGCCCGTCCAGAGCGTCGCGTCGCCCTTGGCCAGCCGGCGCGACCAGTCCTCGGCGCGCGCCGTCTCCAGCCGCGCGTCCACCGCCGCCCGCAACGGCTCCGGCAGGGTCGCCTCAAGCCCGTTCAGCCGGTCGCCCAGGAACGCCGCGCGCTTGTCCGCCACCGCGCCGAGCAGCGCGTCGGCGGCATCGGAGAACAGCGTCACGCCGGCGGTGACGAGGCCGGTGGTGACGTCGCCCAGCCCCAGCCCCAGCCGCTCGGCCTCGTCCAGGACGCGGCGCGCCTCGTCCAGCCCTTCGGTCAGCGTCGGCCGCGCCGTGCCGCGGTCGCGGAAGGCGTCCATCGTCTTGGGCGGCATCGTGTTGACCGTGTCGGAGCCGATCAGCGTGTCGATATAGAGCGTGTCGGGATAGGCCGGGTCCTTGGTGCCGGTCGACGCCCACAGCAGCCGCTGCGGCATCGCGCCCTTCGCGGCCAGCGCCTGCCAGCGCGGCGCGGCGATCGTCTCCTCATACCAGGCATAGGCGAGCTTGGCGTTGGCGATCGCCACCTTGCCGCGCACCGCCTTCAGCGCCTCCGCCTCCGCGTCGCCGTCCTTCACGCGGGCGTCGATCGCCTTGTCGATCTCGGCGTCGATGCGGCTGACGAAGAAGCTGGCGACGCTGGCGATCCGGTCCACGGCCAGGCCCTTCGCCACCCGCGCCTCCAGCCCGGCGAGATACGCCTCGGCGACCTGCTGGTAGGCGTGGAGCGAGAACAGCAGCGTCACGTTGATGTTCAGCCCGTCCGCGATGAGCGCGCGGATGGCGGGCGTGCCGGCCTCCGTTCCCGGCACCTTCACCATCAGGTTCGGCTCGTCCACCACCGCCCACAGCCGCCGCGCCTCGGCGACGGTGTCGTCGGTGCCGTTGGCAAGATAGGGCGAGACCTCCAGGCTGACATAGCCGTCGCGGCCGTCCAGCCGGTCGTAGACCGGGCGCAGGTCGGCGGCGGCCGCCTTGATGTCGGCGATCGCCTGGCTCTCATAGGTGTCGGCGACGCTGGCGTCGGCGTGGCCGAGGAAGTCCCGGAAGCCGGCGTCATAGGCGTCGCCATGTCCCATCGCCTTCTCGAAGATCGACGGGTTGGAGGTGACGCCGGTCAGCCCGTCCTCGGCGACCAGCTTGCGCAGGCCCCCTTGCGCCAGGAACTTGCGGTCGACGAAATCCAGCCAGACGGCCTGGCCGAGGTCCGCGAGCGATTTGAGGCGGCTGGTCATGCGTTCTTCTCGATCAGGTCGCGCGCCACGGCGCAGATGTTGTCGACGGTGAAACCGTATTTTTCCTGGAGCTTGGCGAGCGGGGCGGAGGCGCCGAAGGTCTTCATCGTGATCGTGCCCCCGTCATGCCCGACATAGCGGTCCCAGCCCAGCGCGCCCGCCTGTTCGACCGCGAGGCGCGCGCGCACCGCGTCGGGGAACACCTGTTCGCGATAGGCGTCGTCCTGCCGCTCGAACAGATACCAGCTCGGCAGCGAGACGACGCGCGACTTCACGCCCTCGCCGGTCAGCTTCTCATGCGCGGCGACGACCATCGGCAGTTCGCTGCCGGTGCCGATCAGGATGACGTCGGGCCGGCCGTCGCAATCTGCCAGGACGTAGCCGCCGCGCTCCAGCCCGTGGGCGCTCGCATATCGCGCGCGATCCAGCGTCGGGATCGCCTGGCGCGAGAAGATCAGCGCGGTCGGCTCGTGCGTGTGGGACAGCGCCACCTTCCACGCCACCGCCACCTCGTTGGCGTCGCCGGGGCGGATCGTGTCCAGGCCGGGGATCGCGCGCAGGGTCGCCAGATGCTCGATCGGCTGGTGGGTCGGCCCGTCCTCGCCGACGCCGATCGAATCATGGGTGAAGACGAAGACCACCGGCAGTTCCATGATCGCCGCCAGCCGGATCGGCGCGCGCATGTAATCGGCGAAGACCAGGAAGGTGCCGGTATAGGGGCGCAGGTAGGACAGCGCCATGCCGTTGGCGATCGACCCCATCGCATGTTCGCGCACGCCGAAGTGGAAGTTGCGGCCGGAATGGTCGCCTGCCTCGAACGATCCCGCCCCTTGGAACGTCAGATGCGTCTTGGTCGACGGCGCCAGGTCGGCGGCGCCGCCCATCAGCAGCGGCAGGTGCGGCGCGATGGCGTTCAGCACCTTGCCGCCGGCATCGCGCGAGGCGAGGCCCTTGGCGTCGGCATCGAAGCTCGGAATGTCGGCCTGCCAGCCCTCCGGCAGCTTGCCCCGGCGGAGCAGGTCGAGCGCGGCGGCTTCCTGCGGAAAGGTCTCGCGATAGCGCGCGAACGTCGCCTCCCACGCCTCGCGCGCCGGCCGGCCGCGATCCGACACCGCCTTGCCGAACGCCTCGGCGACGCCGTCGGGAACGAGGAACTGCGCATCCTCCGGCCAGCCATAGGCGCGCTTGGTGGCGCGGATCACCTCCTCGCCCATGGCGTCGCTATGCGCCTTCTGCGTCCCCTGGATCGGACTGCCATAGCCGATGATCGAATGCAGGACGATGAAGGTCGGGCGGTCGTCGGTGGCGCGGAACGTCCCGATCGCCCCGGCGAAGGCGGCGGTGTCGTTGGCGTCGTCGAGATGGATGACGTTCCAGCCGTAACCCTCGAACCGCTTGCCGACATCCTCGTCGAAGGCGAGGTCGGTGCCGCCCTCGATGGTGATGTGGTTGCTGTCGTAGACCCAGCAGAGGTTCGACAGCTTCAGGTGGCCGGCGAGCGAGGCGGCCTCCTGCGACACGCCCTCCATCATGTCGCCGTCGCCGGCGAAGACGTAGACGTCGTGGTCGAACAGGGTGAAGCCGTCGCGGTTGAAATGCGCCGCCAGCGCGCGTTCGGCGATCGCCATGCCGACCGAGTTGCCGCAGCCCTGGCCGAGCGGGCCGGTGGTCGTCTCCACCCCCGTCGTCATGCGATATTCCGGGTGGCCCGGCGTCTTCGAGCCGAGCTGGCGGAACTGCCTGATGTCGTCCAGGCTGACGGCGGCGGCGCCGGTCGGCTTCCCCTCGGCGTCGATCTCGCGCACGCCGGCCAGGTGCAGCACGGCGTAGAGCAGCATCGAGGCATGGCCGACCGACAGCACGAAGCGGTCGCGGTTGGGCCAGTCGGGCACTGCCGGATCGTAGCGCAGGATGTCGCGCCACAGCTTGTGCGCGACCGGCGCCAGCGCCATCGGCGTGCCGGGATGGCCGGAATTGGCCTGCTGCACCGCATCCATCGCCAGCGTGCGGATCGTGTCGATGGCGAGGCGTTCTGGCGAACCGTCCTCGTGGACTGGCGAGGGCGAAGGCGGCACGTCGGTCATGGCAGTTCCCGTGGTGGATTGTGGCCGCAACGACAGGCGGCGGCGAAGGATGCGTCGATCGGCGTCATGATACGCCCGGCCGCTCCCGCCGCTCGACGCCGTGGCCGGTCGCGACATACAGCGCGTCGATCTCGGTGACGAACAGCCCGTGGCCGAGCAGGCCGGGGATGCGCGACAGCCGCTCGGCCAGCGCGCCGGGATCGGCGATCGGGCCGAAGCGGCAGTCCAGCACGACATTGCCCTGATCGGTCCGGAAAAGGGCGCCGGACGCATCCGGCCGCGGCACCGGCTCGCCGCCCGCCTGCGCGATCCGCCGCGCCACCGATGCGCGCGCGAACGGCAGCACCTCGGCCGGCATGGGATGCGCGCCGAGCCGGGCGACGGGCTTCGTCATATCGGCGACAGCGATCATCCGCCGCGCGGCATGGGCGACGATCTTCTCGCGCAGCATCGCGCCGCCGCCGCCCTTGATCGCGCGCAGTTCGGGATCGATCTCGTCGACGCCGTCGATGGCCAGATCGACGGTCGCGACATCGGCGAAGTCGACCACCTGGATGCCGGCGGCCCGCGCCGCCACGGCGGTCCGTTCCGAGGTGGCGACCGCACGGATCGCCAGCCCGCCGGCGACGCGCCGGCCGAGCGCGGCGATCGCATGGGCGGCGGTGCTGCCGGTGCCGAGGCCGACCAGCATGCCCGCCGCCACCTCGGCGACGGCCGCCGTCGCCGCGTCGTGCTTCTGCCGCTCCAGATCGGAAGGCCCGGCCACCGGCTCAGTCCATCAGCGCCAGCACCGCATCGACCGGCGCGCTGGCGAAGGTGGCGAAATTGTCGGCGACGCCATAGGGCAGCAGCAGCGTGCGGTCGTGGACCAGGCCGCCGCAGCTGTAGACGACGTTCGGGACATAGCCGTCGCGCTCCTTCTGGCTCGGCCGCAGCAGCGGTTCCCGGGTGCGCGCCAGCAGCTTGGACGGGTCCTTCCTGTCCAGCAGGCAGGCGCCGATGCAATAGTTCCTGACGACGCCGACGCCGTGGGTCAGCACCAGCCAGCCCTCGTCGATCTCGATCGGCGAGCCGCAATTGCCCATCTGGACGAATTCCCACGGGTAGCGCGGGCTGACCAGCTTGGCCCCGCCCCGCCAGTCGTAGAGCGAATCCGAGTCGAGCAGCCAGATGCTCTCGCTGTCCTGCCGGCCCAGCATGGCGTAGCGGCCGTCGATCAGGCGGGGAAACAGCGCGGTGCCCTTGCTGTCGGCGATCGCCCCGCGCAGCGGCCGCATCACGAAGCTGTTGAAGCTGGTCGCGCGGAACAGCTCGGATCGCGTCGCCGAGCCGCTGAAGGCGGTATAGGTGCCGAGATAGGACACCTCGCCGGCATCGTCGGTGAAGTCGACCAGGCGGACATCCTCGATCCCCTGGCGCTGGCTGGGCGTGACGGGGAACAGCACCGTTTCCGAGATGTCGCGGCTGTCGTCGCAGACGAGGTGGTAGGCGCCGTCGTCGCCGGTCCCCTCCATCCGCTCGATCCGGGGCGGCACCGCCGTCGCGCTGGGCGGATCGACGGCGAAGCCGCCGGCCGCACTCCATACGCCGGTGCGGAACGTCACCGACGAAACATGGCCCTCGCCGATGCCGCGCAGCGACATGACGAAGCGGACGCCGCCGTCCGGAACGCCGTCCTGCTCGGGGCGGCGGGCCATGCTGGGGTTGAACAGGGCCGCCGCCTCGAACGAATATTCCTCGCTGAAATAAGCGCCGACCAGCAGCGCCTGGTCGCGGCTGACGCCGGCGCGATCGACGTCGAGGCCCTCCAGCTCATCGAACCGGCGCAGCATCATCGCTTCGACATTGCGGTGCCGCCCGTCGAGCGCCTCGGTCATCTGGCGCAGCTCGGCCGCCACCGCCGCCGGTTCGAGCGCGAGGATGCGGTCCAGGATGCGGGCGCTGCGCGGATGGCCGGCGACCGCGAAGCCGGCGGGGTCGCCGGGCAGGAACGGCCGGATCACCGTCCGCGCCGGATCGGGCCGCAGGATGACGGGCGAGCGGGTGAGGACGTCGGTTTCGGCCATGCCGGGCGGATAGGGCGCGCGCGGGATACGTACAAGGGCGGCGGAGCGTGATGCCCCTCATACCCGCGCCAGCGCCTCGCCCCGTTCCCGCACGGGGTCCGCCCCCGCCGCGATATCCGCCGGGGATCGCGACACGGCGACGTCGGGTTCGATTCCGGCATCGGGCTGCGACGTGGCGGGGAAGACGCCGACCAGCGGGATGTCGACCTCGATGCCCGAGCGCGGCAGGCGCAGGAACAGGAAGGCGCCGCCGTTGATGCCGCGCCGGTTGCCGCCGGTCGTCCCGCCGACCAGCGTGCCGAGGCGACCGTCCCTCACCCGCTGGGCGAACTGGAACGTGGCCGAGCTGTTCGCGGCGTCGGTCAGCACGACCAGCCGCCCGCGAAAGCGCTTGCCGGCCGGGCGGATGACGTTGCCGCGCTCGTCCTCCCACTTCACGAGGTCGTACCAGCCGCCGGCATCCGGCCCGACCGCCTTGTCCCCCCAGTCGCGGAAGCTGTCGTCCCAGGTATCGACATGGGCGGCGACGTCGGCCGGCAGCGCGCGATAGCGGACCAGCCGCCGGCCGGCCGGGTCGGGCAGGTCGCGGTCGATCAGCCGCGCGAGGATCGGGTCGCCGCAATCCTGCCCGCCCTCGTTGCCGCGCAGGTCCACCACCAGCCCGCGCGTGCCATCGGTCGCGATCGCGTCCAGCCGCTCGTCCAGCCACTCCCGCCACTTCCAGTCGCTCTGATACACACCCCAGTCAGGCATGGTCAGCCGCGCGACGCCCCCGGCCCGGCCGAAGCGCCACATCGGCGCGTCGCGGGCGGGCGTGGCCGGGGCGCCCCGCGCCGCCTCGCGCCCGGCCGGGGTC
>CAXTHU010000109.1:0-9365 GCA_964244125.1 uncultured Sphingomonadaceae bacterium
AGGCGTTCCTCGAGCGCGCCGACCAGCGTTTCGCCCAGGCCGGCGAGAAGAGCGACGCGCAGCTGAAGGCGCTGCTGACCCCGGTCGAGACGACGCTGAAACGCTACGAGGAGGGGCTGTCCAGGGTCGAGAAGGACCGCGTCGGCAGCTATGCGGCGCTCAACGCCGCCGTGTCGCAGCTCACCCAGGGCAACGAGGTGGTGCGGCGCGAGACGCAGCGGCTCGCCAACGTCATGCGCTCCAGCCCCAAGGCGCGCGGCCGCTGGGGCGAGGAGCAGCTGCGCACCATCCTGGAGGCGGCGGGCCTGGCCGAGAATGTCGACTTCTCGCTCCAGGGCACGGTCGCCGACGGCGACCGGCAGCTCCGGCCGGACTGCGTCATCCACCTGCCGGGCGGACGCTGCATCGTGATCGACGTGAAATGCCCTCTGGTGGCCTTCGAACAGGCGTTCGACGAGGAGGACGAGGAGCGCCGCGCCGCGCTCCTGCTGCAACATGCCGGCGCGATGCGCAGCTATGCCGGGGATCTCGGCCGCAAGGGCTATTGGCGGCAGTTCGACCTGTCGCCCGACTTCGTCATCATGTTCATCCCCGGCGAACATTTCCTCTCCGCCGCCGCCGAGCGCGCGCCGGAGCTGATCGAGCAGGCTTTCAGGGGCGGCGTCATCATCGCCTCGACCATCAACATGCTGGCGCTGGCCAAGGTGATGGCGGGGATGTGGCGGCAGGAGTCGCTCGCGACGCAGGCCGCCGAGATCGGCGCGCTGGGCAAGGAACTCTACGCCCGCCTCGCGACGATGGGCCGCCACGTCGAGAAGCTGGGGCGCAACCTCAACCAGGCCACCGGCGCCTACAACGATTTCGTCGGCTCGCTCGAAAGCCAGGTGATGACCCAGGCCAAGCGGTTCGAGACGCTGAAGGTGGACACCGGCGGCAAGGCGATCGAGCTGCTGCCGGTGGTGGACACCGCGGTACGGCCGCTGACGAAGTTGACGGCGGTCGAATAAGCCCTCTGCGGAGGGGACCGGCGAGCCGCACGAGCGTCGCCCCGTCCGTCCGTCGTCCCCTCCCCCCGACCCTCTCCCCGGCGGGGAGAGGGCTTTACCGTTCGCGGGCGGCGGTGCGGCCGGCCGCTTCGATCGGGCTGAGGAGATAGTCGAGGATGCTGCGGCGGCCGGTCTTCACGTCGACCGTCGCCGCCATGCCGGGGACGATCGGCACCACCGCGTCGCCGCGATCGACCGTCGCGCGGTCCAGCACGACGCGGGCGACGTAGACGAGGCCCAGCTTCTCGTCCTCCACCGCATCGGTGCCGACGCGCACGACATGGCCCGGCACCGCGCCGAAGCGGGTGAAGGGAAAGGCGTCGAGCTTCACCGCCACCGCCTGGCCCGGCCGGACGTAGCCGGCGTCGCGGCCGAGCACCCGCGCCTCCACCGCCAGCCCGCCGCTGTCCGGGACGATCGCCATGATCGGCTTCACGCTCTCGACCATCCCGCCCTCGGTATGGAGCGACAGCTGGCTGACGGTGCCGGCGACGGGTGCGGTGAGCGTGCGCAGCGCCGCGCGCCGCGTCGCCTTCACCAGTTCCTCGCGGCGCAGCCTGGCGTCCGCTTCGGCCTTGACCAGATCGCCCAGCACCGCCGCGCGCGCCGTCGCGCCGGCGCGGGCCACGCCGCCGCCGGCCGCGTCCGACTGGGCGCCGGCGCGGCGGATGGTGGCCAGCGCGATGTCGCGGTCGCGCGCGGCGCCGATGCGGGTGCGGCGCATCTCGATCACCTTGAGCTTGGAGACGTAACCCTTGGCCAGCAGCTTCTCGTTGGCGGCGATCTGCTCGTCGAGCAGCGGCAGCGTCTCGTCGAGCTTGGCCGCCTGGCGCTGCGCTTCCGACACCGCCGCCCGGGCGGCGCGCGCGTCGCCGGCCTGCATCGTCGCCTCGGCCCGGACCTGGTCGAGCTGCGCCCGGGCCAGCGCGCGGGAGGCGGCGGCGGTGGCGGGATCGGTGCCCGGCGGCGCCGCGAAGGCGAGGCCGTGGCCGTCCAGCGCCGACAGCACCGCGCGTGCCCGCGCCGCATCCAGCTCGGTCGTCTCCAGCGCCTTCCTCGCCTCGGCCGCCTCGGCATTCGCATCGGTGGGGTCGAGCAGGACGAGCGGCTGGCCGCGCGCGACATGCTGGCCTTCCTGCACCAGGATGCGGCGGACGACGCCCGGCTCGGACGGCTGGACCAGCTTGACGTTGTCCGCCGGGATCACCTTGCCGATGGCCGAGGCGACGACGTCGATGCGGCCGAACGCCATCCAGAGCAGCAGCAGCAGCAGCCCGCCGACGAGCAGCCGCGCGGTCATGCGGATGGTGGGGGACACCGGCCGCTCGATCACTTCGAGGGCGGCGGGCAGGAAGTCGGTATCCTCCACCTGCGTGACCCGCTTCACCCGCGCCCGCTCGTCGGCCAGCGCCGCGCGGACGAAGTCGAGATGGCTCATCATGCTCATGCCGCCATGTCCTTGTTCGAGCCGGCGTCCGAACCCCGGTTCTGCTGCGCATGGAGCGCGGCATAGCGCCCGCCGAGCGCCAGCAGCTCGTCATGACTGCCCCGCTCGACGATGCGGCCGTTCTCCAGTGCGACGATCGTGTCGCACTGGCGGATCGCCGACAGGCGGTGGGCGATGATGAGGACGGTGCGGTCGCGCGACATGGCCTTTAGGTTGTCCTGGATGATCGCCTCGCTCTCGGCGTCCAGCGCGGAGGTCGCCTCGTCGAAGATGAGGATGCGCGGGGAGGTGAC
This sequence comes from uncultured Sphingomonadaceae bacterium, assembly GCA_964244125.1. Lineage (GTDB taxonomy): Bacteria > Pseudomonadota > Alphaproteobacteria > Sphingomonadales > Sphingomonadaceae > Solisphingomonas. The sequence continues at coordinate 2,787 of CAXTHU010000109.1, forward strand.
GAGCGCGCGGGCGATGGCGATGCGCTGGCGCTGCCCGCCGGACAGGTTCGCGCCGCGCTCGACGATGGCGGTGTCGTAGCCCTGCGGCATCTTCAGGATGAAGTCGTGCGCCCCGGCCAGCCGCGCCGCCGCGATCACCCGGTCCAGCGGCATGGCCGGGTTGGCCAGCGCGATATTCTCGCGCACCGAGCGGTTGAACAGGAGGTTCTCCTGGAGGACGACGCCGATCTGCCGCCGCAGCCAGGCCGGATCGGCCTGCGCCACGTCGATGTCGTCGACCAGCACCCGGCCCGATGCGGGGATATAGAGCCGCTGGAGCAGCTTGGTCAGCGTCGACTTGCCCGAGCCGGACGAGCCGACGATGCCGACCGAGCCGCCCGCCGGCACCTCCAGGCTGACGCCGTCCAGCGTCCACGGCCCCTCCTCGGCATAGCGGAAGCGGACGTCGTCGAAACGGACGCGGCCGCGGATCGCCGGCAGGCTGGCGCCGCTCGGCCCCTGCGGCTCGGGGGCGGCGTTCAGCACGTCGCCCAACCGCTCGATCGAGATGCGGACCTGCTGGAAATCCTGCCACAGCTGCGCCAGCCGCACGACCGGGCCGGACACCCGCTGGGCGAACATGTTGAACGCGACGAGGCCGCCGACCGTCAGCGTGCCGGCGATCACCTCCCTGGCGCCGAAGAACAGGATGGCGGCCAGCGTCAGCTTGGAGATCAGCTGGATCGCCTGGCCGCCGCTGTTGTTGAGGTTGGTCACCCGCTGGGCGGCGGCGGAGTAGCCGGCCAGCTGCCGCTCCCACCGCTCCTGCCACTGCGGCTCGACCGCCGACGCCTTGACCGTGTGGATGCCGGTGACGCTCTCGACCAGCAGCGCCTGCGAGGCCGAGCCGCGCTCGAACTTGTCGGCCAGCCGCCGGCGCAGCGCGCCGGTGACCGTCTGGCTGACGAGGACGTAGGCGACGAGGCTCAGGCACACCACGCCGAGCAGCGGCAGCGAATAGAGCGCCATCGCCACCAGGAACACCACCGCGAAGAGGGGGTCGACGAACACGGACAACGAGGCGTTGGTCAGGAACTCGCGGATCGTCTCCAGCTGGCGGACGCGGGTGACGGTGTCGCCGACCCGCCGCGCCTCGAAATACCCCAGCGGCAGCGCCAGCAGGTGGCGGAAGAGCCGCGCGCCGAGCTCGACGTCGATCTTCTGGCTGGTCTCCGAATAGAGCCGCGTCCGCATCCAGCCGAGCGCCGTCTCCCACAAGGCGGCGGCGACGAGCGCCACGGTCAGCACCGTCAGCGTCGCCATCGCATCGTGCACCAGCACCTTGTCGATGACGTTCTGGAACAGCAGCGGCGAGGCGAGGCCGAGCAGGTTGACCGCCAGCGTGATGACCAGCACCTCGCCGATCAGCTTGCGGTAGCGCACCACCTGCGGCACGAACCAGCGCATGTCGAAGCGCCCGGCCCCGCCGGCGGCGCTCTCGCGCGTCGTCAGCAGCAGCAGGCGGCCGTCCCACATCGCGTCCAGCTGCGCGCGATCGACCTTCGTCACGGGCTCGCCGACGCGCTGGACCAGCACGCCGTCGGGCAGCACCCGGCCGATGACGAACCAGCCCCCCGCGCCATGCGCCAGCGCCGGCAGCGGCGCCCGCGTCAGCCGGCCGTTCTGGCCCTCGACCAGCCTCGCCTTCACGCCGTCCAGCGTGCGCGAGAGGCGCAGCAGGTCCCGGCCCGACACGCGCTCCTGGTGGCCGAGATGGTGGCGCAGCTGCGGCGGGCTCACCGCCACCCGGTGCATCGCGAGCAGCACGGCGAAGGCGGCCAGGCCGTTGTCCGGCTCGTCCGGCACGATCCCGTCGATGGGATGCGCGTCGGCGAAGGCGTGGGGGGCTTCCAGGCTCATGCGCGGGGTCCTGGCGATGCGGGAACATGTGTAAGCACGGGCTTCGGCTCCGGTCGATCGGCGGCTTCGGCACGGCCCGAAGCGCTCCCGTCGCGACCTTGGCGGGTAAGAGAGAAGTTTCGGTTAAGCATGGCGCCGTAGATGCCGATGGTCCGCCGTCGCCCGCCCGGCCGGCGACGCGACGGGCGAAAGCGCCTGTCGGAACGACGAAACGGAACCGAAACGATTTGTCGCTTCGCGCGGCGGTTTGGTCTCCGGCGCGCGGCTTGAGCGATCCGCCGTCGCCTCCGGTCGCTCGCGGCGTGCGCCGCCGGCGGCGGTTCCTAAGCGGCGGCCATGACCTGTCTCCGCCGCCTCCCCGCCAGCCTTAAGCGACGGTTTACCGCGCCCGTCCACCAGAACTCCACCGGCCGGCCGCTAGCTCCGGCGGCACCGCGATCGGCGCGGGCGAAGGGGATCGGCATGGGATCGTCCGCTGGCGGGAACCGCTTCGGCAAGCTCGGGCGCCTGGCGCTGGCGCTGGGTCTCGCCGCCGCCGCCCCGGCGCTGCTCGCGACCAGCGATCCGACCGGCGCGTTCGAGGCGCGGGTGCTGGCGGCGCATAACCGCGAGCGGGCCGCGCTCGACATCCGGCCGCTCCGATGGAACCCGACGCTCGCCGCCGACGCCGCCGCTTGGGGCCGCCACCTGGTGAAGGTCGGCCGGCTGGTCCACTATCAGGAAGCGCCGGGCGACGCCGATCCGCAGGGCGAGAATCTGTGGGCGGGCACGAAGGGCCATTACGGCCTCGAAGCGATGGTCGGCCTGTGGATCGCGGAGAAGAAGAACTTCCGCGCCGGCATCTTCCCCGCCAACAGCCGCACCGGCGACCTGGAGGATGTCGGCCATTATACCCAGCTGATCTGGCGCTCCAGCGGCGAGGTCGGCTGCGCGCTGGTCCGTGGGCGGAGCGACGATTTCTTCGTCTGCCGCTATGCCGAAGGCGGCAACGTGCTGGGCGAGGCGCCGTTCTGAAGCGGGTCGACCTGCGAACTCCCGCCCGTCCCGAGCGTGCCTCGATATCTCGACATCGCTCGACAGGGCCTTCGCTGGCATGGACGGGTTTGGGGCCGATCCTACGATCCGCCCCTCAGATCCGGGTCGTCTCCGCCAGATCGACGCGGTTGTGGCGCAGGGAGTAGCGTGCGGCGCCGCCGATGATGCCGAAGCCGATCAGCATCTGCATCCACGTCCGCGGCTCGGGTATGCCCGGCATGATGAGGCCGCCGTCCGGGAGGATCGAGCCGATCTGCGGCGGCAGGCCCGGATTGTTCGGCAGATCGCCGATGCTGGCCAGTTCGGTCAGGTCGCCCGGCACGAAGTCGGCGGTGAGCGGCGCGCCCGGCTCGATGGACGGCGCGCAGGGCGGCGTCGCCATGGCCAGCCGTTCGAGCGGCGCCGCGCCCGGCGTCGCCACGGCGGCGGGCTGGCGGATGCGGGTCTTGGGCAGCGCATAGGCGCGCGGCGCCGTCGCGCGGTGCACCGCCTGGCGCACCTGCGGCGATCCGACGGTGAGAGCGACGGTTCCGGCGACCGGACAGACGCAGGCCGCGACCATCTTGGAGGCGTTCGACGCCAGCATACCCTTCAACATAGTCTCGACCCCTGATCGCCTTGCCGCGAAGATACGCCCGATGATGCGAATGCGACGTTAACGGCATCACAGTCGCCACGGATTTCTCGATCCGTTTCCATGGCATGTCACAAACGCGGCATGACGCGACTTGTTGCGCGCCCGAAGCGAATCTATCGTCCGTCCGGATGCCGCCGCCCGACGCCGCGTCGGACGGGCGGGTGACCGGCTCGTTCATCCGATCGGCGACAGAGGACCGAAGATGGTTATCATGGCACGACAGTTCACCGGGTCCGGCAGGGGCCATGCCGATCGGCCGACGGCGGCGCGGGGTTGAGCGCCCGGGGGTCGAGCGCCACCCGCGGCGCCCCGTTCACCGTCATGGTGACGGGCGGCGCCGGCTATATCGGCAGCCATGCCGTGCTGGCGCTGACCGACGCCGGCTGGCCGGTGGTGGTGGTGGACAATCTGGTCACCGGCTTCCGCCGCGCCGTGCCCGACGGGGTGCCCCTGGTCGAGGCCGACATCGCCGACATGAACGCGATGGCGCGCGCGATCGCCGGGCATCGCGTCGGCGCGATCCTGCATTTCGCCGGATCGGTGGTGGTGCCGGAATCGGTCGCCGATCCGCTCAAATACTATCGCAACAACACCGCCGCCAGCCGGACGCTGATCGAGGCGGCGGTGGCGGGCGGGGTGCGCCACGTCATCTTCTCCTCGACCGCCGCCACCTACGGCCTGCCGGAGACGAACCCGATCCGCGAGGATGCGCCGCAGCGGCCGATCAACCCCTACGGCATGTCCAAGCTGATGACCGAGGCGATGCTGGCCGACGTCGCCGCCGCCCACCCGATCAACTATTGCGCGCTGCGCTATTTCAACGTCGCCGGGGCTGACCCGGCCGGGCGCTCCGGCCAGTCGACCGCCGGCGCCACCCACCTCATCAAGATCGCCGCCGAGGCCGCGACGGCCAAGCGCGACGGGGTGGCGGTGTTCGGCACCGATTTCGCGACGCCCGACGGCACCGGCGTGCGCGACTATATCCACGTCACCGATCTCGCCGCCGCTCACCTGCTGGCGCTGGAGGCGCTGATCGCCGATCCGGCGACCAGCCACCGGCTCAACTGCGGCTACGGCCGGGGCTTTTCGGTGCTGGAGGTGCTGGACGCGGTCGACCGCGTGACGAACCTCGCCATCCCGCGCCGGCTGGAGCCGCGCCGGGCGGGCGATCCGGACGCGCTGGTAGCCGATGCCGGCGAGATAAGGCGGCGGTTCGGCTGGACCCCCGGGCTCGACGATCTCGACACCATCGTCGCCCACGCCGTCGCGTGGGAGCGGGGGCTGGTCACGATCTGATACAGGCAAACCGTTCGTGCTGAGGAGGCATTGAGCTTGTCGAAATGCCGTCTCGAAGCATGCCTTCGAGACGAGGCTTCGACTTCGCTCAGCCTCTCCTCAGGACGAACGGAGGCTTATGCACTACCCCTTCCTGAACGGCGCCATGTCGTCCAGCGCCTCGATATCGTCCGTCACCGCCGCGCGTTCGGCGGCGAGATAGCCGGACACCGCGCGGCGGAAGGAGGGATCGGGGATATGATGGGCCGAATAGGTCGGCGTCGGACGATAGCCGCGCGCCAGCTTGTGCGACCCCTGCGCCCCCGCCTCCACCGTGCCGAGCCCGCGCGCGATGGCGGCGTCGATCGCCTGGTAGTAGCACAGTTCGAAATGGAGGAACGCCACCTCCTCCGACGCGCCCCAATAGCGGCCGTAGAGCGTGTCCCCGCCGATCAGGTTCAGCGCCCCCGCGATCGGCCGCCCGCCGCGATAGGCCAGCACCAGCAGCAGCCGGTCGGCCATCCGTTCGCCCAGCAGGGTGAAGAAGCCGCGGGTGAGATAGGGCCGGCCCCATTTGCGCGACGACGTGTCCTGGTAGAAGCGCCAGAAGGCGTCCCATTCCGCCTTGCCGATCGCATCGCCGGTCAGGTGGCGGATTTCCAGGCCGGCGGCGGCGGCGGCGCGTTCCTTGCGGATCGCCTTGCGCTTGCGGCTGGCGAGCGCGCCGAGGAAGTCGTCGAAGCCGGCATAGCCGTCATTGGTCCAGTGGAACTGGCGGTCGATCCGGATCAGCCAGCCCGCCGCCTCGAAGGCGGCGATCTGGTCGGGCGCGACGAAGGTGGCGTGGGCGGAGGAGAGGTCGTGCCGGCGGACCAGCGCCTCGGCCCCGGCGATCAGCACCGGCATCAGCGCGGGATCGCGGGTCAGCAGGCGCGGACCGGGCACGGGCGAGAAGGGCACGGCGATCTGGAGCTTGGGATAATAGCTCCCGCCGGCCCGCGCCCAGGCATCGGCCCAGGCGTGGTCGAAGACATATTCCCCCTGGCTGTGGCTCTTGGCATAGGCCGGCATGACGGCGGCGGCGCGCCCGTCAGGCCCGTCGATCACCAACGGCAGCGGCTGCCACCCGGCGCGCGCCGTGGCGCTGCCCGATTCCTCCAGGCTGGCGAGGAAGGCGTGGCTGACGAACGGGTTGTCCGCGCCGGCGCAGGCGTCCCACTGGTCCGCCGGCACGCCCGCCACGCCGCCGCCGTCGCGCACCGCGACATCCGTCACCGGCGCGGCTCCTCGAAGACGATCTGGTCGGCATGGGCCGCCGCCGTCGCCCGGTCGGTCGCGCGGCGCACCGTCCACGCCAGCACCGGGCGGCCGGCGGCGCGCATCCGGCGGGCGAAGGCGGAGGGCAGGTCGCGTATGTCGAGCGCGACGAAATCCGGCCGGGCGACGGCGACCGCCAGCCGCCGGCCGATGCGCCCGCGCAGCCCCCCATGCCCCTCCTCCGCGACGATCAGGCCGCGCGGCCGGCCCGGCGCGGCGGCGGCGAACCAGCGCGGGACGGCGGGATCGAAGGCCATCACCGCCGCCTCGCCGGCATAGCCCGCCAGCGCATCGGCGACGGCGCGACAGAGCGGCGCGGCGCGGCCGCGCTCGGCCTTCAGCTCGATCAGCAGCGGCGTTCTGCCGGCGACCAGCGCCAGCATCTCGGCCAGCGTCGGGATCGTCTCGTCGGTGCC
>CAXTHU010000110.1:0-9217 GCA_964244125.1 uncultured Sphingomonadaceae bacterium
AGCGCGACGCTGTTCGCCGGGCTGAGGACCATCGTCATCGACGAGGTCCATGCCTTCGCCACCGGCAAGCGCGGCGACCTGCTCGCGCTCTCCATGGCGCGGCTGGGGCGGCTGGCGCCCGATCTGCGCCGCGCCGCCCTGTCGGCGACGGTGGCGGACCCCGACGGCTATCGCGCCTGGCTGGCGGCGGACGGCGATATCGACCGGGTGGCACTGGTCACGGGCGATCCCGGCGCGCCGGCGGTGATCGACATCTTGCTGCCGGAGGATCGCATCCCCTGGTCGGGCCATTCGGGGCGCTATGCCGCAGCGCAAGTGATGGCCGAGATCGAGACGCACCGCACCACGCTGGTCTTCTGCAACACGCGCAGCCTGGCCGAGCTGATCTTCCAGGATCTGTGGGCGGTCAACGAAATGAAGCTGCCGATCGGCATCCACCACGGCAGCCTGGCGCAGGAGGCGCGGCGCAAGGTGGAGGCGGCGATGGCCGACGGGCGGCTGCGCGCGCTGGTCGCCACCGCCTCGCTCGATCTGGGGGTGGACTGGGGCGACGTCGACCTGGTCGTCCAGATGGGCGCGCCCAAGGGCTCGTCGCGGCTGACCCAGCGGATCGGCCGCGCCAACCACCGGCTGGACGAGCCGTCGCAGGCGATCCTCGTCCCCGGCAACCGCTTCGAATATCTCGAAGCCCGCGCCGCGCTGGACGCGGTCGAATCAGGTGAACTCGACCCCGACCTGTTCCGCCCCGGCGCGCTCGACGTGCTCGCGCAGCACATTATGGCGTGTGCCTGCGCCGGGCCGTTCGACGAGGCGGCGATGCTGGCCGAGGTGCGATCCGCCCTGCCCTATTCGGCGCTGACGGCGGAGCGTTTCGGCCAGGTGCTCGGTTTCATCGAGAGCGGCGGCTATGCGCTGAAGGCATACGACCGCTTCCGCCGGCTGGCCAAGGGCGAGGACGGGCTGTGGCGCGTCGCCCACCCGAAGTTCGTCACGCAGCATCGCCTGAACGCCGGCATCATCGTCGAGGCGACGATGCTCACCGTCCGGTTCAGGAACGGGCGCGGTCTCGGCAAGGTGGAGGAGGGCTTCGCCGCGCAGATGGCGCCCGGCGACACCTTCTTCTTCGCCGGCCTCAGCCTGGAGGTGGAGCGAATGGACGCGGCCGACCTGGTGGTGCGCGCCACCACCCGCCCGGCGCGCATCCCGACCTATGGCGGGTCCAGGATGCCGCTGTCGACCAACCTCGCCGACCGGGTGCGCGGCTTCCTGCACGACCGCGCGCAATGGCCGCGCTTCCCGGCCGACGTGCGCGAGTGGCTGGAATATCAGGACCGCCGCTCCGTCCTCCCCGCCCCCGACCGGCTGCTGGTCGAGACCTTCCCGCGCGAGGGGCGGCATTATCTCGTCTGCTACAGCTTCGAGGGCTGGAACGCGCATCAGTCGCTCGGCATGCTGGTGACCAAGCGGATGGAGACGGCGGGCCTCCAGCCGATCGGCTTCGTCGCCTCCGACTATGCCATCGCCTGCTTCTCGCTGAAGCCGGTGACGGACCCGGCGGCGCTGTTCTCCCCCGACATACTGGAGGACGAGTTCGTCGACTGGGTGCTGTCGTCCAACCTGCTGAAGCGCGCCTTCCGCGAGGTGGCGGTGATCGGCGGGCTGGTCGAGCGGCAGCATCCCGGCAAGCGCAAGACCGGGCGGCAGGTCACCTTCTCGACCGACCTGATCTACGACGTGCTGCGCCGCTACGAGCCGGACCACCTGCTGCTGCGCGCGGCATGGGACGATGCGCGGGCGCGGATGACGGATGTCGGCCGCCTGGCCAACCTGCTCGACACGGCGGCGGCGCGGATGGAGCATGTCGCGCTCGACCGCGTGTCGCCGCTCGCCGTGCCCGTCCTGGTGCTGATCGGCCGCGAGCGGGTGGCGACGGGCGGGGCGGACGACGCGCTGCTGGTGGAGGCCGAAGCGCTGGCGGCCGAGGCGATGCGGGATTGAGGACACATCGTCGCCCCGGCGCAGGCCGGAGCGACGGGTCATCTCAGAGGCTCGACATATCCAGCGCCAGCCGGGGCGCGCCCGCCGCCGCCACGGCCTCCTTAACCGCCTTCGCGCCGCCGTAGATGAAGCCGTAGACCGGATAGGCCCTGATGCCGACATCGTTGATCGGCTTGTACCATACCCTGACCCGCGACCAGTCGCCGGCCGCCGACGCATCGACCACGGTGACGTCGCGCTCGACCTGGCCGCGACGGCCGTCGATCGTCGACCAGTTGGCATGGGTCACCTGGATGATGCGGTCGGAGACGATGCGGCTGACGGTGGCGACATGGCCCGATCGCATCGCGCCGGCCGCCTTGAACACCAGCACCGAGCCGATCCTGGGCACCGACCCTTGCGCATAGCGGCCGATCGCCTGGCTCCACCAGGAGGCCGCCGCGCCGAACAGCTGGATGCCGGAGAACACGCGGGCGAAGGGGGCGCATTGCCACGCCTGGGCCGAGGCCGGGGCGGCACCGAGCAGGAGCGCCGCCGCGAGGATGGAACCGACCAGATGTTTCGGCAGTTGCGACATGTTGGTTCCGGCTCCCCGCCCGTGATCCGCGACACTGATGGGCCGGTGTCCCGCCGCCGTGAATAGCGAAGGGTTAATGCCGGTCAGGCTTTGCGGCCGGCCGGTGGAGTCCGCCGCCGAGCCGATGCCGCCCCTTGCGAAAGCCTGCCCCGTCCGTGTAGCGGCGGGCCATGGTTCGCTTTTCGTTCGCGGGAACGCCGCTGATGGCGCTGGCCGAGGGGGCGCTGTTCTGGCCGGCCCGGCAGGCGCTGGTGGTCGCCGACCTGCATTTTGAGAAGGCGAGCTTCTTCGCCCGCTCCGGCCAGATGCTGCCGCCCTACGACACGCTGGCGACGCTGGCGGACCTCACCGCGCTGGTCGCGGCGACGGGTGCGCGGGAAGTCTGGTGCCTGGGCGACAGCTTCCACGATCGCGACGGCTGCGAGCGGCTGCCGGTCCGCGCGCGCGAGAGCTTACGCGCGCTGACCGGCGCGACCGACTGGCGCTGGATCACCGGCAACCATGACGCCGCCACCGCGCGCGGCGGCTGGGCGGCGGCGTGCGGCGGGTCGATCATGGACGAGGCGACGGTCGACGGGCTGGTGCTGCGGCACGAGGCGGAGCGGGCGGAGACGCGGCCCGAACTGTCGGGCCATTTCCACCCCAAGCTGCGGCTGACGGTGAAGGGCCGGCGGGTGGCGCGCCGCTGCTTCGTCGCGACCCCGGCCAAGCTGATCCTGCCGGCCTTCGGCGCGCTAACCGGCGGGATGGACGCCGGCGACCCGGTGATCCTGCGCGCGGTGGGGGCACGGGCGGAGGCGCTGGTGCCGGTGGCCGACCGGCTGCTCCGGTTCCCGCTGGCGGCGTGACGAAGAGCGGTTTGATATAAAGCAATTATCTATACCCGAACACGAACTGTTCCCCGGCATAGGCCGGGGAACTGCTTGTGGAGGGGATCGGCCCTCTCCGTCGGTAAAGGTCGCGCTATCGCGTCAGCACGAGCATCTGGTCCATCTGCGCCGGCAGCGCCAATATGTCCGCCGGGCGGGCGCGGCGCAGGCTGGTTGCGGCGCTGACGAACTGAAGGCCGAAGCCCTCGGCCGCGATCGCGGCGAGGAAGGCGGCCGGGTCGGCATAGCGGCCGGGGGTGAACTCCAGCACCACCGTCATCGGCCGGCCGCGCGCGAAGATGCCGGCCATGCCCCGCCAGATGGCTTCCTCGGCGCCCTCGGCGTCGATCTTGACGATGTCGGCGTCGAGCAGTTCGGGATAGCTGTCGAGCCGGCGCATCGTCAGCACCTCGGCCTCCGGCGCGTCGTCGGGCGCCGGCACCAGCGCCGCGCCGCCGGGATAATTGTCCGGGACCACGAGGACGTGCCGGCCCCCCTCCTCAGCGCCGAGCGGCTCGGGATGGAGCGTCACCCGCTCGCGGAAGCCGTTGACATGCGCGCTCTGCGCCAGGCGGCGGGCGATGAGGGGGTTCGGCTCGAAGGCGTGGACCGCGCCGGTCGGCCCGACCATGTCGGCCATCACCATGGTGAAATACCCGATGTTGGCCCCGACATCGACCGCCGTCATGCCCGCGCCCAGGCGCGACACCAGCACCTCGGTGACCCACATCTCCCAATAGCCGTCCAGCATCAGATGCGACGACAGGCCGACGTCGTTGGTGTCGACATACATCTTGTAGCGGCCGAGGACGCGGCACAGCCCCGTGCCGCCCCCCATATAGGCGAATTGCGTCGCCTGGCGGATTTCGTTCTGGAGGCGGATGCGGCGCGATCGGGCGAGCCGGCGCAGCGCGAACTGGTCGCCGCGCGCCCGGCGGGGAAAGCCGGCGACGAAGGCCAGGAAGTTATCGGCCAGCGTCATGCCGCCGCTTCCTCCGCCAGCTGGCGCTTGGCCAGCGCGTCGAGTTCGAGCAGCCGGCGGAGCAGCGCCGGCAGCCGGTCGAGCGGCCAGGCGTTCGGCCCGTCGGACAGGGCGGCGGCCGGATCGGGGTGGGTCTCGACGAACAGCCCGGCGATCCCGACCGCGACGGCGGCGCGCGCCAGCACCGGCACATAGTCGCGATCCCCGCCCGACACCGCCCCCCGGCCGCCGGGCAGCTGGACCGAATGGGTCGCGTCGAACACCACCGGGCAGCCGGTTCCGCGCATGACGACCAGCCCGCGCATGTCGCTCACGAGATTGTGGTAGCCGAAGGAGGTGCCGCGATCGGCCACCGTCAGCACCGGCTGGGGCATGCCGGCGGCGGCGGCGGCATCGCGCGCCTTGGCGACGACATGGGCCATGTCGCCCGGCGCCATGAACTGCGCCTTCTTGATGTTGGCCGGCTTGCCGGAGGCGGCGACCGCCTCGATCAGATCGGTCTGGCGGGCGAGGAAGGCGGGCGTCTGGAGCATGTCGACGACCTGGGCGACGGCGCCGACCTGCGCGCTCTCATGGACGTCGGTCAGCACCGGCAGCCCGGTCTCCGCCCGCACCTTCTCCAGGATGCGCAGGCCCTCGTCCATGCCGGGGCCGCGGAAGGAGGCGTTGGACGATCGGTTCGCCTTGTCGAAACTGGATTTGTAGACGAGCAGGATGCCGGTCTCGTCGGCCAGCGCGCGCAGCCTTTCGGCGACGGCGAGCGCCAGCGCCTCGCTTTCGATCACGCAAGGCCCGGCGATGAGGAAGAGCGGTTCGCCGAGCCCGATCGCCCGCCCGCACAACATGGTCATCGGGGCTCCTTAGGCGCGGTTTGGGGCGGCGTCACCTGCCTGACCCCCTCCCTGTCCAGGGAAGGGGGCCGATCACGCGATCCCCAACGCCCTCAGCGCCGCTTCGATCGGCGCGACATCCTCCGGGTTGTTCAGCTCCCATACGTCGCGCCCGCGCGCGTCCACCTCCACCACGGAAACAGCCGCGCCCATGTCGAGGAAGCGGAGCTGCTCCAGCCCTTCCAGCCGCTCCAGCGCGGATTCGGGATGGGCGGCGTAGGACGCGAGCGCGGCGCGGCGATAGGCATAGGCGCCGACATGCAGGAACACCGGCAGCGCCGGATCGCCGAGGCGCGCGGGCGGGACGTGCGGGATGACGGCCTTGGAGAAATAGAGCGCGCGGCCGTCCGCCGCCGTCACCACGCAGGTGCCGCCGACACGGGCCGCCCGCTGGTCGTCCAGCAGGCGGCGATGGATGGCGGGGCCGGCGCGCACCGCCGGCGTCGCCATCGCCGCCGATGCGTCCGCCGCCAGCCGCGCGACGATCGCCGCGACGAACCAGGGCGGGGTGAGCGGGGCGTCGCCCTGGAGGTTCACGACGACGTCGATGTCGCCCGGGATCGCGTCGAGCGCGGCGGCGCAGCGCTCCGTCCCGTTGGCGCAGGATGCCGGCGTCATCGCGACCGTCGCGCCGAAACCGCGCGCGGCTTCGGCGATGCGATCGTCGTCGGTCGCGACCACCACCGCCGCGCAGCCGGGCACGGCGGCGGCGGCTTCGTGCGATCGTCGGATGAGCGGCTTGGCCATCCCCGTGGCGCCCGCCAGCGGCACCAGCGGCTTGCCGGGGTAGCGGCTCGACGCGAAGCGCGCGGGCACGACGATGGCGAAACGCGGCGTCACGCCCCCGCTCAGACGAGGCCCAGCCGCAGGAAATCGTGGACGTGGACCAGGCCGACCGGCCGCTCCGCCTCGCCCTCGCGGCCGCCGGTGACGAACAGCGAGGTGATCCGCTTCGCCTTCATCAGCGCCAGCGCATCCTCGGCATAGCTGTCGGCCGGCACCGTCACCGGATGGGTGGTCATCACCTGTTCGGCGGTCATCGACAGCAGCGCGTCGACATGGCGGCGCAGATCGCCGTCGGTGATGACGCCGAGCAGCCGGCCGTCGCCGTCGATCACGCCGGCCACCCCGAAGCTGGCCGTCGTCATGGTGACGATGACGTCGTGCATCGCCGCGTCCGGGCCGACCAGCGGCAGGCCGGGAGCCGGATGCATCAACGTCGCGACCGGCTTCAGCCTCAGCCCGATATTGCCGCCGGGGTGGAGCGCCTGCAACCCGTCGCGCGACACGCCCCTCTCGCGCATGGCGGCGATGGCCAGCGCGTCGCCGATCGCCAGCATGAGGACGGTCGAGGTGGTCGGGGCGATGTTGGCCGGGCAGGCCTCGCGCGCCTCGGGCAGCAGGATCCGCACGTCGGCGTCGCGCATGACGGGGGAGCGGAGGTTGGAGGCGATGGCGACGACCGGCACGTCGAGCGATCGGGCATGACGCATGATCGGCCGCAGCTCGATCGTCGCGCCCGAGTTGGACAGCACGATCAGCAGGTCGCCGCGCACCAGCATGCCGAGGTCGCCATGGCTCGCCTCGGCCGGGTGGACGAACAGCGCCGGCGATCCGGTCGAGGCCAGGGTGGCGGCGAACTTGCGGCCGATATGGCCGGATTTGCCCATGCCGGACACGACGATTCGGCCATCGACCGCCAGGATCATCTCGACCGCCGCGATGAAGGCTTCGTCGAGCGAATCGGTCAGCAGCGACAGCGCCGCCGCCTCCGTCTCGATCACCTCGCGGCCGTAATCGGACACCCGCGCCCGCATGTCCCGATGGAGTTCCCGTGGCCGGGAACGGCGGCGATCGACGGATTGTGACGCCAAGTGCTGACTACCCTTCCTCGCCGCTAATACGCGGTCTTTCCCCGCCTATCCGCCAGATGCCGCCGATTTGCGAGCGGAATCGTGTCGCCGTCGCGCGGACGCGCGGGGCGTCAAGGACCGAACGGGGTTGATCTTGGCCGCGATATCGGGCGAACGCCGTCGGCGGCGATGAACGCGAGGGGGAACGGGTGGCCAGTCCAGTCAAGCTGATCGCGACGCGGCGCTTCGCCGACGATCGCGGCGCCTTCACCGAGACCTGGGTCGAGGCGCGGTGGGCGGCGGCGGGGATCGACTGCCGCTTCGTCCAGGACAACGAATCGCGTTCGCTGCGCCCCGGCACCATCCGCGGCATCCATTTCCAGCGCCCGCCCCACGCCCAGGCCAAGCTCGTCCGCTGCGTCGCCGGCGCGATCGTCGACTATGCCGTCGATCTGCGCGCCGGCTCGCCGACCTACGGCAGGGCGGTGCAGGCCGAGCTTTCCGCCGACAACGGCCGGCAGCTGTTCGTGCCGGTCGGCTTCGGCCACGCCTTCGTCACCCTCGTCCCCGACACGATCGTCGCCTACAAGGTGTCGGACGTCTACGCGCCCGATTGCGACGGCGGCGTGATCTGGAGCGATCCGGCGCTCGCGATCGACTGGCCGCTGCCGGCGGACGGCCCGACGCTGTCGGCCAAGGATCATCTGCTGCCGGCGCTTAACGGGTTCGACAGCCCCTTCGCCTATGACGGCCGGCCGCTCGACGGCATCGAAGGAGCCTGACCCTTGCGCATCCTCGTCACCGGCGGCGCCGGCTTCATCGGCTCGGCACTGGTCCGCCACCTGATCGCGGACAGCGACCACGAGGTGCTGACCTTCGACAAGCTGACCTATGCCGGCAACCTCGCCTCGCTGGGCGCCGCGATGACGAGCGACCGGCACCGTTTCGTCCAGGGCGACATCTGCGACGCGGAGATCGTCGCCAGCCTGTTCGCCGATTTCCGCCCCGAGGTGGTGGCGCATCTGGCCGCCGAGAGCCATGTCGATCGCTCGATCGACGGGCCGGGCGAGTTCGTCCGGACCAATCTCGTCGGCACCTTCACCATGCTGCAACAGGCGCTGGGCCATTGGCGCGGGCTGGACGAGGGGGGCAAGGCCGCCTTCCGCTTCCACCACATCTCGACCGACGAGGTGTTCGGCTCGCTGGGCGAGGACGGCCTCTTCACCGAGACGACGCCCTATGATCCGCGCTCGCCCTATTCGGCGTCCAAGGCCGGTTCCGACCATCTCGTCCGCGCTTGGGGCCATACCTATGGCCTGCCGGTGCTGGTGACGAACTGCTCGAACAATTACGGCCCCTACCACTTCCCCGAAAAGCTGATCCCGCTGGTCATCATCAAGGCGCTGATGGGCGAGACGTTGCCGGTCTATGGCGACGGATCGAACGTGCGCGACTGGCTGTTCGTCGAGGATCACGCGAAGGCGCTGCGCGCGGTGTTCGAACGCGGCGCGCCGCTCGAAACCTACAATGTCGGCGGCAATGCCGAACGGCGGAACATCGACGTGGTCCGCGCCATCTGCGCCGCCCTCGACGAGATGCGGCCGAGGTCCGACGCGCGCTCCTATGCCGAACAGATCACCTTCGTCGCCGACCGGCCGGGGCACGACCAGCGCTATGCGATCGATGCGACCAAGATAAAGGCCGAGCTTGGCTGGCAGCCGGGTTTGGGTTTCGAGGAGGGCATCGCCCGCACGGTCCGCTGGTATCTCGACAACCGCGCCTGGTGGCAGGCGATCCTCGACAGCCGCGACGCGACGGCGCGGCGGGGGCAGGGGTGATGGACATCTCGTCCCCCGGCGAAGGCCGGGGCCTGGTTGGGCAGGCCGCGGGACTAGAGCCGTTTGCGATCGGATCGATCCGACGTGAGCCCCTCCCCTTCAGGGGAGGGGTTGGGGCGGGGCCTCTCCGCAACCACCGCACTCGTGGACAGGCCCCACCCCCGGCCCCTCCCCTGAAGGGGAGGGGTGAGTTGGCTCGATCACGAACGG
>CAXTHU010000111.1:0-9146 GCA_964244125.1 uncultured Sphingomonadaceae bacterium
TGCGCAGCGCGTCGCGCTGGTAGCGCTTGGCCAGCGCGACGATCGGCTTGGGCATGGTGGCGGAGAACAGCAGCGTCCGGCGGGCCGCCGGGGTCGCGTCGAGGATCTGTTCCAGATCCTCGCGGAAACCCATGTCGAGCATCTCGTCCGCCTCGTCCAGGACGGCGACGCGCAAGGCCGACAGGTCGATCGCGCCGCGTTCGAGATGATCGCGCAGGCGCCCCGGCGTGCCGACGACGATGTGGCTGCCGTGGGAGAGCGCGCGGCGTTCCTTGGACGGGTCCATCCCGCCGACGCAGGTGGCGACGCGCCCGCCGGCCTCGGCGAACAGCCAGACGAGTTCGCGGCTGACCTGCAGCGCCAGCTCGCGCGTCGGCGCGATGACGAGGGCGAGCGGGGCGGCGGGGCGCGCCAGCCGGCCGTCCCCGTCGAGCAGCTCGGCCGCCATGGCGAGGCCGAAGGCGACCGTCTTGCCCGAGCCGGTCTGCGCCGAGACGACGAGGTCGCGGCCGACCGCCCCGTCCTCCAGCACGGCGGCCTGGACGGGGGTGGGGGCGGCATAGCCGCGCGCGGCGAGCGCCTGGGAAAGAAGCGGCGGCAGGTTTGAAAAGGGCATGTCGCTCCAGATGGGCGGTGTGACGCCCGAGGCAAGGGAAGAGTCAAACTTGTATCAATCTCCGTCCATGACGAGCGAAGTCGGGGCACGTCCTTCAGCGCACGCCGCAGAACGCCTCGCTCGGGATGGACGGGCGGTTGTCAATCGGATGGACGGCCGGTTGCTAAGCGGGATGAACGGTGGCCGTTCAAAGCGCCTGTCCGGCGGCCCGGCCGCTCGCCCAGGCCCATTGGAAATTATAGCCGCCGAGCCAGCCGGTGACGTCGACCGCCTCGCCGATGGCATAAAGTCCGGGCATGCGCGCGGCCATCATCGTGCGTTGCGAGAGGGCGTCGGTGGCGATGCCGCCGATGGTGACCTCGGCCTTGGCGAAACCCTCGGTGCCGGTGGGGGCGAAGGACCAGGCGGAAAGCCGCCGTTCGGCCTCGGCCAGCCTGCGGTCGGGCAGGTTGGCCAGCTCTCCGGCGAGCGCCAGCCGCTCGGCGAGGGTATCCGCGAGACGCTCGGGGAGATGCGCGCGCAGCGACGCCGCCAGGCGGACACGCGGCCGCGCGCGCTTCGCCGCCGCCAGCCACCCGGCCGGGGCATCGGGCGCGAAGTCGATCGCCAGCCGGTCGCCGTGACGCCAGTAGGACGATATCTGGAGGATCGCCGGGCCGGACAGGCCGCGATGGGTGAACAGCGCCGCCTCGCGGAACCGGCCGGCGCCGGCGCGCGCGACCACCTCGGCCGAAACGCCCGACAGGCTGCGGAACAGCGCCTCGTCGCCGCCCAGCGTCAACGGCACGAGCGCCGGGCGCGGCTCGACCAGCTTCAGCCCGAAGCGGCGGGCGAGATCGTAGGCGAAGCCGGTGGCGCCGATCTTCGGGATCGACGGCCCGCCGGTGGCGATGACGAGCGCGGCGGCGACCAGCGTCTCGCCGCCGGCGTCGACGCGGAACAGCCCGTCGCCATGATCCACCTGCGCCACCGGCCGGCCGAAGCGGAAATCCACCGCGCCGGCGGCGCATTCGTCCATCAGCATGGCGACGATCTGCCTGGCCGGGCCGTCGCAGAACAGTTGGCCCAGCGTCTTCGCGTGCCAGGCGATGCCGTGGCGGTCGACCAGCTCGACGAAGTCCCGGGGCGTATAGCGGCCGAGGGCGGATTTGGCGAAGTGCGGGTTGGCGGACAGGAAACGGTCCGGCGCGGTGCCGAGATTGGTGAAGTTGCACCGCCCGCCGCCGGAGATCAGGATCTTGTTTCCCGGCCGGTCGGCATGGTCGACCACCACGACGCGCCGCCCCCGCTGTCCCGCGACCCCCGCGCACATGAGGCCGGCCCCGCCGGCGCCGAGGATGATCGCGTCGTGGGTGGGGGCGGGCATGGGGCGGGTGCTTATGGATTCGATCATGGTCCGTCCATGCCGGCGCGGTCGAGGCACGCCCTCGACTTCGCCTCGCACCCCCCGCTATGATGGCGTCTCACCTACCCCGCACAGGACGCCATGCCAGACGATTCCAGTAGCCGCGCCGCCGAGACGGGCGGCGGACGCCTGTGGGCGGGATTGCGGGGGCTGCTCTTCGGCGACGAGGCGGAGCCGAGCTTGCGCGACCGGATCGAGGAGGCGATCGAGGAGGAGGACGGCGACACCGCCCCGCCGCGCGCCGGCGACCTGTCGGCGGTCGAGCGCACCATGCTGCGCAACCTCCTCCATTTCGGCGAGCGCACCGTGCGCGACGTCGCCGTGCCGCGCGGCGATATCGTCGCGGTGGCCGAGACGATCGACTTCGCCGGGCTGGTCGATGCCTTCGCCGATGCCGGCCACAGCCGCCTGCCGGTCTATCGCGACGATCTCGACCAGGTGATCGGCATGATCCACATCAAGGACGTGTTCGCCATCCTGGCCGGGCGGGGCGATCCGCCGGCGACGGTCGCGCCGCTGATCCGCGAGCCGCGCTACGTCCCCGAATCGATGGGCGTGCTGGACCTGCTGGCCGAGATGCGCGCGACGCGGACGCATCTGGCCGTCGTGCTGAACGAATATAGCGGCACCGAAGGCCTCGTCTCGATCGAGGATCTGGTCGAGGAGATCGTCGGCGAGATCGAGGACGAGCATGACGAGGAGGCGGTGGCGCTGCTCGTGGCGCTGGAGGACGGCATGTGGGACGCCGATGCCCGCGCCGAGCTGGACGATGTCGCGGCCGAGATCGACCCGCGGCTGGCCGAGGTGGCCGAGGATGTCGATACGCTCGGCGGCCTCGCCTCGGTGCTTGCCGGCCATGTCCCGCAGCCCGGCGAGACGGTGCGCCACGACAGCGGCTGGCGGCTGGAGGTGACGCAGGGCGACGCGCGCCGCGTCGTGCGGCTGCGCCTCCACCCGCCGATCGCGGAACCCGTCGAGGCGGATTGAGGTTGTGCCCGCGACGGCGTGGCCACGCCGGACCGGAGAACTGACCCCATGCGTCGCATCGCCCTCGCCACCACCGCCCTCCTCCTCGCCGGCTGCGGCAACAACGCCAAGCTGTCGGTCGCGGACGGCTTCGGGCCGAAGCCGGCGCTGCCCGAGCCGTCGAAATCGCTCATCCCCACCGTCCACGTCGCCGATGCGGTGGGGTGGAGCGGAAATGCCAGGCCGACCCCGGCGCCGGGCCTCGCCGTCACCGACTTCGCCGCCGGGCTGGATCATCCCCGCTGGCTGCTGGCGCTGCCCGACGGCGACGTGCTGGTGGCCGAGACGGACGCGCCGCCCAAGCCCGACGACGGCAAGGGCATCCGGGCATGGTTCCAGAAGATGTTCATGAAGAAGGCCGGATCCGGCACGCGCAAGTCGGCCAACCGCATCACCCTGCTGCGCGATGCGGACGGCGACGGCGTGGCGGAGAGCCGCTCGGTGTTCCTGACCGGCCTCAACTCGCCCTTCGGCATGGCGCTGGTCGGCGACACGCTCTACGTCGCGGACACCGACGCCATCCTCGCCTTCCCCTACAAGGCCGGCGAGACGCGGATCACCGCGCAGCCGCGCAAGGTGGTCGACCTGCCGGCCGGCACGATCAACCATCACTGGACCAAGAACGTCATCGCCAGCGCCGACGGGACGAAGCTCTATGCCACCGTCGGCTCCAACTCCAACGTCGGCGAGAACGGCATCGCCGCAGAGACGGGCCGCGCCGCCATCTGGGAGATCGACGTGAAGACCGGCCGCCACCGCATCTTCGCCGGCGGCCTGCGCAACCCCAACGGCATGGGCTGGGCGCCGGGCACCGACGTGTTGTGGACCGTCGCCAACGAACGCGACGAACTGGGCGGCGACCTGGTCCCCGACTATCTCACCAGCGTGCAGTTCGGCGGCTTCTACGGCTGGCCGTGGACCTATTACGGCGAGCATGCCGATGCCCGCGTGAAGGACCCGCGCCCGGCCAACCTGGAGAATGTCACCGTCCCCGACTATGCGCTCGGGCCGCATACCGCCTCGCTCGGCCTCGCCTTCGCCGACGGCGCGAAGCTGGGGCCGCAATTCGCCAGCGGCGCCTTCATCGGCCAGCACGGATCGTGGAACCGCAAGCCCTTCTCCGGCTACAAGGTGATCTTCGTCCCCTTCGCCGGCGGCAAGCCCGCGGGCAAGCCGGTCGACGTCCTCACCGGCTTCCTCGGCAAGGACGACACGGCGCGGGGTCGCCCGGTCGGCGTGGTCGTGGACACGCGCGGCGGCCTGCTGGTGGCGGACGATGTCGGCAACCGGGTGTGGCGCGTGGCGGCGGCGGGATAGGAAGGCGCTTGGCGAAGCGGGCGATGCGGCATAGGCTCGCCGTCCACGCCCCGGCCGAGGACCGAAGATGACCGCACTCCGATCCATCGAAGCCGACGGCGGCGGCGCGGCGCGACGCTATCACGGCGTCGCGATCGCGCTGCACTGGGTGATCGGCGGGCTGATCTTCGTCAACCTGGCGCTCGGGCTGCTGCACGAACGGCTCGAGGCGGCGGCCGGGTGGCAGGCGATCCCGCTGCACAAGTCGATCGGGCTGACGGTGCTGGCGCTCAGCCTCGTCCGGCTCGGCTGGCGGCTGACGCACCGGCCGCCGCCGCTGCCGCGCGACGTTGGCGGGGCCGAGCAGGGAGTGGCGCATGGGGTCCACTGGCTGCTCTACGTCCTCATGATCCTGATGCCGCTCACCGGCTGGATCATGTCGTCGGCGGGGAAATACCCGCTCGACTGGTTCGGGCTGTTCGCCGTGCCGAAGTTCGCGGTGACGAAGGGTGACGCGATCGTCGGCCTGTCGGGCGGCGGCCACCTGTACCTCGGCTGGCTGCTCCTGGCGCTCGCAGTCGGCCACGCGGCGGCCGCGCTGCGCCACCATTTCCTCCTGCGCGACACGATACTGGCCCGGATGCTGCCCCTGGCGGAGCGGGACTGAAGCAACCTTACCGGGTGCGGCCATGCTTGGGTTGGACGGTATCCGACAAGAGCCTAGCGCGCGAAGATCTGCGCCGGGTCGAGAAAGGCCTTGAATTCCAGTGCGTTGCCGGCCGGATCGCGGAAGAACATCGTCGCCTGCTCGCCCGGCTGGCCGGCGAAGCGGACGTGGGGGGCGATGCCGAAGGGGATGCCGGCGGCCTCGATCCGGCCGGCCAGCGCGCGAAAAGCCTCCCATCCGAGCACGATGCCGAAATGGGGCACCGGCACGTCGTGGCCATCGACCGGATTGGCGGCGACGTCGCGCGGCCGTTCCGACAGGTGAGCGACGATCTGGTGGCCGTAAAGGTCGAAATCGACCCACCGTGCATCGCTCCGCCCCTCCGCGCAGCCCAGCACGCCGCCGTAGAAGGCGCGCGCCGCGGCAAGGTCATCGACGACGAAGGCGAGGTGGAAGGGCTGCATGGCCGCGCTGTAGCAGCTTGAATCCCGCCCCGGAACCGGGCCCGATCGTCAGGCGAAGGCGCGCCAGGCCGCCGTCGCGGTGGCCGTCCAGAACACGACGACGCCGGCGATCATCACCGCCCCCGTCCAGTCGCGCGTGCGCGGCCCGTCGGGTTGCACCTCGTTCACCGGCGAATGCATCAGCCACGCCACCCACGCATCGCGCGGGCCGGGCGTCTCGTCGGTGCGGGCTTCGCTGGGGGACCAATGTTCCATGACACCGGTATGGCACGGAGGTCTTGCCGGACCATTAAGGCGGACGGGCGGCGTCCCGTCAGGCGGCGCGCCACCTAGGCATGGTCGAACGGAAATTGCGGCGTCCGGATGTCGCCACGGCATTTGCTGCATGTCGGCATCGTCTCATGCGCGCCGGCATCCAGCTTCGCGCCGAAGCCGTGACGGCGGAGCGAGGCGAGCGTCTCGGCGAAGCCCTCGCGCGCCAGGTCGCCGACCGGCTCGATCCGCTGGAAATCCTGGCAGCAGCCCAGCACCAGCCCGTCGCTGTCGACGACGAGGGTGTCGAGCACGTCCGAGCGACAGCGAATCGGCTGTGGCGCCAGCGCCAGTCCGTCGAAGATCGTCGCATCGTCGACGCAGCGGCTGGCCAGCGGGTCGAAGACCACCTCGCACGCGCCCTGCCCCATGAACCAGTCCCGGATGGCGGGCAGCTCGTCGCGATTGCGTCGGCTGACCGGTACGCTGACCCTGATCTTGCCGGGAAAGGCGTCGAGCATCTGGCGATATTTTGGAAAGACGTTCTTGGCCCGGAGCGGCGCCATCAACCCGTCATAGACGTCTGGGCGGAGCGATTCGCAGTGGATCGTGAACGACCAGACGGTGTCGGCCAGCGCGCCGTGCCGCTTCAGGTTGAAGGCGGCGGCGTTCGTGGTGACGCCGATCGGCACGTCCGGCAGCACGTCGGCGATCAGCCGCGCCCGCGCGACGACGTGCGGATCGAGCAGGCCGTCGCCATGCAGGCCGAAGCCGATCTGCCCGGTGACGGCTAGCTTGCTGTCGGCGATGCCGTGGACGATCTTCTCGAAGATCGGCATCGGCATCGGCGTGCGCGGCACGTGGTCGGTGACGATCTTGTTGGTCGGGCAGTGGATGCAGGACGCATTGCACTGGCCCATGGTGCCGAGGATCACCTCGTTCAGTGACCAGGGATCGCCGGGCGCGCGGCGGCTGCGCTTGTCGATCTCGCGCCGGGCACCGCGATGGCCCGGATCGAGCAGGGCGGCCGTCCGGAACAGGGCATGGCCAAGCCGCGGCCGATCGCGGAACGCCGCCATCCGGCCGATCTTGTAGGAGAACCGCGCCGCCCGCGCGATCGGCGTCCCGGCGGTCATGGCCGCACCGCCGCCATCAGATAATCGAGCGCGGTATTCTCCGACAGCATGAACCCGCGCGACGGCGACAGCGACAGCCCGGTCACGTCCGTCACCCGCAGCCCCTGCCCCTCGACCAGCGCGGTCATGTCCTCCGGCGTCAGGAAGCGGTGCCAGTCGTGGGTGCCGCGCGGCACCAGCCCCAGCCCCTCCCCCACGATGATGAGGGCGAGGCGGGAGAGCGCGGTGCGGTTGGGGGTGGAGAGGATCAGCAGGCCGCCGTCGGCCAGCGCGCCGGCCAACCCGGCGACGAAGCCGGCGGGATCGGCGACATGCTCGATCACCTCCAGCGACACGACGAGGTCGAAGCGTTCCCCGGCGCCCAGCGCCTCGATCCCGCCGGCGCGGTAATCGATGCGCAGGCGCTGGCCGGCGGCGTGGGCGGCGGCGGCGGCGACGTTCTCCGGCGCGGCGTCCAGCCCGGTCACCTCCGCGCCCAGCCGCGCCAGCGGCTCGGCGAGCAGCCCGGCGCCGCAGCCGACGTCGAGCGCGCGGCGCCCCATGAGCGGCCGCCGCGCCGACGCCGGCGTGCCCCAATGGCCGTCCGCCATCCGCCGGACATAGCCGAGCCGCGCCGGGTTCAGCCGGTGGAGCATCGCCGACGACCCCTTCGGGTCCCACCAGTCCGCCGCCAGCCGGCCGAAATGCGCCGCCTGGGCCGGATCGATCGTCGGCGCGGGCGCCATGCTTGCGTTCATCCGGGGCCGCTCCTATCAGGCCGCCTCCGTTACCCGGCGCCCGCCCTCCACCGCAATATCGTTCAGAGACCCCATTCTTTCGGGATCAGCCATGGCCCGCATCGTGATGAAGTTCGGCGGCACGTCGATGGCCGGCATCGCCCGCATCCGCATCGTCGCCGCCCACGTCAAGCGCGAGGTCGCCGCCGGCAATCAGGTCGCCGTCGTCGTCTCGGCCATGGCCGGGGAGACGGACCGGCTGGTCGGCTTCTGCCGGGAGGCCAGCCCGCTCTACGATCCGCGCGAATATGACGTGGTGGTGGCGGCCGGCGAACAGGTGACGAGCGGCCTGCTCGCCATCGTCCTCCAGGGGATGGGGGTGCCGGCACGCAGCTGGCTCGGCTGGCAGCTGCCGATCCACACCAGCGACGCGCATGCCGCCGCGCGCATCGCGACGATCGACACCGCGGCGCTCGACGCGGCGCTGGCCGAGGGCGTGGTGGCGGTGATCCCCGGCTTCCAGGGGGTGGACGACGGCGGCCGGGTGACGACGCTGGGGCGCGGCGGGTCGGACACCAGCGCGGTCGCCGTCGCGGCGGCGATGAAGGCCGACCGCTGCGACATCTATACCGACGTCGACGGCGTCTACACCACCGACCCGCGCATCGTGCCGCGCGCGCGCAAGATCGCCAAGATCACCTATGAGGAGATGCTGGAGCTGGCCTCGGTCGGCGCCAAGGTGCTCCAGACGCGCTCGGTCGGCCTCGCCATGAAGGAGGGGGTGCGGGTGCAGGTGCTGTCCTCCTTCGGCGATCCGGACCTGCCGCCGGCCGACGGCACCTTCGTGGTCGGCGAGCATGAGATCGAGGAGGGACAAGTGGAACGCCAGCTCATCACCGGCATCGCCTATGACCGCAACGAGGCCAAGATCACGCTGGTCGCGGTGCCCGACCGGCCCGGCGCGGTGTCGTCCATCTTCGGGCCGCTGGCGGAGGCGGGCATCAACGTCGACATGATCGTCCAGAACGTCGCCCACGAGACCGGATCGACCGACGTGACCTTCACCGTGCCGGGCGCCGAACTCGCCCGCTCGCTCGACGTGCTGGCGGCCGCGCGGGACGCGATCGGCTACGGCGCGGTCAACCACGACACGAAGGTCGCCAAGATCTCGGTCGTGGGGGTGGGGATGCGCAGCCACGCCGGCGTCGCCGCGACGATGTTCAAGGCGCTGGCCGACCGCGGCATCAACATCCAGGCCATCGCCACCTCCGAGATCAAGGTCTCGGTGCTGATCGAGGAGGATTACGTCGAACTGGCGGTGCGCGTGCTGCACACCGCCTACGGGCTGGACGCCGAGGTCGCGGACTGAGGCGGACGGCGTCGACGCGCCGCCTTGGCAATGTTTCGTAACAGACGTGCAATATTCCGGCAAAACCAGCGCGCCAGTATGCTCTGGTCTGGCCGAACCGGCGCACCGTCCGCTTCTCCCCCCGGGGCTGACGAGATGTGCCGGCGGCCGGGCGCAGGAGGAATATCACCACCATAAAAGGGATGTTCCATGCGCTACA